>NZ_JABBWW010000005.1:0-361641 GCF_014161385.1 Microbispora sp. H10670 | reverse complement strand
GCTCGTCCGGGTCATCAAGCGCGCCCTGAAGAAGATCCAGTACAGGCCCCACCTCATCGACGGCTGCCTCCCACCGACCGGCCTGGCGATAACGACAGGAGTCGACATCACGAATTAAAGATCAGTAGACCTGGTTGAGCTGGAGCCCTGGGCCGGTGGGCCGCAATCGCCAAGCAAGCCCGACGGCAACATGCGGGTCATGCCCTTTGGAGAGCGTGGGCTGGTGACCTATCTCGTCATGGAGCCCCAACGCGAGGTGTATATCGTTCGCGTGCAGTGGACTAGTTTCTGGCTTGATGGCAGGCGTGGCGCGCTGGGTGACAATCGCCGTGGACGCGCCCGGAACGCGGCGCGGAATACCCGTGGTCGCCGCGATCATGGGCCGTTTCGCGTCCGACGATGCGGACGAGCGTGATCCGGACGCCGGGCAGGAATTCTGGCTGGTGAGGTCGATGCACTTCACCACCCGTCACTTCGCTGAGGACGGGCGTGAGTACCGCGACTGTTTCGTCGACTCTGACGGTGTCGTCCGCCTGCCCTACGGCCGTGACCATGACGAGCCGCAGGACTGTGACGATCCGATTACCCATTTTGCGGAACTGCCCACTCTGCCGGGCACGAACGTGCACTACCTCCTGGGCGAGAAGGCGAAGACCGCTCGCGCGAACGCCCTGGAGGAGGGGCATAACGGCGTTCATGGCGCGCTCGCGATCTCATGAGCCACGCCGGCATGGCATTGGCACCACCATCCCCGAATGCGTCGACGAAGTGCGCACCCGGCTGTGCAAGGCCGCCGAGGCGGACTGCCACTCGCCTTCGACCAAGGCGTCCGCAGCCACCGAACGTGGTCGAACGCTGATTCAAATCGGACCTGATTGGGTTTGAACCCTGGGCCGGTGGCCGGCGAGATGGGCGCGACGGCGGTCTTGGCGTCGCGCTTCCGCCAGGCCGGGCGCCAGATGTTGACGGGTCGGCGGCAGCGCGGATGCTTCAGATGCCTCCTGGTCGCATGCCTACCGACCGAGATCCCACATCAAGACCTTCTCGGCTTTTCCCCCGGCAAGCACGACGGTGTGCCCGTTCACGTAGCCGAGCGCCATGACGACCAACCGGTTGTGAGCCTTGAGCGGATCGCCGATCTGCTGTCCGTCGAGCAGGTTCCACACACGGATTTCGCCGCCCAGGGCGGCGGTCACCGCGATCGGGATGTCGCCGAGCCGTCCGGTCAGGATTTGGAGGACGCGTGTGCCATGCCCCCGGAGAGTGGGTGTCAGTCTGCGACCGGTCCGCAGATCCCAGAAATAGAGGCGACTGCTGCGTCTGGTGAGGACACCGGTCGTACAGCGTACGCGGGCCACCGCGATCGGGGATTCACTGGAGCTGACCCCGCTCACCTCGCCGAGGAGGTGGCCGCTCTGGAAGTCCAGAATGCGGGTCGTTCCCTTCAGGCTGACGAGGAGAACCGGCCTGCCGTCGATTTCGGCCAGAGTCGTGAGCTGTAGTGGAGTAGTGGCACCGATTTTCACCGGGGCTCCGATTCCCGCACCCGTGGCGAGGTCCTTGATCCATGCTCTGGCTCCATCCCTGCCGAACAGCACGGTGCGATCACCGACCTGGGTGACCCACGGCGCTGTCCTTTCGTCCCTGGCGCGGAGAGCCTCCTCCAGGCTGGAGGCGACGAGATCCCGGAATCGTCCGCCTCCCGCTCGGTCCGCGACGACAGTGCGGTCACGCAGGCGATCGGCCGGGATGTCTTCGAGGGAGCCGTAGGTGTCCGGCGGTGGAGCGGCGACCCTCCGACCCGTGGCGAGATCCCATTGGATCGTCTGGCCGTCCCAGCCCTGGGTGATCGCCACCGGTCGGCCGGCCGACTCGCTGACCGCGATCGCCAGAATGGAGTCGGTGTGACCGGGAGGAACGGTCGCGGCAAGCTGCCGGGCGGTGCCGAGGTCCCAGAGCCGGACGGTGTTGTCACCGCCTCCGGTAATCGCGATCGGCCGACCGGCCAGTTCTCCCACGGCCAGTGAGACCTCGATGAAGGCCGGCCGCGAAAATCCGTAGGATTCGCCGCCCAGAGCACTGGGTGCCGGTGGATTGCCGGGCAGGAGCCCGATCTGCTTGCGCGAGACGGGGTCCCATATGGAGATGCTGCCCGCGGGCCGGTTGACGGTCAGAAGTACGGTCTTCCCGTTCACCCTCGCTTTTCGCACGGTGGTGAAATCACCGTCGATTCCCACGAGTCGTCTACCGCTGGCCAGGTCCACGAAACGGAGGGGATCCGGTCCCGGTTCGTTCTCGTCACCGCCGTTGTCGTTGACCACGGCGGTGAGTCTGCCGTGCAGAGTGACGAGTTCGAGCGCGTTGACTCCGTTGTCCTCTCCCAGCAGGATGCGCGGCCCGATCTCCCGCCCGGTCCCCGCGTCGACCACGTGGAGCTCGTCACCAGCGGTGACCTTCACGGTGCGACCGTTCAGGCGGCCGATCGCGGCACCTTTGGCGTCCCCGCTGGTCACTGTGAGCGGTTGCCCCTGGAACCGTCGTACGGTGATCGTCTTTTCTGAACGGCCCACCTTGACGAACAGCGTCAGTGGGTGTTCCGGAAACGAACTCGTAGTGATCGCCCTGATCGGTCCACCGACCTTGACCGGCTCTCCGATCGGGGCGAGGGTCGGAAGGTCCCAGACCCGCAGACTGCCTTCGTCCCCGGCGCTGACCGCGACGGGACGCGACCCCAGCAGGCCGATGGCCACCCCCGTCACATTGGTGTGCCCGTCACCCCCGAGGGCCACCGGAGGCCCGAACGTGCGAGGAACAGGCGTTCTGGCCGTCTCCTCGCACGGTTTCGACGCGTACGGCCATTTCGGCGGTCCAGCCGCTGACGCATGGAGTGCGGGTCCGGCCAGCAGCAGGCAGAGGACCAGCAACAAAGGCCTGCGAATCGCACTCAACCTCAGCAGCTCCCCATGGACGGAGGGTTCGACACATCACGGTAGGGCTTTCCCCCAGCGAACATCGAGTGAGTAGGAGCTGAGGCCGGCGCTGAGCGGGCGGGACAAGGGCGGGAATGCCAGGATGGCCGTACCTGACAGAAGATCGGAGCCGGGATGAACATGCGCGCGGAGGTGGAGTGGGTGGACTCACAGGAGAGGCTGCCGGGGGACGGCGTGCCCGTGGCCGCCGCGATAATGGGCCGTTTCGCGTCCGACGATGCGGGCGAGCGCGATCCGGACGCAGGGCAGGAATTCTGGCTGGTGAGGCCGATGTACTTCACCACCCGTCACTTCGCCGAGGACGGGCGTGAATACCGCGACTGCTTCGTCGACTCTGACGGTGTCGTCCGCCTGCCCTACGGCCGGGATCGTGATGAAACGCTGGAATTTGACGATCCGATCACCCACTGGGCGGAGCTGCCCACTCTGCCGGGCACGAACGTGCACTACCTCCTGGGCGAGAAGGCGGAGGCCGCTCGCGCGAACGCCTTGCGTGAGGGGACATGACGGCGTGACCCACGCCTCGCGCGAACGGCAGGGAAAGCGCGGGCGAGGTCACCGAGGCCGGTGGCCCTTCCTTTTACGGCCGGCCGGTACGGCACGGCGGCCGGAGCCGTTCTGTACGGGTTTCTGTGCCTGCTGTCTCGGTTTCGCTGCTTGGGAGTCGGGGGTACGACCCCGCGAGCTGTTCACCGTCCGGCCGCGGACGATGCCGATGAAATCTTCCACCAGGTCGGTGGTCGCGTCGGTGGGCCAGGCCAGCGCGACCTGGGACTGCGGCGCGTCCGGCACCGGCCGGTACGTGAGGTCCCTGCGGTGGTGGAGGCGCGCCAGCGACTGCGGAACCAGGAGGAGCCCCGTCCCGGCCGCCACCAGTTCGACCGCGTCCGCCGTCGTGGCCGGGCGGGTGAACGCGGGCAGCCCGGGCCGGTCCGTCCACTCGATGGTGTCGTCCAGAGGGTGGAGCACCTCGTCGTCGGTCAGGTCGGCGGTGGCCACCTCGTCGACGGCGGCCACCGCGTGGTCCTTGGGCACCACGACCACCGTGGTCTCCACGTAGAGAGGGATCACGCTGAGGCCGGCCCGGTCGACCGGCAGCCTGACGAAGCCGGCGTCGGCGCCGCCGTCCCGCAGGAGGTCCACCACCTCGGCGGCGGGAACCGCGACCAGGTCAACCGGCACATGGGGCATCCTCTCGGTCCAGATGCCGACCCATTTCGCGGGTGTCACCCCGGGCACGTACGCCAGCCGGAACACCCTGCCGGTCTCCCCGTCATTCACTTCCCCAGGGTATCGATGTCAGGGGAACCCGTTCCGACTGACTACGCTTGGCGCCATGACCTCGTCCAGACCGAAGACCATCCAGACGATGAAGCCCGCGACCGCGGCCAAGAAGCTGGGTGTTCTCCTCTCGGCCACTCCCGCCGAGTTCCAGGCGGGTGTCGTCTCCAGGGACGAGCTGAACGAGTTGCAGTCGACCCCACCCGCCTGGCTCACCGACCTGCGCCGCAACGGCCCGCACCCCAAGCAGGTCATCGCCGCGAAGCTCAGGATCTCCATTTCCGGCCTGATCAGAGGCGGGATCACCGGACCGCTCACCACCGCTGAGATCGAGGCGCTGAAAGCGGAGAACCCACCGTGGCTGGAGCGCGAGCGAGCCGTCCAGGCCGAGACCCGCAAGGAAGCGCTCCGCCTCAAGCAACGCGACGGCTGAGACCCTGCTCGTCTCTGCCCCGAGACGAGCCCCTGGCATCTCGACGTGATGGTTCAGTCGAGGATCTGGACGTACCCGTCGGTTCCGTGGACGCGGATCCGCTGGCCGTCGCGGATCAACCGGGTGGCCTGCTCCACTCCCACGACGGCCGGCAGGCCGTACTCTCGCGCGATCACCGCCCCGTGCGTCATGAGGCCGCCCACCTCCGTCACCAGTCCGGCGACGGAGACGAACAGGGGGGTCCAGCTGGGGTCGGTGTAGGTGGTGACCAGGATGTCGCCCGCCTCGAGGTCGGCCCGCGCCATGTCCGTGATGACACGGGCACGGCCTTCGACGGTCCCGGCCGAGACCGGGAGGCCCACCAGCGCGCCGGGCGGGGCGTCGTCGCGCAGGTACCGGCCGGTGACGACCTCGCCGTCCGACGTGAGGACCCGGGGCGGCGTGAGCGCCTCGTACGACCGGAACGCCTCCCGTCTTTCCAGGATGAGTTCGGCGTCCACGGCGTCGGTGCGCACGACCTCACGCAGCTCCTCGAACCGGAGGAAGAAGATGTCGTCCCTCTCCCGCAGGACGCCGGCCTGGACGAGGCGATCGGCCTCCCGCAGCAACGCCTGCTTGTAGACGAAGTAGCGGCTGACCATGCCGTACTTGGGGTACTCGCGGTATCCGGCGAAGGTGCGGACGCGGTCGATCATCCGCTTGGTCTCGTCGGCCTTCTGCTCCCCGTCGGGCAGGGCGCGCAACCGCGTCAGCAGCTCCTCTTCCTTCCGTAGGGACTCCTGGAGTCCTTGTTCGAAGCGCCGCTTGCCGGCGCCCGGCTCGAAGTTCCTGACGTTGCCGAGGATGCTGGGCACGAGCGTGGCGGGTTGCTCGCTCCAGCGCGTCCTGGTGATGTCGATCTCACCCGTGCAGCGCATGCCGTACTCGTCGAGGTAGCCCCGGATGGCGTCACGTGCTTCCCGTCCGCCGGGCAGCCCGGCCAGCTCGTCCAGGAAGCCGTCTCCGTCCCGGCCCTCGTCCGCGACGCGGTGCAGGAACGCCACGACCTCCGCGTGCGGCCGGACCGCGTCCGCGACGTCGAGGAGCGCCAGCCCCATCTCCGACGTGACGTTGTGGGGGACGGACTGCGTGAGCACGTCGGCCGCGTTCTTCTCGCCCAGCCATGCCTCGAGCTGGTCGTTGAGCCACCAGGCCGCCTCCATCCCCGCCATGATCACCTGGAAGCTCCGCCGGTCGAACAGAAGGCGCCTCAGCTCTTCGATGTCGGTGCGGATGAAGTCGAGCAGCGCCGGGCCGGAGAGGCCCTGGATCTCGCGCCGCAGGGCGGCGACGGACGCCTGGTTGTTCCGGATCAGCTCGGTGACGACGGCCGGATCGGTCTCGATCGGAGCGGGCGCGTCGCCGGCGGGTGCGGAGCCGGCATCCTCGTCGGGAAGCAGGCGGAGGAAGTCGCCGCGGTCGACGACGGTCTGCAGCGCGTCCCGGATCAGCGGGTCGGACCTCCCCAGCGTCCCGATGAGGTTCGCGCGGCCCGCGGACGTCGCCAGGACGGGGGCGACGTCGACGAACAACCGTCCGCCCGCCTCGTGCATCGGCCGGGGGGTCGTCAGCTGCCACAGGGACAGTCCCAGCGGCTTCATCGCGTCGGTCATCATCTGCTGGTGACCGACGGAGACGTAGAGGTGGTTGTCCTGGTCGCCGGTCGCGGGGACGGGGAACAGGGTGGTGATCGGCCGGCTCTGGACGATGTGGAACTCGTCGCCGGCCAGGCACCACTCGATGTCCTGGGGCCGGCCGAAGTACGCCTCGATCCGCCGGCCCAGCCGCACCAGACGTACGACCTGCGCGTCCGTCAGAGCCGGCTGCGTCTGCCGCTGCGGCTCGACCGGTGCGTCGTGGGTGCCGCCTCCGGGTGACGCCCGGACGATCCGCGGCTTGGTGGCGATCGTTCTGGTGATGATTTGGTCGTCGCGCACCGCGTAGACGTCGCCGGAGACCAGGCCGGAGACGAGCGCCTCGCCGAGCCCCCAACCGGCTTCCACGGTGGCGATCTTCCGGTTCGAGGTCACGGGGTCGGCGGTGAACAGGATCCCGGCCGCGTCCGGGAACACCATCCGCTGTACGACCACGGCCATCCGTACCTTCCGGTGGTCGAAGCCGTTACGGCGCCGGTAGGTCACCGCCCGCTCGGTGAACAGCGAGGCCCAGCACCGCCGGACGTGCCGGAGGATCTCCGCCAGGCCCACGATGTTCAGGTACGAGTCCTGCTGGCCGGCGAAGGACGCGGTCGGCAGGTCCTCGGCCGTCGCGCTGGACCGTACCGCGTAGGAGTCCTGCTCGCCGAGCCGGGCGAGCGATTCGCCGATCGCCGCCACGAGATCGTCGGGCATCGCGACGTCTTCGACGACGCGGCGGACGTCCGCGCTCAGGGCGCGGATCGCCGCGCGGTCGTCCGGTTGTACGCGGGACAGCAGATCAAGCTGGGCGTCGATCGACGGCACCTCGGCCACGACCCGCTGGAAGGCATCCGTCGTGACGCAGAAGCCGTCCGGCACGCGGACGCCGTCGATTCGCGAGAGCTCCCCAAGGTGCACCCCCTTTCCGCCGACGTCCCCGACATTCGCCGAGTCGATTTGCTCGAAACCCATCACGTAGCGCATTTCCGCTGCTCCATCGCTCGTCGGATCGGTTCGCAACGGGCAGTATGAAGCAATTTTTTACGCCTCATGAGGTCTGCGGATCTGATATACAGTGAAACTGGAGGGGAGTGGTGGCGCGCACCTCATGCGCGGTCCGCCCCGGCCTCCTCCGGCACCCGCACCGAACCCCTGGTGCTGACCGGTCCGAGAGTCTCGGACATCTCATGCGGTGACCTCGCTTGACCTTGACACAGTGGCAGGGCCTTCACTGTGGCCGAGGAGGTGGTCCCGATGACCATGCCCGAAGAGGACACGAACATCATGCGAGCTCTCCAGGGGCTGGAGAACGGCAGCTCGTCGGTGCGGCTGCAGGCGGTGCTCGCGGCCGGTACGACCCCGGACCCGAGGTTCATCGACAGGCTCGTCGAACGGTGCGCGATCGAGCCCGATTTCTACGTGCGTGACATGCTTACCTGGGCGCTCACCCGCCACTCGTCATCGATCACGGTTCCGAAGCTCGTCGATGAACTCCGCTCGGAGCGCGTGCAGGCACGAAGCCAGGCGTTGCACACGCTGTCCAAGATCGGGGATCGGCGGGCGTGGCCGGCGATCACACGAGGCCTGCTGACCGACGGCGACGACGAGGTGGCGCGGAGCGCCTGGCGAGCGGCGGTCGTACTCGTGCCCGAAGGCGAGGAGTCCGAATTGGCGGGAGTGCTGGCGACACAGCTCGGACGCGGCGAGCGTGAGACGCGGTTGAGCCTCAGCCGGGCGCTGGTCGCGCTCGGCGAGGTGATCACGCCGATTCTGCGCGTCGCGACGACGGATCCCGACCCTCGCGTGCGTCAGCACGCGATCGCCACGGAACGGCTGCTGCGCGACCCCGACGCGGGATTCGAGTTCGCGATCGAGGAGGCGAAGCGCGTCGCGGTCCTCGGCGCGCAGGAGGGGTGACAGGCGGTGCTGATCGGGGATGTGGCTCGACGGTCCGGGGTAAGTGCCCGGATGCTCAGGCATTACGAGTCGCTCGGCCTGGTGCGGCCGACGGGCCGCACCGAGGCCGGCTATCGGGAGTACTCCGCCGAGGACATCCGGCGGATCTTCCATGTCGAAAGCCTGCGGTCGTTGGGGCTGTCGCTGCGTGAGGTCGGGCGTGCGCTGGACGATCCCGGCTTCACGCCCTCGGAGCTCGTCGACGACCTCATCCGCCAGTCGCGAGAACGTATCGCGGCCGAGACGGAACTGCTCACGCGGCTACGCCGGATCGGTGCCGCGGAACCCGCCGGTTGGGAGGACGTCCTGCGAACCGTGGCGCTCCTCCAGGCTCTGGGGTCGGACAGCGCCGGAAAGCGCCAGCGCGCGGCCCTGTCCTCGGCGGAAGAGGTTGCGGTGCCGGTGGAGGCTTTGGCCGAGGCCGTGTTGAGCGAGGCGGACCCGAACGTCGCCGGAGCCCTTCGATGGGCTCTGGCGCGATCGGGCGACGGCGCGCTGGGACTGCTCGCGGAGGGCCTCGGCTCACCGGTGGCCGAGGTGCGGCGACGTGCCGTCCAGTCCATCGCCGAGATTCCGGACGGTGCGGCGACCACATTGCTGCGGGACGCCCTCACGAGCCCTGACGCGGTGGTCCGCGGGTGCGCGGCTCTGGCGCTCGGGGCACGCGGAGTGGCCGACGCGATCCCGGCACTCACCGACATGGTCGTCGAGGGGACGAACGACGTCGACGCGGCCGATGCGCTGAGCGCCCTTGCGGCTGATCCTGCGCTGGCGGATCGGATCGCCACCGGGCTCGCCGACCGCATCGCCCACGGCACCCAGGACGCGCCCGTACGTCTACGGCTGGCGCAGGCGCTCGCGGACATCCCGGGATCCACGACGTCACGTGTCCTCGCGGACCTGTCCCATGACGACGACCGTGCCGTCGCGCTCACCGCGGCCTACATTCTCAAGCTGCGCAACGAGACGGGCGACGGCTGCTGACTGCGGAGTGCGAGTCCCGCGATTCGCGCCGCCCACACCCTGGCTCGCATCTGGTCCCTCGCATATGCGGCTCACAGGTGGGCCAGCAGTGCGTCCAGTGGGCGGGGGACGCGATCGGGGTCCAGCGCCGCGACGAGCGGACCCGAGTAGCGGATCTTGCGGCCGCTGCCTGATCCCATGAAGCGGCGTAGCTGGTCGTGCGTGCTGCGCTCGCGCCATCCGGGTTGCTTCTGGAGCGTGTGGAACGAGCCGAGTTCGCCTCCGGCGTCGATGACGCGTTCGACCGCGGCGGTGCCGAGGGCGCGGATCAGTTCGTCCTCCAGGTCGGCCACGCAGACGAAGAACCCGAGCGCCTCCAGGTCGCTCCGGTCGAGACCGGACCCGAGGCCGGCACGTTCGAGCGCCCTCTGGAAGGCGCCCACTTCGCCGGCGTCGCACAGACCGGCCAGCCGCAGGTCGCGCCCTGGAGGGCCGAACCTGGCGATGTACGTCCCGATGTTCGTGGCGCCACCCATCGCCACCAGGGAGATGCCCTCGGCGTCGAGGTCCCGGCCCCGGCGGCCGGCCAGGGCTTCGACGGCCGCCTTGTCGCTGAGCCCTTCGACCAGGACCACGGTGTGCGTACGGGTCATCCGCCCAGCCTCGCACCCCGTCCGGGGGGTTTCGTACCCATTTTCCAGGCCAACGCGCAACCGATGGCTGGTCTCCCGCACGCGTCAAGCGGATCGCCGAGGCGATCCGGCGCACCCGGCAGGAGTGACGAGCGGCGGGAGGGCCGGACGCCGGCGTCCCCGGCCCGCCCGCCGTACGACGGGTCGCGGCCGACGTCAGCGCAGTGCGGGCAGGACCTTGGCGCCGAAGGCGTCGATGAACGGCAGCAGGTCCTGGCCCACATGGTGCAGGTAGACGCGGTCGAAGCCGAGATCCGCGTAGCCGCGCAGCCAGTCGACGTGCCTGTCGAGGTCGGCGGAGACGTTGACCACATCGCGCACCTGCTCGACGGTGACGTGCTCGGAGACGACGTCGAAGTGCTCCACCAGTTCCAGGTCCCAGGAGACGGGCGGGCCGAAGACGTTGCTGCGCCACTGGTCGTGGGCGATCGCCTCCGCCTCCTCCTCGGTCGGCGCCCAGCTCAGGTGGACCTGCAGGCAGACCGGTCCGCGTCCACCCGCGTCACGGTACGCCGCGATCATCTCGCGCAGGTGGTCCTCGGGGGCGTTGACCGTGACCAGGCCGTCCGCCCACTCCGCGCACCGGGCCGCCGTAGCGGTGCTCACCGCCGCGCCGATCAGCGGCGGCGGGGTGTCCGGGCGGGTCCACAGGCGGGCACGGTCGACGGTCACCAGGCCGTCGTGGGTGACCGTCTTCCCGTCGAGCAGGTCGCGGATGACGTCCACGCACTCGCGCAGGCGGGCGTCGCGGACCTCCTTGCGCGGCCACTGCTCGCCGGTGATGTGCTCGTTGCTGTACTCGCCGCTGCCGAGCGCGGCCCAGAACCGGCCCGGGAACATCGCGCCGAGGGTCCCGATCGCCTGGGCGACGATCGCCGGGTGGTAGCGCTGCCCGGGGGCGTTCACGACGCCGAAGGTGAGGCCGGTGGCCTGCAGGGCGGCGCCGAGCCAGGACCAGGCGAAGGCCGACTCGCCCTGCCGTTCGCTCCAGGGGGAGAAGTGGTCGGAACACATGGCGGCGTCGAAGCCGGCACGCTCGGCGGCGATCATCGCGGTGAGGAGGTCGGCGGGCGGGATCTGCTCGTGGGAGGCGTGGATTCCATACTCCGTCATGCGCCACGCTGCTACCCCGGCGGAGCCGGGGCCAACCGCCGCCGGGGCCACTGTGGGCTGACCGGCTAACCGGCGCAGTGGTTCTCGGCCACGGCCGTGTTCCCGGCGGTGCTGCCGAGGGACGCCGCCGTGTTCCAGTCGGCGCACGCGGCGCGGGTGTCGCCCAGGCGCGACTCGGCCACCCCGCGCTGGTGATAGGCGTCGGCGTATCCGGGAAACAGTCCGATCGCCGTGTTCAGATCGGATACGGCTCCCTGCGGGTTGCCCAGCTCGGTCCCGGCCACACCGCGGAGGTAGTACGCCTCCGCCAGTTGCGAGTCGTACTGAACGGCGGCGGAGAGGTCCGCATAGGCCCCCTGGTAGTCGCGCAGGGCGATCTTGGTCTTCCCGCGCTCGTTGTAGCCGGCGGCGAAGGTCGGCAGTCGCGACACCACGTTGTCGAGTTCGGCGAGAGCCCCCGAGTAGTCGCCGTTGTGATATCTGGTCATGCCCAGGTAGTGGTGCGCGAGCATGAAGTCGGGGTCGAGTTCGACGGTGCGCTCGAAGTCGGCGGTGGCGCCGTCGTACCGGCCCTCGCGGAACCTGGCGATGCCCCGGGCGTTGTACGTGAACGCCACGCCCGGTTCCTTGGCGATGGCGTCGCTCATGATGGTCTCCGTGTTCCGCCAGGCGGTGTTCCGGACGACCGTCAGCGTGGCGAAGAACGCGACGAACACCGCCATCACGCCGATCACGCAGGCCCGCAGCCGGCGGTCGCGATGCCGGAGCGCCTTCTCCGCGAGACAGGCCGCGACCAGGAAGAGACCCAGATAGGGCAGGTACGCGTACCTGTTCGCGTGGTAGCCGTCGATGAGGAGCACGGCCTGGGCCGGGGCGACGCCGGCCAGGAAGAACCCGAGCCCGAACACCACGACCCTGCGGGCCGGCTTGACCAGCAGGAGAAGGGCGGCCCCTGCCACGAGGGCGAGCGGGCAGAGGAAGAAGAGCCAGGACAACGGTTTGCGGGGGTACTCGTACGCGAGGGACAGGTGGAGCGGATAGACCACCTGCACCAGATGGTTGCCCACCGCCGAGCAGGCCAGAAGGAACCGGTCGAGGATCGTGTACCCCTGGGGCGGGACCACGTCCTCCCGCACGTTCAGCGCGACGAGAATCGCGGCCGCGGAGACGGCGAGAAAGGGAATCTTCTCGAACAGCACGCGGCGGGACAGCGGGCGGCCCCGGAAGAAGTCGACGAGGAACAACATGAGGGGAAGCACGACCGCGGTCGACTTGGAGAGCACGGCCAGCCCGAAGAGGAGCAACGACCAGACCAGCGGCGGCCACCGCTCCGACTCCAGGTGACGCAGGTACGTCAGCAGCGCGGCCAGCGTGAAAAGCGTGGCCAGCAGGTTGCTGCGGGTGGATATCCAGGCGACCGAGTCGACGTTCACGGGATGGATCGCGAACGCCGCCGCCACGAAAGCGGCCGGGAAGAGACGCTCGGTCAGCCGGCGGATCAGCAGGAACACCAGGACCACGTTGACCAGGTGCAGCACGACGTTGGTGAAGTGGTACACGCCCGTCGCGCCCTGGCCGAACAGATAGTCCACCGCGTACGACACGTACACCAGCGGTGTGTACATGAACTGGAGCGGAGTGGTGAACCAGTGGCCGATGTTGGCCGCGCTGAACTCCCGGATGGAGATGTTGTCGATCACGCCCTCGGGGTCGTCGAAGTAGACGAAGCCGTTGCCGATCCCGTTGGCGTGCACGGCGAAGGCCACCGCGACGATCGCGAACAGGATCTGCCGTCGCAGGGTCCGATCCTGCCGTTCGTCCGAGGCCGCGCGAGCGGCGGCGATGCGAGCGTTCCGGCGGGTGGCCGGGCGGGCGGGCGTCATCGCACCTCTCCAGCGGCCGACGGGCACCGGGCCCGCCCGGACGGCATGTCGGGGGAGGGCAGGGAGGGGAGGCCGCCGGGACTCCGCCCCCTGGTGCGCGGTCTTCTCAACATCACGCATCTTCCTGTGCCATGCACATGGGGGGGTTACGCGGACGGGAAACCGGCCACGGCGCACGCGCCTGTCACCGCGATGTGCAGCGGAGCAAATATGACGCGGTGGGACGTGTCAAGATCCCGGCCCGCCTCCACGCGCACCGCCCGCAGGCGGCAACCGGGGTTCTCCGGTCCCTGACCAGGGCTCCGGTGCGGCCCTCTTCGAGCCGCCTCGATGAAAATTTCACCTGTGCCGCCGTCCGGCGCGGCCCGGTCGCCCCGGCACGGCGGCATGTCGTCCGGCCGATTCCGCCAGGCGCGGTGAACGGGGGCGGTCTTCGCGATCTCCGGCGATGGAATTTTCAGGCCGGGCGCGGGCCGCCCCGTCCGATGGCGGAGCGAACCCCGACGTCAGCGACGGCCGCCCGGCGCGGTGGGCGTCGACAGTGGCTTTCGTACGGATTCGGACTGGCGCCGGGGCTCAGGACCTTGACATCATCTCCGATCATGGGCGCGTCCGCGCTCGCCCGTACGGCCCCCGGTGCGGCAGGACCCCCGGCGTGCCCGCGGCCGCGCGGAGCAGGACCGGTCCGGCGGCAGACTCCGCCGGAGGCGGAAGGACGTACGGCCACCGCGTACGCACGGCGGTGCCGGCAGGGGCGAGTGGAGGGGCGGCACGTGACGGCTTCTGTCCAGGAGACCGGCCGCGACCCGGAGCGCGGGGAGCGGCCCGGGACGGACCCGGAGGATCGCGGGCCGGACGAGGAGGAGCCCGGCCACGGCGACGAGAGTCCTCCGCCGGAGGGCGCCTCCGCCGAGGCGGCGGAGCGGAACGCCACGGTCAGGGACGCGCTGCTGCTGTGGGTCGGCACCAGGGCCGGGATCGTCCTCATGGCGGTCTACGGCGTCCTGGCCGTCTCCGGCACCAACAGGGCCCCGCTGCTGGAGCGGTGGCACTACTGGGACGTCGACCTGTTCCGGGAGATCGCGGAGTTCGGCTACGGCGGCGACCCGAACCAGGACCCCGACCCCGGGCTGCCGGCCTTCTTCCCCGGCCTGCCGCTGGCGCTGCGCCTGGTCCACCTGGTGGTCCACGACTGGACCCTGGCCGGACTGATCATCTCGTTCCTGGCCGGCGCGGTGGCGATGGTGGCGCTGGCCAAGCTCGCCGACCTGGAGGCGCCCGTCGGCGCCGGGCGCTGGGCGGTGCTGGCCCTGCTGCTGTGCCCGCCCGCCGTCTTCCTGTTCGCCGGCTACTCCGAGGCGCTCTTCCTCGCCTTCGCGCTGCCCGCCTGGCTGGCCGTGCGGCGCCGCAACTGGGCGGTGGCCTGCGCCCTGGCCGCCGGGGCGTCCTGCGTACGGGTGACCGGCCTGTTCCTGGCCGCGGCGCTCGTGACGGAGTTCGTCGTCAGCAGGATCCGCAGGGACGGCTGGACCGGCTGGCGCGACGCGCCCTGGCTGCTGCTGCCGTTCGCGCCGATCGTCGCCTACTCCGCCTACCAGCACTCCCGTACGGGCGACTGGCTGGCCTGGAACCACGCCCAGGAGGCCGGCTGGGGCCGGAGGATGGTCTGGCCCTGGGAGTCGTTCCGCTCGACCTGGGACATGACCGGCGACGCCACGTTCGGGCCGATGTTCCGCCTGGAGCTCGCGGTGGCGATCGTGGGGCTGCTGCTGCTCGTCTGGCTCCTGGTCACCCGCCGCTGGGCCGAGTTCGTCTACGTCGGGCTCCAGGTGGCCGTGCTCACCACGTCGACGTTCTACATGTCGATGCCCCGGGGAGCGCTGCTCTGGTGGCCGCTGTGGGTGCTCGTCGGCCGTACGGCCGCCCGGCACAGATGGGTGATCATCCTCTACGCCACCGTGATCGGGCCGCTCACGGTGCCGATGGTCATCTCCTTCATGAACAGCTCCTGGACCGGCTGACCACCGCCCCGGGGCGGGCCGAGGGCTCCGCCTAGAGTGGGAGCATGCTGATCCATCCGTGGGACGCCGCGTCGGAGGAGGAGGCGCTGGCCTTCGTCCGGGTGAGCGAGTTCGGCCACCTCATCGCGTCGGGACGCGGTCGCGACGTGCCGGTCGTCGTGCCGACCCAGTTCCTCCTCGCCGACGCCTCGACGGTCCTGCTCCACCTGGCCCGGCCCAACCCGGTGTGGGCCGCGATCGAGGAGAACCCCGCGGTCCTGCTCTCCCTGGCCGGCGACTGGGCGTACGTCAGGGGCGCGTGGAAGGTGCTGCCGGACAGCGGCGAGGACCCCCGGCTCGGCATCCCGACCACGTACTACGCCGCCGTGCAGCTGGTCTGCCACGCGGAGATCGTCGACGACGCCGAGGGCAAGGCGGAGATCCTCCGCGCCCAGCTCGCCCGGCTCGACGACGGGCTCGCCGATCCCGCCGAGCACCGCAGGTCCCTGCCCGGCATCCGGGGCCTGCGGCTCGCGATCCAGAAGATCGACGGCAAGTTCAAGTACGGCGGGAACGTGGACGAGGCCCACCGCCGGTACGTCGCCGAACGGCTCGCGGAGCGCGGTGGCCCCGGGGACGAGGCCGCCCGCGGTCACCTCCTCCGCAGGCTGGGGTGACCGGCCGGGGCGACCCGTCGGTCAGAGCGCCGCGACGATCTCCTCGACGCGCTGCCGCGCGTCGCCGAAGAGCATCCGGGTGTTGTCCCGGAAGAACAAGGGGTTCTGCACGCCCGCGTAGCCGGTGGCCATCGACCGTTTGAAGACGACGACGCGGTCCGCCTCCCACACGCGCAGGACGGGCATGCCCGCGATGGGACTGTCCGGGTCCTCGACGGCCGCCGGGTTGACGGTGTCGTTGGCCCCGATGACCAGGACGACCGAGGTCCCGGCGAAGTCGTCGTTGATCTCGTCCATCTCCAGCACGACGTCGTACGGCACCTTGGCCTCGGCGAGCAGGACGTTCATGTGGCCCGGCAGGCGCCCGGCGACGGGGTGGATGCCGAAGCGGACCTCCACCCCGCGGTCGCGCAGCCTGCGGGTGAGCTCGGCCACGGGATACTGCGCCTGGGCGACCGCCATGCCGTACCCGGGGGCGATGATCACCGACTTGGCGTCCTTCAGCAGCTCGGCGGTGTCGCCGGCCGTGACCTCCTGGTGCTCCCCGTAGTCGGCCTCGACGGCGTGCCCCGCCTCGACGCCGAAGCCCCCGGCGATCACCGACAGGAACGAGCGGTTCATCGCCTGGCACATGATGTACGACAGGTAGGCGCCGGACGAGCCGACCAGCGCGCCGGTGACGATCAGCAGGTTGTTGTCGAGCAGGAAGCCGGACGCCGCGGCCGCCCAGCCGGAGTAGCTGTTGAGCATCGAGACCACGACGGGCATGTCGCCGCCGCCGATGGAGGCGACCAGGTGCCAGCCGAGCGTCAGCGCCACGGCGGTCAGCGCGACGAGCAGCCCGAGGCCGGGGGAGGCCACGAAGAGCACGGTCAGGACCGCGAACGCGGCGAGCGCGCCCAGGTTCAGGTAGTTCTTGCCGGGCAGCGTCATGGGCCTGGAGTCGATCCGGGCCGACAGCTTGAGGAACGCGACGACCGAACCGGTGAAGGTCAGCGCCCCGATGAACACCCCGATGGACACCTCGGCGTGATGGATGCCGAGCAGCGAGCCGGCGGCCTCCGGCCGCGCCGCGCCGCCCTCCTCGACCTGGAGGAAGCCGTTCCATCCCACCAGGACGGCGGCGAGGCCGACGAAGCTGTGCAGGATGGCGATCAGTTCCGGCATGGCGGTCATCTCGACGACCCGGGCCCGCCAGAGCCCGACGGCGGCGCCGATCGCCATCGCGGCCACGAGCAGGGCGACCGCGGGGACGTCGCCGCCGTCCGCGGCGAGGGCGACCGTGGCGGCGAGGGCGACGACCATGCCGGCGACGCCGGACACGACACCGGAGCGCGCGGTCTCGTGCCTGGACAGGCCGGCGAGGCTGAGGATGAACAGCAGGGCCGCGACGATGTAGGCGGCCTGCGCGGCGGTGGTGAGAGTCACGGTCAGCTCCTCGTGAACATGCCGAGCATGCGCCGGGTCACGGCGAAGCCGCCGAAGATGTTGATGCTCGCCAGCAGGATCGCGACGAAGGCCAGGGCGGTGACCACCCCGCCCCCCTGCCCGATCTGCAGCAGCGCGCCGACGACGATGATCCCCGAGACGGCGTTGGTGATCGACATCAGCGGCGTGTGCAGCGCGTGGTGGACGTTCCCGATGACGTAGTAGCCGATCACGATCGACAGGACGAAGACGGTGACGTGCTCGATCAGCGCGTTCGGCGAGAGGGCGGTCAGCAGGAACAGCGCGACGGCGACGGCGGCGACGAGCAGGTGCCGTCGCCGGCCCGGCGGGGGTGACGGCGTCGCCACGGGCGCCGGAGGCGGCGGCGCCGCGGTCGCGGCCGGTGCGGCGGGGGCCGCGCTGACCGCGATCGGCGGGGGCGGCCAGGTCTTCTCGCCGTCGCGGACGACGGTCATCGCCCGCTGCACGGGATCGTCGAGGTCCAGCCTCACGTGGCCGTCCTTGTCCGGCGTGAGCAGTTTCATCAGGTTGACGAGGTTGGTGCCGTACAGCTGCGAGGCCTGCGCGGGCAGCCGCCCGGCGAGGTCGGTGTATCCGATGATCGTCACGCCGTTGGCGGTGACGACCACCTCCCCGGCCCGGGTGCCGGCGACGTTCCCGCCCTGCGCGGCGGCCATGTCGACGATGACGCTGCCCGGGCGCATCAGCGCCACGTGCTCGGCCGTGAGCAGCGTGGGGGCCGGGCGCCCCGGGATGAGCGCCGTGGTGACGACGATGTCCACGTCCGCGGCCTGCTCGGCGTACATCTCGGCGGCGCGCAGGTCGTAGTCCCGCGAGGTCTCCCTGGCGTAGCCGTCCGCGCCCGACCGCTGGGCGACCCCGACGTCGAGGAACTCCGCGCCGAGCGACCGCACCTGCTCGGCCACCTCGGGCCGGGGGTCGGTGGCCCGCACGATCGCGCCCAGGCTGACCGCCGTGGCCGTCGCCGCCAGCCCGGCCACGCCCGCCCCCGCCACGAGGACCTTCGCCGGGGGGATCTTCCCGGCCGCGGTCACCTGGCCGGTGAAGAACCGCCCGAACGCGTGCGCCGCCTCGATCACCGCGCGGTACCCGGCGATGTTCGCCATCGAGCTCAGCACGTCGAGCGACTGCGCGCGGGAGATCCGGGGCACGGCGTCCATCGCCAGCACGGTCACCGGCCGCCGCGTGAGCGCGTCCAGCAGGTCCGGGTTCGCCGCCGGGCCGATCAGGGAGACGAGTGTCGCGCCGTCGCGCAGCGCCGCGATCTCCTCCTCCGCCGGGGCGTTCACCTTCAGCACGACGCCGGCGCCCCACGTCTCCTCCCGGCCGCCGATCCGCGCGCCCGCCCGGACGTACGCGTCGTCCGTGAAGCCCGATCTCTCGCCGGCGCCCGATTCGACGATCACCTCGTAGCCGAGTGAGAGCAGTTGCGGGATGGTGGCCGGGGTGGCCGCGACCCGGGTCTCACCCGGCGCCGATTCGGCGACGACGCCCAGGCGCTGAGCTGCATGACTCATCGCGGAAATGGTCCTTCCTGTCACGCGGGTCGCCGGGTGGCCGGCCCCGCTGCCGCGCCGCCCGCCGCTCGCTCGTGGCTCGCGGTGGTACGGCGTGACGGTGTGCCGGGCCGTGGCCGGCCGGACAGCCATGAAAGGGGCGGATGCGGTGTGATGCGACGTACGGAGGAAGTGTCCCCAGTTTTCCCCTTTGGGATCAAGGCATCGCCGCAGTAGTTCCGTCATCGCGAACCACCGGACGTGCTCACCCACCCGTCGCCGATGATCCGGTGGTCGTACGGCCGGGAGCGGAGGCGCCCTGTCGTACCCAGGGTGTAGAAGGGTGGCGTGATTCCTGAGACGACCTGGGCGCGGGTGCTCGCCTGGAGGCTGAGGCGGCAGTACGTCGAGCCCGTGAGCGGCGGCGACGCGGTGGCCGTCGTCCGGCGGCTGTGCGGGGTGCAGGCGCAGGTCGCCTCGTCGGCGGCGCTGGCGGTCGCCGTGCGGCAGCGGAACCCGGCTCCCGGCGAGATCGAGGACGCACTGTGGCGTGACCGGACGCTGGTCAAGACCTGGACGATGCGCGGCACGCTTCATCTGCTGCCGGCGGACGAGTTCCCCGCCTACCGTGCCGCCCTCGGGACGCACCGGTTCTGGGAGAAGGCCTCCTGGCAGCGCGGCCACGGGGTGTCCGCCCGGGAGATCGAGGCGGTCGTGGAGGCCGTGCCACGCGTCCTGTCGGGCCGGGTGCTGACCCGGGAGGAACTCGTAGGGGCGGTCGTCGACGCGACGGGGGAGCCGCACCTGAGGGAGGCGCTCACGTCCGGCTGGGGCGCGCTGCTCAAGCCGCTCAGCTTCCTGGGCGAGCTCTGCTACGGGCCGCCGCGCGACGCCAGGGTCACCTTCACCACCCCGGCGGGCTGGCTGCCGGACGGCGGGGGTGCGCCGCTGCCGGCGGACGAGGGGGGACCGCGCCTGCTCCGCGCGTTCCTCGGCGCGCACGGCCCGGCCACGCCGGCGATGTTCGACGCGTGGCTGCTACGCGGCACCACGCCGAAGGCGGTCCTGCGCGGCTGGTTCCACCGGCTGCGCGACGAACTCGCGGAGGTCGAGGTGGACGGCGTGCCCGCCGTGCTGCCGGCCGAGCACCTGGACGACCTGCTGGCGTGCCCCCCGTCCGAGGAGGTGCGTCTGCTGCCCGGCTTCGACCAGTTCATCCTGGGAGCCCCGCGCGACCTGGAACCTCTCCTGCCGAAGGCCGTGCGTCCCAGGGTGAGCCGCGCGGCCGGATGGATCTCGCCCGTCGTCGTGTACCGGGGCCGGGTGGCCGGGGTCTGGGAGGCCAAGGAGGGGCGGCCGGTCGTGGAGCTCTTCGAACCGGTGCCGGAGAACCTCCTCGCCGCCGAGGCCGAGCGTACGGCCGCGCTTCTCGGAGGCCTCCAGACTCCGGGCGCCAGCCTGACACCGAGAGGATAATCACGGGCGAAGCGCCGCGAAGCCTGCCACTGTGGACGGCATGGATCTCACCGACGCCGAGAACCTGGCTCGGGCGCTGAGCGACCTTCTCCACGAGGCCCGCCGGAGCATCGACGAGGGCCGGGAAACTCCCGAGCTCGTGGCGCGGGTCACCGGGCACCTCGGGTGCGACCTGCGGCGCGTCGTGAACGTCGCAGAGAGCTTCCCCAGCTGGGAACACGTCAACCTGCAGCGCGGCACGGACGCGTACCTGGCGGCGTACAGCCCCGGCGCCGAGTGGGCAGGCGTGACCGGCCAGGGGCGCGAGCACACCGAACTCGTCGACATGCTCGTCAGCGCCGCCCGCGGCTGGGAGCGGTTCGAGCCGGGTGCGGTCGACTACGCGACGGCGGCGACCGGGCCCGACCGGACTACGGAGGTCGTCTCGCTCGGCCTGGTCCTGACCCGGTCTCCGGAGGGCGTTCCGGTCGTGCTGAGCCTGCGGGGCCCCCACGAGCACGGCGCGCCGGAGTGCCGGCTCGTCGTGCTCGCCCCCGACCGGGCGAGCGCGACCGCCACCCGCGACGAGGTCGAGCGGCTCATGCGCGCCGACGACGTCTACCAGGGGCAGGTCCTGTCGTTCCAGTGGAGCGAGCACCGGGGCAACGACCTTGTCACCTTCCTGCCCCGGCCGGACCTCGACGCCGAGCAGGTGATCCTGCCCGAAGGCGTGCTCGGCACGATCGAACGGCACATCGTCGGCATCGGCGAGCAGGCCGACCGGCTGCGCGCGCACGGGCAGCACCTGAAGCGCGGCCTGCTGCTGCACGGCCCGCCCGGCACCGGCAAGACGCACACGGTCCGCTACCTCATGGGCCGGATGACCGGCTGCACGGTCATCGTGATGACGGGCGCCGCGATCCGCTTCGTCGCGCAGGCGGCCGGTCTCGCCCGGCGGCTGCAACCGGCGATCGTCGTGCTGGAGGACGTGGACCTGGTGGCCCGCGACCGCTCCTTCACCGAGGACGGCAACCCGCTGCTGTTCGCCCTGCTGGACGCCATGGACGGCGTGGGGGCGGACGCGGACATCACGTTCGTGCTCACCACGAACCGCGCGGATGTGCTGGAGCGGGCGCTGGCCGACCGTCCGGGCAGGGTTGACCTGGCCGTGGAGATTCCCCGGCCCGACGCGGCCGGCCGGGCCGCCCTGCTGCGCCTGTACGCGCGTGACCTGCGGCTGGAGGCCGACCTGGAACCGGTCGTCGCGAGGACCGAGGGCGCCACCGCGTCGTTCTTCAAGGAACTGCTGCGCCGGGCCGTGCTGTCCGCGCTGCGCGCCGGGGACGGGACACCCGTGCTCACGGACGAGCACGTCGGGCGGGCGCTGGAGGAGATGCTGGGCGAGCGCGAGGCGCTGACCAGGTCCCTGATCGGCGCGGGGGAGCGGGGCCCTGACGGCCACGAGGACGAGGAGGACGCGGCGGACTTTCCGGTCGTCACCGGTGGAGGCCCGGTGCCCGGTGCCTACGTTTCGAGGCTCCGTCTCGATTTCGACGGGCCCTGACGGCAGCGCCGCGCCATGCCGCCCCCGCCCCGCCACGGCCACGGGCGCCGGCCGGGCCGCCGCGGGAAGGCCGCCGGTCAGATCACCTCCTTGCGGAGCACGCGGATCAGACCGGCGGTCATCGGGACGACGATCCACAGGGTGGCCGACGCCGCGAGCCGCGCGCCGTCGCTCCAGGTCAGGTCGCCGGTCATCAGGGGCGCGGACGTGGTGCCGAGATCGAGCCATCCGGCGAGGGCCGCGCCGCCCGGGCCGAGCCGGGCGGCCGCGCTCCAGAGCATCGGAGCCGTCAGGCAGATCACGATCGCGCTCGGCGCGTTCAGGAGCAGGGCGCCGAGGGCGAGCCCCGTCGCGGTCACCAGGACGTTCGCCCCGGTCCAGCCGAGCAGCGCGGCGGGGTCGACGTCCCAGACGGCGGGAGTGTTCCGGGCGCCCGCCGCGACGGCCATCACCGGCACCGCGACCAGCATGGCCAGCAGCGAGAGCAGCACGGTCGCGGCCAGGGGCGGCACGCACTTGGCCGCGAGGACGCGATGACGCCGTGGTTCGAGCGCGAAGGTGGTCAACGCGGTGCGGTGCGTCCACTCGCCGGTCATCGTGAGGATGCCGAGCACCGGGAGCAGGGTGCCGAGGGCGATCCCGGCGGTGAAGATCAGCCGCTGCGGTTCCGGGCCGGCCACGGTGGCGCGTGCGGCGACGGACGCGACCACCAGCGCGACCAGGAGCACCGCGACGACCTTTCCGCTGCGGGTGTCGGCGAGCTTGCGGGTCTCGGCCCGCAGCAGCCTGCGAAAGGGGATGGGCAGGTCCTCGGTCGTCGCGCCGTCCTCCGCGGCCGTTGCGTGCGGGCCTTCGGGGCGGTGCGTGCGGGTGGTCATCCTGTGGTCCTCCGTAACCGGGCCGTGTGTCACTTGGGGGGCGCCGTGCGGGCGGTGTTCGCGGTCAGTTCGAGGAAGGTCCGTTCGAGGCCGCCGCCCCGGCCGAGTTCTGCGGCCGTGCCCTGGGCGAGCACGCGGCCCCGGCCGATCACGACGATGTGGTCCGCCACCTGCTCCACCTCGTGCAGCAGGTGTGAGCTGAGCAGCACCGCGCACCCGGTGCCGGCGAGGTCGCGCAGCAGGTGACGCATCCAGTGGATGCCCTGGGGATCGAGACCGTTGACGGGCTCGTCCAGGACGAGCACCTCGGGACGGCCGAGGAGCGCGTGCGCGATCCCGAGCCGCTGCCGCATGCCGAGTGAGTAACCGCCGACCCTCCGCCTGCTCTCCCGCTCGGTCAGCCCCACCAGGCCGAGCACCTCGCCGACCCGTGCGCGCGGCAGCCCGAGGGTGACCGCGCCGAGCGTCAGCACCTCCCTGCCGGTGTGGCCCGGGTGCCGGGCCCCGGAGTCGAGCAGCGTGCCCACCCGCAGCCCCGGGCAGGCCATCTCGGCGTACGGGCGGCCCAGAACGGTCGCCGTGCCCGAGGAGGGGCGGGCGAGCCCGACCAGGATGCGCAGGGCCGTCGACTTCCCGGCGCCGTTGGGGCCGAGGAAGCCGGTGACGCTCCCGGGTTCGACGGTGAAGGACACGTCGTCGAGCGCCTTCACCTTGCCGTAGTCCTTGCTGACGTGCCTGAACTCGATCACGGTGCCAGTTCATCGCGGGCCGGGCGGCCGCCGCATCAGACCCGGGGCCGCCGGCGGCCGACGTGAGGCGGTATGCCGGCGCTGACAATCGATACCTTCGGCTGCCCACACGTCGACCCAGGTCGCCGAACACCAGCTCAGCGCGGTCCCTAGGCTGTGGGGCTGTGCGTGCCCGACCGGAGTACCAGCCGCCCCTGGACAGGAGGGGCGTCGCGCTGCGCTACCTGTGCGCCGTGGTGCCCATGCTGTTCCACGGGGTGGTGCTGGCCTGGCTCGTCGCGCAGGACGGGAGCCGCCTCGCCCAGGCGCTGACCGACGTGGGGCTGGGCGTCCTCGGTCTGGTCCTGATGCGGTGGCGGCGCCGGTGGCCGTGGCAGATCGCGGTGGCGACCGTCCTGCTGACCGCCGTCTCCGCCACGGCGACCGGTCCCGCGCTGGTCGCGTACGTGTCGCTGGTGACCCATCGCCGGTGGAGCCGGACGATCCCCGTCGCGGTCGTGTCGGTGCTGTGCCTGCTGGCGGGCGCCGTCCAAGGCGGGATCACCCAGGCCACCTACGTCTCCACGGTGTCGGGGGTGACGATCCTCGGCGCGCTCACGGTCTTCGGCCTTTACCTGCGCGGACGCCGCGACCTGGAGCTCTCGCTGCGGGAGCGGGCGCTGGCCGTCGAGCGCGAGCAGCGCCAGCGGATCGAGCAGGCACGGCTGGCGGAGCGCGTCAAGATCGCGCAGGAGATGCACGACGTGCTCGCGCACCGGATCTCCCTGCTGGCGATGCTGGCCGGAGGACTGGCGTACCGGACGGACCTCACACCCGAGCAGACGCGTGAGGCCGCGCTGGCCATTCAGGAGAACGCGCACCAGTCGCTCAACGAGCTGCGCACGGTGCTGGGCACCCTCCGCGACGACGGCGAGCTGGAGGCGCCGCAGCCCGGCCTGGACCACCTGGACGCGCTGTTCGGCGAGGTCCGCGCCGCCGGTCAGCGGGTGGAGGTGGACGACAGCGTCGACGGCCGGGACCGGCTTCCCGCGCCGACGGGCCGGCACGCGTACCGGATCGTGCAGGAGGCCCTCACCAACGCGCGCAAGCACGCGCCGGGCAGCCTGGTCACCGCGGAACTCGGCGGCCGGCCGGGGGAGGGCCTGCGGATCCGGGTGACGAACCCGGCCAGGCCCGGCTCGTCCCCCGGGCCGGGTGGCAGGCTGGGCCTGGTGGGCCTGGCGGAACGGACCCGGATGGCCGGCGGCACCCTCAGCCACACGATCCGGGATGGTCGTTTCATCCTCGATGTCCGATTGCCATGGGAGAGTGCGGAGCGTGACCCGACTGGTGCTGGTGGATGACGACCCGATGGTGCGGACCGGCCTCCGCCTGATCCTCGGCGGAGAACCCGACCTGGACATCGTCGGCGAGGCGGAGGACGGGCGGCGGGCCATGGAGGTGATCCGCGACCTGCGCCCCGACCTCGTGCTGCTGGACATCCGGATGCCCGGCCAGGACGGGCTGACCACCACCGAGATGCTGCGAGCCTGGCCGGAGCCGCCGCGGATCCTCGTGCTCACCACGTTCGACGCCGACGAGATGGTGCTGCGGGCGCTGCGGCTCGGCGCGGACGGCTTCCTGCTGAAGGACACCCCGCCGCCCCGGATGATCGAGGCGGTCCGCGCTGTCGCGAGGGGCGAGCCCGTGCTGTCCCCGAGCGTCGCCAGGCAGGTGATCGCCGCGGCCACCGCCGGAGGGGAACCGCCCCGTCCGCAGGCGCGGACGGAACTCGGCAGGCTGACCGAGCGGGAACTGGAGGTCGCGGTCGAGGTGGCGCGGGGCAGCTCCAACACCGAGATCGCCGAGCGCCTCTACATGAGCGTCGCCACCGTGAAGGCGAACGTCACCAGGATCTTCGCCAAGCTCGGCGCCGAGAACCGCGTGCAGGTGGCGATGAGGGTACGCGACGCGGGCCTCCTGGGAGACACCGCGGATTGAGAGTTCCGCCCCGGCGAGCGGGGAACTTCACCGGGGAAGCCTAAACGAATGGTTCAACGATACCGTTGAGATCATGGACATCAATGACCTAGCCCGGCCGCTCGACGGCGCGGCCGTCTCGGCGTTCCTCCGGTCGCTGCCGGCCGAACCCCTGCTGCTCGCACTGGGCGAGGCCAGGCACGGGGTGGAGGCGTTGCTCGAACTGCGCAACGACATCTTCCGGCATCTGGTCGAGCACGAGGGCTACCGGTCGTTCGCCATCGAGAGCGACTGTCTCATGGGCCTGGTGGTGGACGACTACGTCGCGACGGGCGCGGGCAGTCTCGACGACGTCATGGAACGCGGCTTCAGCCACGGCTTCGGCGCCTACCCGGCCAACCGCGAGCTCGTCCGCTGGATGCGCGCGTACAACGAGGAGCACGACGAGAGGCTCCGGTTCTTCGGCTTCGACGGCCCGCTGGAGATCAGCGGCGCCGCAAGCCCGCGCGAGGCGCTCACCGGCCTGTACGGCTATCTCGCCGAGCGGCTGGACCCCTCGTTGCTCCCCTGTGCCCCCGAGACCCTGGACGAGCTTCTCGGCCCGGACGACCGGTGGACGAACCCCGCCGCCGCCCTGGATCCGTCCCAGTCGATCGGACGGTCCGCCGAGGCGCAGCGGCTGCGGCTGATCGCCGACGACCTGGTGGCGTTCCTCGACGCGCAGGCGCCGCAGCTCGGCGGGCCGGACGAGGACCTGGCGGCCCTGTACGGACGCACCGCCACCGGCCTGCTCCGCTACCACCACTGGATCGCCGACACGTCGCCGGCCCGGCTCACCTGGCTGATGAGCCTGCGCGACCAGATGATGGCCGCCAACCTGCGGGCCGTCGCCGGGCACGGCCCTGCCCTGGTCTTCGCGCACAACCGCCACCTGCAGCGGGACAAGAGCTTCCTGCTCCTGGGCGACGCGCCGGTGGAGTGGTGGAGCGCGGGGGCCATCGCGGGCGTGGGCCTGGGCGACCGGTACGCCTTCCTGGCCTCGGCCTTCGGCACGGTCGGCGGCGACGTCCCGCCCCCGGACACCGTCGAGGGCCTGCTGTCGGAGGTCCCGCCGGGCCGCTCCCTCGTCGACGCCCGCCGCCTGGACGAAACCCTCCTCGAGCCGAGCCCGCGCGTCTCGCGTGACTTCGCCTACTTCCCCCTCGACCCCGCCCAGCTCCGCACGATCGACGGCATCGTCTTCCTGAAGGAGACCGGCGACCTGGACTGATCCGCGCGCACCGAGATCGGCCGTCTCGCGCGTACGCCGGGGGAGTCATCGTCTCGCGGTC
Organism: Microbispora sp. H10670; assembly: GCF_014161385.1. Classification (NCBI taxonomy): domain Bacteria; kingdom Bacillati; phylum Actinomycetota; class Actinomycetes; order Streptosporangiales; family Streptosporangiaceae; genus Microbispora; species Microbispora sp. H10670. Next base: position 335,075 of record NZ_JABBWW010000005.1, on the reverse strand, counting down.
GCGGCCCGTCGTTCAGACGGCCAGGAGATCGAGGATCCGGGTGGCGTACGCGCGGGGGTGGGTCGTGTTCCCGTTGTGGCCGCCGGGGAACTCCCGCGCCTCCACGCCGAGGAGGGTGGCGAGCTCGTGCGCGCACCGGTAGTCGAAGACGTGCCGGGGCGTGGTGCGCCCGAAGGCCGGGATGACGCGGACCGGCGTGTCCCCGAGCGCGGCGACGTCGAGCGTGTCGCGGACCACGGCGCCGAAGTCGTTGCGGATGAAGAAGTCGAAGCCGGCCCGCCTCCGGTCGTCCAGCGGATGCGGGGTCAGCCCGGGCTCGGTGTCCTGGGCCACGGGGTCGATGCCCAGCGCCGCGGCGATCTCGGCGAAGGCCTCGGCGAGGCCGCGCTCGCGGTAGAGGTCCTGTAGTTCCTCCAGCTCCCGGATGTGGCGGACGCGTTCGGGAGCCGGGAGGAGGCCGGGAGCGACCGGCTCGTGCGCGATCAGGGTGTGCAGCTGCTCCGGATGCTCGACCGCCAGGTGCAGCCCGATGACGGCGCCGAAGCTGCATCCGAGCATGTGCGCCGGCCGGTCGGTCACCGCGGCGAGCAGGCGATGGACGTCGTCCACGTGGTCGGCCATGCTCGCCCCCCGGTCCGGGTCGTCCAGCGCGCTGCGAGACAGCCCGCGCCGGTCGTAGGTGATCACGGTGTGGTCGCCGGCGAGGTGCCGGACCAGGTCGGTGGTGCGATCGGCGTCGCCCTCCCCGCTCTGCGAGATCAGGAGCACGGGACCGGTGCCGTGCACCTCGTAGTACAGGGTCGCGCCGTTCGCGCGCAGCAAGCCGCTCATCTGGTCATCCCTTCAGGACAGGTGGCCTCGACGCACACCATAATCCATCAAATCTGATGCATCAAGGATGATGTATTGTGGGAGAGTGAACGGAGTCGACCTCTTCCTGCTCGGCAGGACCCTTATGAAGATCGGCGAAGAGGCCATGCCGGTCGAGGACATCACCCCGTCGAGAACGACGCAGGCCGCGAGCCTCCGGACGGTGCTGGTGGTCGTGGCCGATCTTCGCGCCCACCCGGAGACCTCCGTCGGGGAGATCGCGACGCGGACGGGACTGCCACAGAGCGCTGTGTCGGCGGCCGTCGCCCGGCTGAAGGAGGCCGGGGCGGTCGTGACGGCCCCCGATCCGGCCGACCGCCGCCGGGTCGTGATCAGGACGGCGCCCGAGGTCTCGGACCGGGTGGAGGCCGTGCGGGCGGCCGGTGTCGAAGGACCCCTGGCGGCGGCTCTGGGTACGGAGGATCCGGCGCGGGTCGCCGAGGTCGTCGCGGCGCTCGAATTCCTCGCAGGCCGCCTCGCTCCGGGATCGGCCCCGCGCCGTCCCTGACGGCGGGAGGCCGGCGGTCGCCGGGCTCTGCCCCGTTCGTCGTCGCGTTCACACCCGAGCGCGGCATCATTCCCGGCCGCTACCGGGCCACGTACCCGACCTACCACCAATGCCGGTGGCCGTGGGCCTCCATCGAATGGTTTCGGCATTCCCGCCTGGATATGAGTTCCGAGTTCATGGGCAAATCACCTTCTGTTCGGGATCGCCTCGGCTTTCAGTACGACGCGCTTCTCCTCCTGCCGGACCCGAAAGGCCGGTGCGAACTCGTGGGCTTCGACGCGGAGAGCCGGCGCGCGCAGGGGCCACTGAAGCGATTTCGGGCTGCTGGGTGCAGGTGTGACAGGCCCTGATATGGGCCGACGCCGCCGCCGTCCGGGACCGGAAATATATCGGTCTTTCTTAGTCCTTCATTTCCGGATGAGTCCGCGATTCGCGGCAAAGCGTGACGGAATGCGACCTTCCCGATAGGGCTGTCATCGACGATTCCGGTGGTGCGTTAGCTTTTCGAGCGCCGGGTTGACTGATCCTTACACTCAATATTAAGGTATATGTCAGGATTGTCGGTTTCGTTCCCATCCCTTCGGTCCGCGTGGCGCGGCAGGGCTGTCGAAGTATTCGGGGGTTCCATGACGAGGGAAAAACGCGTGCGTCGGCGTCCGTACGACGATGAATTTCCGGAATTCCCTCCCGCGACGCGCCGGGGCATGGCCCCCGTGATCCACCCTGTCCGTGCGGAGGGGGAGATCTGATGGCCGGGAACCGGCTGACGACCTCACTCGGCTGGGACGACGGCGCGGTGGTCGCCGTGGACCAGCGCGCGCTTCCCCATGAGTACCGGTTGCTGCGGCTGGAATCGGTCGAGCACCTGGTGGAGGCCATCCGGTCCCTCGCGATCCGCGGGGCCCCGGCGATCGGGCTGGCCGGAGCGCTGGGAGTGGCGCTGTCCGTGTGGCGGCATTCCGACGGGAAGACCGTCGACGTGCGGGCCGTCCACCGCGACGCCACGCTCCTGGCCGAGGCGCGGCCCACCGCGGTCAACCTCCGCTGGGGGGTGAGCCGGGCGTTGCGCCGTCTCCCGGACGGCCCGGAAGGCGTTCTGGCCGAGGCGTTGGCCATGCTCGACGAGGACGCCGCGACCAACCGGTCGGCCGCCGGACGGGCCGCGGATCTGGTGATCTCCCTGACGGGGGATCGCCCTGCCCGGATTCTCACCCACTGCAACACCGGCCGCCTGGCCACCGCCGCGGTCGGCACCGCTCTCGGCGCCATTCTCGAACTGGCCGGCCGGGGCCGGGTCGAGGAGGTGCTGGTCGACGAGACCAGGCCCCTGCTCCAGGGGGCGCGTCTCACCACCTGGGAGCTCGGCGAGGCGGGCGTGCCCCACAGGCTGTGCGTGGACGCCGCCGCGGCCGCCGCCATGGCGCGGGGACTGGTCGACTGCGTGCTCGTGGGGGCGGACCGGATCGCGGTGAACGGCGACGTCGCCAACAAGATCGGCACCTACGGGCTCGCCCTGGCCGCGGCCCGTCACGGTGTCCCCTTCATCGTCGTCGCGCCGGAGTCCACGTGTGACCCGACCCTGGCCGACGGATCGGGGATCGTGCTGGAGGAGCGGGGCCCCGAGGAGGTGACCGGCTTCGGCGGGGTCCAGGTGGCCCCCGCCCGCTCCGCGGTGTTCAACCCCGCGTTCGACGTCACACCCGCGGAGCTGATCACCGCCATAGTCACGGAACGGCGGGTGATACGCCCCCAGGCAGACGGCGACCGGGATTCCCTGGCGGAGCGGGTGGCGGCACAGACCCGGGAGGTCGCCGACTTCCCCTTCCCCGGAGTCCGCTTCCAGGACCTGTCGGGCGTCTACGCGCAGCCCCGGTTGGTGCGGGACCTGGCGCATGCTCTGGCCGGCGCGTACAGGGGGCGCTTCGATCACGTTCTCGCCGTCGAGGCGCGCGGATTCCTGCTCGGCACGGCGGTGGCACAGGCGTCGGCGAAACCGCTGACGCTGTGCCGCAAGCCCGGCAAACTCCCCGGCCCCCTGCACACCGTCTCCTACGACCTGGAGTACGGGACCGACACTCTGCAGATACAGCGCGATCGGATCCCTCCGGACGCGCGGGTGCTCGTCGTGGACGACGTGCTGGCCACCGGGGGGACCCTGGCCGCCGCGGAGAAGCTGGTCACGGCCGGCGGGGGGCGGGTCTGCGGGCACGGAGTCGTACTGGAGATCGCCGCGCTGGCCGGGCGGCGGCGACTCTACCCGTCGCAGGTCTTCGCGGTGCACACGGTGGGAGGTGCCCAGTGATCACGAACGTGGACCACGACGTCGCCGCCCGGTCCCTGGCGGAGACGGCCCGTGAACTGTACGCGCGAGGCTGGATGGAGGGGACGGCGGGCAATCTGTCCACGCGCCTGTCACACGAGGCCGGCCATGCGCTGATAACGGCCAGTGGCCGCGGCAAGGGCAGGCTCACGGCGGCCGACACGGTGGAGGTCCGCATCGCGACGGGGGCGCCGGTCAGGCCGGACGCGCCCCGGCCCTCGGCGGAGACCGCGATCCACATGGCGCTGTTACGCCTCTTCGGCGATTGCGGCGCGGTCGTGCACGCGCACCCGCCCTACGCCACCGTCGCCGCGGCCCATGCGTGGGAGAGCGATACGGAGGCGGAGATTCCCCTCATCCGCTTCCGCGACTTCGAGCTCATCAAGGGGTTCGGGGTCCGTGATCCGGCCGAGGTGGCGGTCCCGGTGTTCCCCAACTGGCCTCGGGTCGCCCGGATCGGCGAGGACATCGAAACGCACTTCACCGGCCTGCCGCCGGGATTCCCCACCGTGCTGCTGATCGCCCATCACGGGGCGACCGCCTGGGGGCCCGACCTGGACAGCGCCCGTGACCGGCTGGAATGCCTGGAGGCACTGTGCCGGCTCCGGTATCTGAACTCCATGGCTACAACGATTCAGGAGACTCCATGACCATGCTCCGCGTCTTCGCCGAAGACGGCCGTCCCCTCTCCCGGACCAGGGATCAGAGCGAGATCGCCCGGCGACTGGCACCTCTGGGAATCCGATTCGAGCAGTGGGCCGCCGCCGCCCGGCTGTCCTCCACCGCGGGCCAGGACGAGGTGCTGGAGGCCTACCGCGCCGACGTCGACCGGCTCAGCGCGGAGAACGGCTACCGGCTGGTGGACGTGGTGCGCATGCACCCCGGAGAGGCGGACGCGTCCCGGGAGGCGGAGATCGCCCAGGCGAGGGAGAAGTTCCTCAGCGAGCACGCCCACGCCGAGGACGAGGTGCGCTTCTTCGTCGAAGGGCGCGGCTGCTTCTATCTCCACCTGGACGACCGGGTGTACGCGGTGGTCTGCGAGGCCGGAGACCTGCTGGGAGTGCCGGCGGGCACCCGGCACTGGTTCGACATGGGCCGGGCGCCGCATTTCTGCGCCATCCGGTTCTTCCAGGAGGAGGACGGCTGGCTCGCCGAATTCACGGGGAACCCGATCGCCACCCGTATCCCCTATCTCGACGAGCTGCTCGCGCCGGTCCCGTGAGCGACGCCATCGTGGTGGACATCGAAGGAACCACGAGTTCCGGCTCCCATGTCCACACCCAGCTCTTCCCCTACTCCCGCAGGCGCGTCCCCGAGTGGATCCGGAGACCGGACCCCGGCGTCGCCGCGATCGTCGAGGAGGTTCGCGCCGTGGCCGGTCGTCCGGGCGCGTCCCTCAGCGAGGTCGCCGCCATCCTTCGCGGCTGGATCGACGCGGACGTCAAGGCGGCTCCGCTCAAGACCCTGCAGGGGCTCATCTGGGAGGCCGGATTCACCTCCGGGGAACTGACCTCGCACCTCTACCCGGACGTGCCCCACGCCCTGCGGGACTGGCACGCGCACGGGCGCCGGCTGTACGTGTACTCCTCGGGGTCCGTGCTGGCGCAGCGCCTGTGGTTCCGCCATACCCCGTACGGCGATCTCTCCCAGTGCCTCTCGGGGTACTTCGACATCCGCAACGCCGGCCCCAAGCGAGAGGCGGCCTCCTACGCCGCCATCACGGCCGCCATCGGCGTTCCCGGCCCGCGGACGCTGTTCCTCTCCGACACGCCGGACGAACTGGACGCCGCCCGGCGGGCGGGCTGGCGGACGGCACAGGTTCTCCGTCCCGAGGAGGGGGCGGCCCCGGCACCGGGGCACGTCCAGGTGACCGGCTTCCACGAGGTGGCGGAGGCGGCGGCCTGGTAGCCGCGCCCTCCCCTCCCCGCGACGGCGGCCGCATCCCCTCCCACCCTCGGGCCGCGTCCGACGACACCCTTGGAAAGGTGATCATGGTTGACCACACCACTGCGCGGGGCTCCGGCGAGGCTCCCGTCGCGGAGATCGCCGTCATCGGCGGCAGCGGCTTCTACTCCTTCATCGAGGACCCCCAGGAGTTCCGGCTGACGACCCCGTACGGCGAGCCCTCCGACGCGGTCGCCGTCGGCAGGGTCGGCGGACGAATGGTGGCCTTTCTCCCGCGCCACGGCCGTGGCCACGAGCATCCTCCGCATCGCATCAACTACCGCGCGAACATGTGGGCGCTGCGGTCGCTCGGGGTCCGGCAGGTCCTCGCGCCCTGCGCGGTCGGCTCGCTCCGGCCGGAGCACGGCCCCGGCACGCTCGTCGTCCCCGACGGACTCGTCGACCGCACCAGCGGCCGGGCCCAGACCTACTTCGACACCGGTGCCGTACACGTGCCGTTTGCGGATCCGTACTGCCCGGTCGGCCGCGGCATCGTGGTGAAGACGGCCACCGAGTCCTGGGGCGAGATCGTCGACGGCGGCGCCATGGTCGTCGTCGAGGGGCCGCGTTTCTCCACCCGCACGGAGTCCCAGTGGTACGCCCGGCAGGGGTGGTCCCTGGTCAACATGACCGGCCACCCGGAAGCCGTCCTCGCCAGGGAGCTCGCGCTGTGCTACACGCCCGTCGCGCTCGTCACCGACTTCGACGCCGGCATCGACGCGGAGAGCGCGGTGAGCCAGGCGGAGGTCTTCCGTGTCTTCTCGGCCAACATCGAGCGGCTGCGGGGTCTCCTGCGCGAGGTCGTGCGGGCGCTGCCCACCGAGAGGAACTGTCTCTGCGCGCACGCCCACGACGGCATCGAACTTCCCTTCACGCTGCCGGGCCGGCACTGATCGTCGCGTGGTCCGGGCGAGGCCTCGCCCGGGGTGCCGGTCGTGACGGGGTCGATGTGACCGTGGTGACCCACCCGCACCCGTCCGTCCCAACTGAGGAGTGTCGATCTCACGTGTCCACGCTCGACCTGGATCAATCCTCGATCGAGTTCCACCGGATGATCGCGCGGAAAGACGTCGTCGGCCTCGAACTGCTGAGCACCGCCGAGGCCGTGCAGGCGCACCTCGCCGACGCCGCGAAGCGGTGCACCGGCGAGGTGCTGGCGGTCTACGCCTGCGGCTTCCCCTCGCAGAGCGTCCTGCGCGGCTCGGCCGAGCGGGACTTCGGCGCCGTCGCGCGAGGCGCTCGGATGAAGGTCTGCTGGCAGCACTCGATGATCGCCAGCACCCGCCTGACCTGGTACGTCGACGCCGCCCGCGGCCTGGGTGCCGAGATCCGCGGCTGCGACCAGTCGCCCCACCGTTTCGTCATCTACGACGACGTGGTCTTCTTCCCCCGGGACGCGCTGGCCGAGGACGAGCCCGGCGCGGTCATGACGCGGGCTCCCGCCGCGGTCGAGTACTTCCGGGCGCAGCACCGCTTCTACTGGTCGGGAGGCAGGCCCGTCGCCGCGGCGGGGGAGGGGGGCGAGGCGGACGAGTTCATCGAGAGCGACCTCGCGCGGGACATCGTCCGGCTGCTGGCCCAGGGTGAGAAGGACGAGGTGGTCTCCCGCAAGCTCGGGATCTCCCTGCGTACCTGCCGGGCGCACGTCGCACGGATCATGAAGGTGCTCGGCGCCAGGAGTCGCTTCCAGGCGGGGGTGTACGCGGCTCGGACGGGACTGGCCGGGGACTCTTCCCGGCGGCGGTGAGGCGGTCGCCGGCGCGACGGACGGCCGCCACCGCGATGCCCGCCGCGATCAGCGCGGCGCCCGCCACGTGGAAGGCGTGGATGCGCTCCCCGAGGGCGAAGAAGGCCAGCACCGCTCCGAAGACCGGCATCAGATGGAGGAACTGCCCCGCCCGCGCCCCGCCGACGAGCTCGACTCCGCGGTTGTAACAGAAGTAGGAAAGAATCGAGGGGATCAGAGCCACGTAGGCGACGGCGGCGACGGCCCCCGCGGTGACGTGGACGACGTGCCCGCCGGCGGCTTCGGCCACGGCCAGGGGCGCCAGCATGAGAGCGCCGAGGCCGAACGTGGCCGTCAGGAGGCTCACCGGGTTCACCTGGGGCCTGCGGCGCAGCAGGGCGGTGTAGAGGGCGTAGCTCACCACGGCCACGAAGATCCATCCGTCGCCCGCCCGCAGCCGCAGGCCAACGGACCCCAGCGGGCTGCCCTGGGTGACCACGAGCCAGACCCCGGCCAGGGAGACGACGAGCCCTGCCACCTGGGCCACGCCCGGCCGCTCGCGGAACAACGCGAACGCGAACACCACGATCAGTAGCGGCATGACCGACTGCATCAGCAGCGCGTTGATCGCCGTGGTCGTCTGCAGCCCGGTGTAGATGAGGGTGTTGTACGCGGCGACGCCGAAGATCGACAGCGCCAGCACCGTCACCCAGTGCCGGACGAGGATCCGCCGATCCTGCCGCAGCTTCCGCCATCCGAACGGGAGGAGGACGACGAACGCCGTCAGCCAGCGCAGGAAGGCCAGGGTCGCCGGCGGGACCGAGTCGTGGACGAGCCTCCCGACGATGAAGTTGCCCGACCAGCCGAGCACGGCGAGACAGAGAAGCGGAACCGGGGATCCGTAAAGCCTGCCTGCCAGCCCGCCCGGTCGCATCCGTCTCCTCCATCCCTCGGCCGGCGGCTCGGCCGCGAGCCCCGTCGGCACGCGTCCGGTCACCCGCCGGCGGCTCCGTACGTCAGGGAGCGGTGCTCGCTCGTCAGGAGCCGCTCCAGGACCGCGACAGCGTCCCATACATCGACATAGCGATTGAACAACGGAGACGGGGCCAGACGCAGGAGTTCGGGCGACCGGAACTCCACCGCGATTCCATGGGCCGCGAGGCCCCGCGCGAGCCGCTCCGCGGCCGGGTGCCGGAGCGCGACGTGTCCGCCCCGGCGGGCGGGGTCGGCGGGGGTCGGCACCTCGACCGAGAGCGGGCCCAGCCGCCCGGTCGTCAGCTCGATGAGCCAGCCGGTGAGCGCGGTCGACTTGGCCCGCACCATGCCGGGATCGGCCTCGCAGGCCAGCGCGACACCCTCGTCGAGCGCGACCAGGCTGAGCAGCGGGGGACAGCCCGTGGTCAGGCGTCCGACGCCGGGGTCGGGGCGGTACTCCGCTTCGAAGGCGAACGGATCCGCGTGGCCGAGCCAGCCGGTGATGGGCTGCTCGAATCCGGGGAGCAGCCGCGAGGCGACGTACATGTAGCCGGGCGCGCCCGGTCCGCCGTTGAGGTACTTGTATCCGCACCCGACCGCCAGGTCCGCACCGTCGGCGTCCAGGGCCAGCGGCACCACGCCCGCGCTGTGCGACAGGTCCCACAGGACCAGGGCGCCCGCGGCGTGCGCCCGCTCGTCGATCTCCTTCATCGGCAGGATCTCGGCCGTCCGGTAGTCGGCGTGGCTCAGCATGACCACGGCGACGTCGTCGTCCAGCGCGTCGAGGAGATCCGGGGCGGGGACCCGGCGCACCCGGGCGTCCGGGTGGACATGGGCGGCGATTCCGTCCGCTATGTAGAGGTCGCTCGGGAAGTTGCCGGAATCGGTGAGGACGGTCCGCCGGGTGCTGCTCCGCAACGCGCCGCAGAGCAGCTTGAAGAGGTTGACCGAGGTGGACTCGCCCACCACGACCTGCCCGGGCCCGGCGCCGACGAGCCGTCCGATGCGGTCTCCCACCGTACGGGGCAGGTCGAGCCAGCCGTGCTTCCACCAGCCGGAGTTCATGTCGTCGCGCCAGTCCTGCCCGACGAGTCCGGAGAGCCGGTTCCACGTGCTCTTGGGAGGCGCGCCCAGCGAGTTCCCGTTGAGGAAGACGCGATCGCCGGGCAGATCGAACCTGGCGCGGAACGACGACAGCGGGTCGGCCTGGTCCAGGGCTTCGAAGAAGGATCTGTCGAGGGCCGCCATCGCTCAGTCCGTGATCTGCTGCATCATGCCGAACATGTCCTCGTTGTGCCACCACTCGGCGAGGTGTTCGCCGTCGAACCGCATGATGTCGATGCCGGTGAGCGAAACCTTGCGACCGGTCCCGGGGATCCCGGACAGCACCCCCAGGTGGGTGCCGCAGGAGACGTACCGGGCCACCAGCCTGTCGCCCTCCACGATCACGTCCTCGATCAGGAACCGGTAGTCGGGAAAGGCCTGGTGCCAGTCCAGGGCCATGGCGATGTGGCCCTCCTTGGTGTTCGGGAAGGCGTCGATCGGCCGGTGGTCGACGAAATGCTCCGCGAGTGCCCGGCCGCCCGCGGGATCTCCGCGGTTCCAGAGCTCGCCGATCCAGATCTCCTCATATACGTGCCGCATAAGGCTGCGCTGTGCCGACGATACGGAACTGGGCATCAGAGAGCACACCTCTCGAAATACGTCCGGGAGTCCCGGGGCCTATTTAAGAAGGTCGAGTGATTCGAAGATCTCGCCCTGCAGGCCGCCCTTCCCGCGCTCGAACCTGCGGGTGACCATTTCCGTGGGCCGGAAACCCGCGTCGAGGACGGGAAGCGCCTTGTCGGGCTGGGCGGAACCGCACATGAAGATGTCGATGGCGGCGAACCGGTATTCCGGCCAGCTGTGGATGCTGATGTGCGATTCGGCCAGTACGGCGACCCCGGACACCCCTTCGCCACGGTCGAAGTGGTGCACGTAGACGTAGAGCAGGGACGCGCCCGCGGCCGTCACGCATTCGCGGAGCACCTTCTCGACGTGCTCGGGGTCGTCGAGTCTGCTGGCACCGATCAGGTCGGCCAGGATGTGGATGCCGGCGGCTTCGTCTGAGGAAAGCGGACCCGCCGAGGCGTGCGACATCAGGGACTCTCCTTGAGGAGTTCACGGTCGTTTCACCGGCATGCCGGCGTGGAGGAGTGCCGGGTCACAGGGGGTTCAGCGAGAATCCGCAGACGTCCCGGACCGCCAGGTCGTCCCCCTCGGCCACGGTCACCGGCGTCACGTCGTGCAGACAGCGCGGATCTTCGAAGACGACGGTGTCGCCCGGCGTCTCGAGCTCCAGCGTCCGGTAGACGCGGCCGTCGAGGTCGGCGAACATGCTGCACCCGCCCTCGACCGACCTCCGATCGACGAGTGTGATCGAGGTGAACGCGTGCCCGTCGTGATGCATCCCCTCCGGGGCCGGATAGCCCGGCTGGCCGGGGCGGGCCAGGATGCGCATCAGGTGGACGCCGATCTCCCACTCCTTGGCCGCCGACACCCGCTCGGGCGGCAGCACGGCGAGGACGTCCCACATGAGCCGGTGGAGAAAGGGGTTGGCGGCCGTGCGCTCGGCGAGCGGGGCGAACCTCCGCTCCATCCCGCCCGCGTACGGATTCAGGTCGACGCTCTGGAAGAACGGCCTTTCCTCGAGCCGCTCCACGCGGTGCCCGGCGGTGTCCACCTTGAACAGGCTGAACCGGCGCTGCCGGAAGACGTAGTCGGTCTTGAGCCAGAGATCGTCGGGCAGATCCTCGAAGTCCTCGCAGAGCTCGTGCAGTCCTGCTCCCAGGCTTCCCCGGAACGCGGCGGCACGGCCGGGGAGCAGGATGACCGGATCGTCGACGAAACGATCGGGGGAGAGTGGGCCGAAGAGTTCGGTGCTCGTTGCCATCTGTCGTCCTCATTCGCTGTGGCGGGCCGCGGTTCCGGTGAGTCCCATCGGGGACCCGCGAGTCATGGCACGTAGTCGAGGTAGGCGTCGAAGTCCCAGGAGGTGGTCGTCGCCAGGAAGCGCTCCCATTCGTCCTGCTTGTGGTCACGGAACACCGAGTAGAGGTCGCCGTGGAGCGCGGAGCGGACGAGCGCGTCGTCGTGGAGCGCGGCCAGCGCCTCGCCGAGGTTCATCGGCAGCCGGTCGGCTCGGGCGGCGTCCGACTCGTAGGTGTTCGCGGTGGTCGGCTCGCCCGCGGGCAGCTTGGAACGGAGGCCGTCGCCGACGGCGGCGAGCAGCCCGGCCGCCATCAGGTACGGATTCACCATCGAGTCGGCGGCCCGGTACTCGATCCGGTCCGGCGCGGACACCCGCAGAGCGCACGTCCGGTTCTGGTGTCCCCACCCACGGGTGAAGGGCGCCCACAGCCCGCTGTCCCACATGCGGCGGTAGGAGTTGACCGTGGACGCGGCGAGCGCGGTCAGGGCCGGGAGATGCGCGAGAACCCCGCCGACCGAGTGCAGCGCCTCCTCGCTCAGGCCGCCGCCGTCCGCGCGCGGGAAGAGGTTGCGGCCGCCTCGGCGATAGGCGGCGACGTTCCTCCCGGCGGCGTCCGGAGCGTCGGCCATCGGAGCGTCCTCGCCACCGCTCCAGAGCGAGAAGTTGTGATGACAGCCGGACGCCGACAGTCCCATGAATGGCTTGGTCATGAAACACGCGACGAGATCGAACTCGCGGGCCACCTGCCGGCAGATCTGGCGGTAGGTGATCAGCCTGTCCGCGTTGCGGAGCGGCTCGTCGAAGGCGAAGTTGAGCTCCAGCTGCCCCGGCGCGTCCTCGTGGTCACCCTGGATCATGTCCAGGCCCATCTCCCGCGCGTACCGCAGCACCCTGAGCATCACGTCGCGCAGTTCCTCGAACTGGTCGATGTGGTAGCAGTAGGGCTTCGAGGCGCCCACCAGTTCCGCACCGTCGCGGCGCAGCCACATCATCTCCGGCTCGGTCCCGATCCGCAGTTCGAGCCCGTGCCGGTCCGCGAAGCCGGCCGTCATCCGGGCCAGGTTGCCCCGGCAGTCGGACGTCAGCGGGGCGCCCGGCTCGTGCTCCTCCTCCCGGTTGCGGAAGAGCCTGGCGAAGACCCTCGCCACCCGGCCGTCCCAGGGGAGCCGCGCGAAGGTGTCGGGTTCGGGGACGGCGACCAGTTCCGAGGCCTCCGGACCGTAACCGAGATAGCGTCCGGTCCGTCCGGCCGAGACGTTCGCGGTCGAGCCGTAGACGAGTTGCACTCCGCGCTCGGCCACCCGCTCCCAGTGCGCGGCCGGCATGCCCTTGCCGACCACTCTGCCCGTCACCGTCACGTACTGCACATAGATGTATTCGATTTCGAAAGTGTCGATGAGTTTGCGGGCGTGGGCGACGTCGTCCGCCCGGCCCTGCCTGTTCAGGAAATCGTCGATTCCCGTCATCGCCTTTCCTTCCGAGGCGTGGGGTTTCCTGCTCCGGCGAGTGACGTGGACATGGTCCGGCTGGAGATTTGCGCCTCCGGGGGGAACGGTGGTTGTCAGCGACAGTAAATATCCAAAGTCGGGACACGAATCCGCGTCAAGGAGTTCCCCATTGCAGCTTCCTGCGGCGGGCCTTTTCGCCGTGTGTTCCGGCGGCGCCGCAGGCATTCGTCATCCGGACGGCGGAGCGCCGCCCCCCGTGGGCGGGGAGCGGCGCTCAGGGTCACAGGATGCGCGGGAGACGTCAGATCTCCGCACCTACCGCGGCCTCGCCCGGCTCGTCCAGGGAGAACACGGCCGTCCGCCCGCCGGCCGACACCTCGTACTCGCCGAGGAAGCCGGTGAAGCGCACCCGGCCGTCGTCGTCGGTGACCATCGTCGTGGGCGGCAGCCACCACTCGCCCTTGACGAGCGAGCGCAGCGCCTCGTACGACGGCTTGGGCGTGCCGTCGACCCGGACGAAGCCGCCCGGCGCGCCGAGCCAGCCGCCGTCCGACAGCCCCCAGTAGGTCATCGCCTCGACCGACGGGTGCGACAGCAGCGTCTTGTAGTGGCGCACGACCTCGTCGGCCTGGCGGGCCTCCCCCTCGGGGGTCGTCGGCCACTCGGGGATCTGGTAGTCGTTCAGGTCGACGATCTCCTCGGGCATGATGTGGCCGGAGACGATCGTCGTCTCGGTGAAGTGGATGGGCAGGCCGTACCGCGCGAAGCGGTCGATGGTCGCGAGCGTCTTCTCCTCGCCCCAGTAGCCCTGGTGCATGTGGCTCTGCAGGCCGAGCACGTCGATCTCGACGCCCGCCTCCAGCACGCCCTCGATCAGGCACTCGTACGCCGCGGACATGTCGAAGTCGTTGAGCAGGAGCGTGGCGCGCGGGTTGGCCTCGCGGGCCGCGTCGAAGACCATCCGGACCAACGGGATGCGGCCCATCTCCCGGCAGATCCGGGTGATGCCGTTGTCGTACTTGTCGAAGATCGGCATGATCACGACCTCGTTGACGACGTCCCACATGTCGATCACGCCGGCGAACTCGGTCACCTCGCGCCGGATGCGGTCCGCCTGCGCCTTGGCGATCTCGGCGTTCGGCAGGTCCATCAGCCAGCCGGCCGTCTCGGTGTGCCAGGCCAGCGGGTGGCCCTTCACCCCGCACCCCCGGTCGGCGAACCACCGCGCGGCGGTGAGTGTCCGCTCGGTGTCCGGACGGCCGCGTTCGGGCTCGAACCACCCCCAGTAGAAGGGCAGCGTGGCGAAGTTGAAGACGTCGAGCCACAGGTCGGCGACTGCCTGGGAGCCGGTGGCGGGCGGCTGGTCCGGCGCGGGGGCCTCGCCGTTCGCCAGCGGGATGAAGTCGCCGCCGGTGCAGCCGAAGAGGAACCTGTGCCGCCGCTGCGCGACGACCACCTCCCGACCGGCCAGCGGCGCGCCCTGCGCGGTCACGGTCAGCGTGGCGTCCGCGGTGCGGTGCTTCCTGATCAACGGGTCGGGGTCGAAGGCGGAGGGGTCGAAGCCGGAGGGGTCGAAGGCGGGGCGCGACGACATGGGCGGCCTCCAGGGAGTGCGCGGGGTGGAGGACCCTCTCCGAGAGCCTCCACGCTCCCGCCGGAGGGGTCTCATGATCCAGTGCACAGTATCGCTTGTGCTTGGAAAGGCCCAGGCTGTCTGAAAGGTGCAGACAACAGTCGGAATGCGCATCGCGCTATCGCCAGAAAGTGCACCCACTGTCACGATGAGCGCATGAGAGTCCCGGCCGGGTGGCGGCGCGTCGCCCTTCCCTCCGCGGGGCTGGTCGCCGTCGGCGGCCTCGGCTACGGCCTGACGAAACTCTCCGACTCCGACGCCGCGGCCAACTGGGCCCAGCTCGCGAGCGTGGCCCTCGCCGTGTTCGCCCTGGTCCCGCCCTTGATCAGCAGCTGGCGGCAGCGGCAGCCGGGCGGGACGAGCACGATCGAGCAGATCGACCGCGCCGAGCGGACGCTGCGGGTGCTGGTGCGGGAGCAGTGGCGCGAGGAGATCGTCATGCGTGAGCTCGACCAGCCCGCCCGGCTGCCCGTCCGCTGGAAGATCTCCGGTCTCGACGTGATGGACCAGGACGAGCGGATCGACGGGGCGCGGCTGCTGCGCTCCTGGTTCGGCCTCGGCAGGGTGCGGTTCGACGGGCGCACCGACCGGATGCCCGAGATGGCCGGACGGTTCCGCAAGCTCGCGCGGCGCCGGCTCGTGATCATCGGCGAGGTCGGCATGGGCAAGACCACGCTGGCCGTCCTGCTGCTCAGCGAGCTGCTGAAGGAGCACCGGGAGGGCGACCCGGTGCCCGTGCTGCTGTCGATGTCCGGGTGGGACCCGTCGGACGAGCCCGTCCACCGCTGGCTGGCCAGGCGGCTGCGGGAGAACTACCCGGCGCTGCGCGCGTCCGGCTTCGGCCCCGACGCGGCGCGCGGCCTCGTGACGTACCGCCGGATCCTGCCCGTCCTCGACGGCCTCGACGAACTGCCGCGCCCGGTGCGTTCCAAGGTGGTCGACGCCCTGAACGACGCCTCGGCCGTCGAGGCGCTCATCCTCACCTGCCGTACGTCGGAGTACCTGGCCGCCGTGAACGGGGGCGGTGGCGCGCCGCTGGCCGGCGCGGCCGTCATCGAGCCCAGGCCGGTGAAGAGCGCCGACGTCATCTCCTATCTCCTCGACCGGCTCGCGCCCGGCCAGCGAGCCGGCTGGGCGGAGCTGCTGGCCGCGCTGAAGAGCGAGCCGGACGGCCCGCTGGCCGAGGCGCTCTCCACGCCGCTGGTCGTGTGGCTGCTCTACAAGGTCTACATCGAGACCCGCGCCAACCCGGCGCCGCTGTGCGACTCCGGACGCTTCGACACGGCGGACGCCGTCACCGAGCACCTGCTCGACAACCTCGTCCAGGCGACGTTCTCGGCCGCCCCGCCGGACGACGACCCCGACGAGCGGCACGAACACGACCATCCGTTCCGCCCTCAGCGGTCGTGGGACCCGGAGGAGGCCCGCGGCCGGCTGGCCTTCGTCGCGCACCACATGTCCGAGACCGGCAGCAGGGACTTCCGCTGGTGGCACCTCCACCGGTCGGTGCCGCGGCGTACGAGCATCCTGATCGGCGGCGTTTCCGTCGGCCTGACGGTCGGGACGACCGTGGGACTGGTCAGCGACGCCGTCGTGGCATTGCGCAGCCCGCACGCGGGCAGCCTGCGGGACGCCCTGCTGTTCGGCCTCGCCGGGGGACCGGTGGGCGGCCTCGTGGGCGGGCTGACCGGCGGGATCATCCTGGAGCGCCTCAAGGGCTACTCGCTGGAGCCGGCGTACGCGAACCTGCGCTGGCGGGGCAACGTCACCGGCCTCGCCGGGCAGCTTGCGCTCGGGCTGGTGACGGTGCTCCCGGTCGGCATGGTCGCGGCGTTCGCCCTGTGGCGGGTCGCGGGCATGTCCTCCGAGGTCGGCGGCCTGGTCCTCTACGGGCTCGTCGTGGGAGCCATCGGCGGCGTCACCCTCGGGCTGAACAAGTGGGTGACGACCCCCCTGACGAACGACCGGCCGCAGGGCCCGGTGACCACGCTCCGGCGGGACCTCCGGCTCGTGTACGGCAGGTCCCTCACGTTCGGCACGGCGCTCGGCCTCGCCTTCGGCGTCGCCGGCACGCTCGTGGACGGGTTCTCCGGGCTGCTGCGCGGAGCCGAGGCCGGGATCGCCTTCGGCCTCGCCGGCGGCGTCGTGTTCACGCTGACCTTCGGGTTCACCGGCGCCAGCTCGACCTACCTGGTGGCCGTCGCCATGCTCCGCGCCCGGCGCCGCGTCCCGCTCCGGCTGATGACCCTCCTGGAGGACGCCCATCGGGTCGGCCTGCTCCGCCAGGTGGGGCCGGTGTACCGGTTCCGGCACGAGAGGCTCCAGGACCGCCTCGCCCACCTGCACCGTCACCCCGGCGAGAACCGGTGATCAGACCGCTCGGCGGGTGAAACGGGCGCTGGGCTCGCCGCGCAGCCGTCCTTCCGGCAGCCTGCGGCCGGACAGCACCAGGACCAGGTCCTGCGCCGCGCCGGTGAGCGGGACGCCGGACCCGAACGACCAGTCCACGTCGTCGGCCCGCAGTTCGATCCCGTCGAGATCGACGCCGAAGTAACGGCGGGCCCTCGGCGACAGCGCGCCGTCGAGCAGCACACGCAGCCGTTCGGCGGGAACCCGCCGGTCGATCCCCAGAGCCACCGTGATGTCCATCCCGTGGATCACGTCGTGCGACAGCGCGCCCTCGAAGCCGCCGCCCGGGGGCCGCCACGGGTGCTCGGCGTTGTCCCGCAGGCACGCGCTTAGCTCCTCCGCGGTCAGCGAGGCCGTGTCGCGGCGGGCGAGCCGGTCGGCCAGCCGGTCGAAGTTGCCCCGGGCCGCGACCAGGCCGGCCAGCACGCGCGGCCCCGAGTGGCGGTAGGGCAGGGTCAGGTGCGCCACCACCTCCCGGACCCGCCAGCCCGCGCACAGCGATGGCGCGTCCCACGCCCGCGGCGGCAGCTCGCTCAGCAGGTCCGCCAGCTCGCGGCGCTCGGCCGCGATCAGCCGCCGTATGTCCGTTCCCATCTGTCCGCCGTCCTTCCGGTCGTCCACCTGTACGTCCTGCCGACGAACGGGAACGGCCCGGACGGACACCTACTCCAGGGCCGCGAGGCGGCGGGCGAGATGGCGGCGTTCCGCGCCGGTCGGGGCCAGGCCCATCGCCTCCCGGTAGGCGTCGCCCGCCTCGGCCGTACGGCCGAGACGGCGCAGCAGGTCGGCCCGGGCGGCGGGCAGCAGGTGGTAACCGGCCAGCGCCCCCGACTCCCGCAACGCGTCGAGCAACGCCAGACCGGCGGCGGGACCGGCCGACATCCCCACCGCCACCGCCCGGTTGAGCTCCACGACGGGGGACGGGACCAGGCCCGCGAGCCGCGCGTACAGGACGGAGATCTGGGCCCAGTCGGTGTCCTCCGGGCGGGCGGCGGTGGCGTGACAGGCGGCGATGGCGGCCTGCACCTGGTAGGGGCCGGGGCGGCCCCGCCGCAGCGCGCCGTCAAGGAGGGCGACGCCCTCGGCGATCCGTGCGGCGTCCCACAGGGTGCGGTCCTGCTCCTCCAGGACCACCAGGTCGCCGGCCCCGTCCAGGCGGGCGGCGCGGCGGGCGTGGTGCAGCAGCATGAGCGCGAGCAGGCCCGCCGCCTCCGGCTCGTCCGGCATCAGCCGCACCAGCACCCGGGCCAGCCGGATCGCCTCGGCGGCGAGGTCCGGCCGCATCAGTCCGGCGCCGGACGTCGCCGAGTAGCCCTCGTTGAACAGCAGGTACAGCACGGCGAGCACCGCCGGGAGGCGCTCGGGCAGCAGATGCGCCGGCGGCACCCGGTAGGGGATCGCCGCGTGCCGGATCTTCTGCTTGGCCCGGGCCAGGCGCTTGGCCATCGCCTGCTCCCCGACCAGGAACGCGTGGGCGATCTCGGCGGTGGTGAGCCCGGCGAGGGTCCGCAGGGTCAGCGCCACCCGGGCCTCCGGCGCGAGCGCCGGGTGGCAGCAGGTGAAGATCAGCCGCAGCCGGTCGTCGGGCACGTCCGGCTCGTCGCCGGGCTCCGGTCCGTACGGCACGCCGTCCTCCCGCATCGCGCTCGCGACCTCCCGCAGTTTGGCGGCGCCGGCCGCCTCGCGGCGCAGCCGGTCCACGGCCCGGTTGCGCGCGGCGGTGGTCAGCCACGCCCCGGGCCGGCGTGGCACGCCGTCGCGCCGCCAGGCGCGCAGGGCCAGGGCGAACGCGTCCTGCACGCACTCCTCGGCCAGGTCCCAGTCGCCGGTCCGGCGGATGAGCGTCGCCACGAGCTGCCCCCACTCCTCCCGGAACGCCTCGGCGACGGCGGCCTCGACCGGGGACGGCGCGGCGCCGGCCGTCGTGGATTCGAGCGCGGTGGTTCTCGGCGGGGTTGCTCTGGGTCTCATCTCGGGGAACGCCTCACGGCGACACGAGCGGGCGGATCTCGATCGTCCCGTACGCCGCGGCGGGGTGGGCGGCTGCGACCTCGATCGCCTCGTCGAGGTCGGCGCACTCGATCAGGCAGAACCCGCCGATCTGCTCCTTGGTCTCGGCGAACGGCCCGTCAGACAGCAGCACCTCGCCGCCGCGCACCCGCAGCGTGGTGGCGTCGTCCGGCGGGCGCAGCCCCGCCCCTCCCCGGAGCACGCCGCGCTCCAGCATCGTCTCCGACCACCCGCCGCAGCCGTCGGCGGCGTGTTCCGCCGCCGACTCGTCGCCGCAGATCAGCAGCACGTACTTCATCCGTCCTCCTCGGGCCGTCATCCCATCCTGACCGTACGACGAACGGGACGGCCCGGAACGGACACCGCCGGCGGGAACCCGGCGGGGGAACGGGTCGTTCCGAGCGATGTACGCGTACGAAGGGAGTGATCGGTGTTCCGTAAGCTGATGGCCGCGCTGGGATCCGGGGTCGAGGTCGACACGGTGCTGCGTGACCCGCACGTGCGCCCGGGGGAGACCCTGTACGGCGAGGTCCGTTTCCGGGGTGGTTCCTCCGACCACAAGGTGGAGGGGATCACCGTCGACTTCACCGCCGTGGTGGAGGTCGAGCGCGGCGACGAGGAACACCACGTCACGTACAGCTTCCTGCGGGCGCCGGTGTCCGGGCCGTTCGACCTGCGGGCGGGAGAGGCGCGCACGCTGCCCTTCGCGATCCCGGTGCCCTGGGAGACGCCGGTCAGCGCGATCGGCGGGCGTCCGCTGCCCGGCATGCGTCTCGGCGTGGCCACCGAGCTCGCGCTCGCGGGCGCGCTCGACAAGGGCGACCTCGACCCGCTGCACGTCGCCCCGTTGCCCGCGCAGGACCACCTGCTGGGGGCGCTCATGCGCATGGGCTTCCACTTCAAGCGGGCCGACCTGGAACGCGGGACGATCCGGGGCTCGTCCATGCCGTTCTACCAGGAGATCGAGTATCACGCGGGCTCCGAGTGGCGGCGCCACTTCAGCGAGCTCGAGCTGACCTTCATCGCCGGGCCGCACTCGATGGACGTGATCCTGGAGGCCGACAAGAGGGGCGGCTTCCTCACCTCGAGTCACGACGTCTACAACCGGTTCCGGGTCGGGTACGGCGACCATCCGGGCGCGGTGGAGCAGGCGCTGCGCGACGGCCTGGCGTCCATGGCCCGCCACCGCGGCTGGTTCTGACCCTTCGGCCGCCTCCGGCGGGTCAGCCGGGCCGGCCTGCCGGGTGGTGGTCGTGACGGCGATCCTGCCGGTGGTCGCGCCGGTTCTCGTGCCGGTGGGTCCGGCGGTGATCCTGGGGGTGATCCCGGCGCTGGTCCTGCCGCTGGTCCCGGTGGTGGCCGTCGAGGACGGCGTGGTGGTCCACGCCGTCACCGGGCAGCGGATCGGGGTGCACGATCGCGGCGGTCAGGCGGGGCACGGCGTGGATCAGGTTGTGCTCCGCCTCGACCGCGATCCGGTGGGCCTCCACCACGGTCGCCCCCGCGTCGACGATCACCTCGCACTCGGCCCTCAGCCGGTGCCCGATCCAGCGCAGCCGCACCTGGCCGGTGCCCAGCACGCCCGGCGTGCCACGGAGGGTCGCCTCGGCGAGGTCCACGAGAGCGGGGTCGACGGCGTCCATCAGCCGCCGGTACACCTCCCGCGCGGCCTGCCGCAGGACCGTCAGGATCGCGACCGTGATGAGCAGTCCCACGGCGGGGTCGGCCCAGGTCCAGCCGAGCGCGGCCCCGCCCGCCCCGGCCAGCACGGCCAGCGAGGTGAGACCGTCGGTGCGGGCGTGCAGGCCGTCGGCGACGAGCGCCGCCGAGCCGATCTCCCGGCCGACCCGGATGCGGTGACGGGCGACCAGTTCGTTGCCGGCGAAGCCCACCAGGGCCGCCGCCGCGACGGCCCCGAGGTGGGTGACCTCCCGCGGCTCCAGGAGCCGGACGATCGCGGCGTACGCCGCGGCGGCCGAGGAGGCGGCGATCGTCAGGACGATGGCCACGCCCGCGAGATCCTCGGCCCGCCCGTAGCCGTACGTGTAGCGGCGGGTCGGCGGGCGGCGGCCGAGCAGGAACGCGATCCCGAGCGGCACCGCGGTCAGGGCGTCGGCCGCGTTGTGCAGCGTGTCGCCGAGCAGCGCCACCGACCCCGACAGCACCACGACCACCGCCTGGACCAGCGTCGTCGCCCCCAGACCGGCCAGCGACACCCACAGCGCCCGCATGCCCCGGGCGGAGGACTCCATCGCCGGGTCGACCTTGTCCGCGGCCTCGTGCGAGTGCGGCCGCAGCAGGTGCGCGACCCGCCCCCGCAACCCGCCCCCACCGTGCCCGTGCCCGTGCCCGTGCCCGGCCTCGTGCCCGCCGTCCTGCCTGTGCTCGTGAGCGTGCCCAGGACCGTGACCATGTCCGGGACTACGACCGCGCTCGTGCTCGTGCCCGTGCCCGTGCCCATGGCCGTGCTCGTGCCGGGGACCGGGACCGGCCTGTTCCTGGCTCATGGCACCACCATGCCTCGGAAAAGCCGTCGCAGCACCTCGACAACAGCGTGCCCGGCGCAGTTGCGAGCGTTCCGCAGCCGCACCCCGTCCGCGACGGGCGCCGAGCTGGAGAGTCAGCCGGGATCAGCCGCCCGAGATCTCCCGTACGAGGGCCTCGCTGCGGCGGACGAGATGGGGCAGGCCGAGCCGGCGATGGGCATCGCGCGCCGCCTCGGCGTGCGCCAGCGCGGCGGAGGCGTCGCCGGTCCGGTGCAGCAGCTCGGCGACCACGTCGTGGAGTGTCCCCCAGGCGACGCAGCCGGTGCCCATGATCACCAGCTCGTGGGCGATGGGCCGCAGCTCCGCGAGCATGGCGTGGGGGTCGGGACGGCCGAGCCGCGCGGCGACCAGACCCCACTGCCAGGCGACGAACTGCCACGTCCAGTCCTGTGGCGCCACGGTTCCCCAGCGGTCGATCAGCCGGTGGGCCAGGTCGTGGTCCCCCGCCTCGACCGCCGCGAGCACGGCCGTGGGGCGTGCGATCATGTTGGACTCGTCGGCCGCGGAGTCGACGAGCTCGGCGAGGAGGCCACCGCCCCGGCCCTGGCCCCATTCCACGAAGAACGAGTTGATCCGCTTCAGGACGTCCGGCCCCCAGAGGCTGGTGCGACGGTAGCTCCCGGTGCTGAGGTCGGCGAGGCGCTTCGCCTCCGCCCAGTCGCCCGCCAGCAACGCTCGCCCGGCCGCGGCGTACGAGACCTGTGTCTCGATCTCCGGCATCCGCACTTCGGCGGTGAGCCGCAGGCAGCGGGCCAGCTCCGCGTCGTAGTCGGCGAGCAGGCCCGCCTTCAGGAACCTGGGCATGCGGTGCAGGCGGGCGATGATCTCGGTGGCCCGGGGGAGGCCGGGAAGGCCCAGTATCTCCTCCGCCGCGCGGTAGCGTTCCTCCTCGTTCTCGGGCGTCCAGGCAGCGATGACGAAGTTGTTCAGCGTGCGCGCCAGCAACCGGGTGTCACCCGTACGGCGGGCCAGCTCCACCGCCTCCAGGGCGTGCCGGCGGCCCTCGCCGCGCCGCTCGCCGTAGTACAGCTCGACGGCGAGCGTGCCGAGCAGCTCCGCCCGGGTGGCGGCGGCGTCCGGATCCAGCCGGGAGAGCTGGTCCTCCAGCACGGTCACCATGCGCTCGTCCACGACGCCGTACGAGCGCCAGTTCCACAGCGTGACGCCGCCGAAGACCGTGGCCGCCTCGATGACCGCCGCGTCGTCGCCGAGGGCGGTGGCGAGCGTCACGGCCTCGTCGAGCGCGCTCCGCGCGCCGTCCACGTCGCCGGTCACCCGCCGGGCCCTGCCCAGGCCGATCAGCAGCGAGCACCGGGTGGCCGGGGGCCCGGCGGCGCAGGCGTCGAGCGCCTGCTCCCAGTAGAGGACGGCCTCGTCGTAGGCGAGCCGCGCCGCCGCCTGCCCGGCCGCCTCCACGGCGTAGGCGACCGCCTTGCCGGCGTACCCGACCCGGGCGGCCAGCGCGAAGTGGTGGGCCAGCGCGGGCAGCCGCGAGGCGGCCTCGCCCCACCGCAGGCTCTCGATCGCCTCGCCGACGCGGCCGTGCAGCTGGGCGCGCTGCCTCCGGCTGAGCCCCGAGTACAGCGCCTCCTGCACCAGGGCGTGCGAGAAGCGGTAGTCCCAGCCGCCGTCCACCTCGACCAGCAGCCCGGTCGCGACGGCGGGTTCGAGCAGCATCATCACCCGGGAACCGCCGATGCCGGTCGCGGTCTCCAGCACGTCGGCGTCGACGTCCCGGCCGATGACGGCGGCGGCGCGCAGCAGGGTCTGGGAGTCCTCCGGCAGCCGCGACACCCGCTGGTTGATCACGTCGCGTACGCCGTCGGGCACGGCGGTCTCCAGCACGTCCGCCGCGCCGACCCGGCCGCCGGTGTGGGTGCTGGTCAGCAGGCGCAACAGCTCGCCGAGGAAGAACGGGTTCCCGCCGGTCCTGTCGTGCAGCGCGCGGGCGAGCTCGGGCCCGGACCCGTCCCGGCCCGCCTCCCGCAGGTAGTCGGTGATCTGCTCGGGGGTGAACGGCGCGACGCTCATCCGCTCGGTGCCGCGCTGGCGGGTCAGCTCGCCGAGCGCCTCGGTCAGCGCCTGCCTGCCCGTCGCGGGCTCGGGCCGTACGGTCGCGAGCACCAGCAGCGGGAGGCGGTGCAGGTCGGCGCCGAGAAAGGTGAGCAGCTTCAGCGACGCCGCGTCGGCCCAGTGGAGGTCCTCCACCACGACCAGGACCGGCGTGGCGCCGGCCCGCCGCGCCAGCGCCCGCGCCACGGCGTCGTGCAGCAGGAACCGGGCGGTGTCCGGGTCGGCCGTGTCCGTCCGGTCGTCCGTCCGGTCTCCTGTCCTGTCGTCTGCCCTGTCGCCGTCCGACAGGCGGTGGGCGAGGCGGGCGAGGTCGCCGTCCGTCTCAAGGGCGTGCAGGGCCTGGATCCAGGGCCAGAAGGCGGGAGCGCCGCTTCCCTCGACGCACCTGCTCCAGGCGACCACGGCTCCGCGTCCGGCCGCCATCGCCGCGGCGGCCTCCGCGAGGCGGGTCTTGCCGATGCCGGACTCCCCGCTGACCAGGAACACCCCGCCGACGCCCCGGCGCAGGTCGTCGAGCCGCTCGGCGATCCGCCGCAGGTACGGCTCCCGCCCCACGAGGCCCGGCGTTCCGGAGGCCTGCGCGGACGCGTCCGCGCTGTCCACGGCGTCCACGGTGCCCGGGGCGCCGGGCGCGGTGCCGTCCCTGTCCGGGGAGACCGGCGGGTCCGGCGCGAGCCCGGCGGGCCGCGCCGGCGCGGCGGCGGGCGGCCACGGGCCCGCCGGCGACTCGTCCTGGTGCAGGATGGCCTGCTCCAGCCGCCGCAGCTCCGGGCTCGGGTCGAGCCCCAGTTCGTCGTCGAGCAGCGTACGGCAGCGCTGGTAGGCCGCCAGCGCCTCGGCCTGGCGGCGTTCCCGGTACAGGGCACGCATGAGCAGCGCCCACAGGCCCTCGCGGTAGGGGTCCCGCTCCAGCAGGCGCTCGGCCTCGACCGTCACCTCGGCCGCCCGTCCCAGCGCGAGCCACGCCTCCGCCCGTACGGTCAGCGCGGAGAGGCGCGTCTCGGTCAGCCGGGAGATCGTGGACCGGGCGAACGGCTCGTCGGCGAGGTCGGCCAGCGGCTCGCCGCGCCACAGGGCCAGCGCGGGCCGGAGGATCCGGTCGGCCTCCTCGGGACGGCCGGCGCCGAGGGCGGCGTGCGCGGCCTCGGCGGCCCGGGTGAACCGCTCGGCGTCGATCTGGTCCGGCTGCACGTCGAGCAGGTAGCCGGGTTCCCTCGTGCGCAGCACCTGGGCGGGCGAGCGCGGGCTGCGCAGGGGTTCGAGCGTCCTGCGCAGGTGCGAGATGTACGCCTGGAGCGTTCCCGTGGCGCTGGAGGGCGGCTCGTCGCTCCACAGCCGGTCGATGAGCTGGTCGAGCGGCACGACGTGGGGGGCGTTCAGCAGCAGCAGCGCCAGCACGGCGCGTTGCTTGCGCGGGCCGAGGTCGAGGACCGTTCCGGCGGCGTCGGCGACCTCGACCGTGCCGAGAAGGCGGAAGTCCAGGGCGGAGTTCCGCCGGTCGGCCCGGGCCGGGCGAGGCGCCGGTAATCGCCCGCCGTCGATGCTTGTCCGCATCACAACTCCCGAACAAGCCATACGGCCCTAAGTCGGATTTCTGGCTCATCATACTCAGATGTCCGGTGATTCTCGCCAGCGAACGGGGGGCCGGTCCGCTCGGTGAAACCGGCGTCCTCCAGGAGGGCGCGCACCGCGGCGCCCCCGGTTCCGTTCCCGGTGCCGTCGCCGGGGATGGCGCCGGGAACGGCGCGGAAGACGACGGACCGGATCCCGTCCGCGCGCAGTTCCATGAGCAGGTCGTCGAGCAGGCGGTCGAGCAGGCGGCGGACGAGGCCCCCGCCGCGTGCGTGACCTCGGTCCGGCGGGGCGACGGTGAGGGCGCGCAACAGGGCCCACCGTCCGCAGCCCGCCGCGTCGCCCCCGCCGGACCGGGCGCGCGAGGGCTCCGCCGTCTCCAGCAGCGCGGCGGCCAGGGGCGCGGCGGCGGCCGGGTCGGCGAGGTCGGCCAGCACGTAGAGGCGGCAGCGGGCGGGCGGGACCTCCCGCAGGGCGAGCGGCAGCGCCGGGCCGAGGATCTCGGCGCCCGGCGCGCCCGCGTGCGCGGCCACCTCGCGCAGCAGCAGCGTGCTGGGCGGCGGACGGCCCTCCGGCTCGTCGGCGTACGGCTCGCCGGCGTACGGCTCGTGGGGACGCGGCGGCCGCTCGTTCGTTGGCGACGACATCGCCCCAGCGTGCGCGGGGTCTCTTGGACGTCTCTAGGAGTTCGCTTGGTCCGTCCCGTCGCCCGGCGGCGCGGGCTGCGCAAGAACATCCCAAGCGGTGGCTGCGACAACTGTGACCGTCAACCACAGCGACATCGAGGACGGACATGTACAGCACCATCGAGGACGCGCTCCGCGGGCAGGTCACCGGGCGGGTCCTGGTCCCGGGGCAGGACGGGTACGCCGAGGAGGCCGCGGGGTTCAACCTCGCCGTGTGGCACCGGCCCGCGGTGATCGTGGCGGCGGAGGGCGCCGCCGACGTGGCCGCGGCCGTACGGCTCGCCGCCGCGCACGGACTGCCGGTGGCGGTCCAGTCGACCGGCCACGGAGCCGTGCAGGCGGCCGACGGCGCGCTGCTGATCAGCACCCGCGCGATGCGGGAGATCGTGGTGGACGCCTCCGCCCGCACCGCCGTGATCGCGGCGGGCTGCACCTGGGGCGAGGTGATCGCCGCCGCCGCGCCGTACGGGCTGGCCCCGCTGTGCGGCTCGGCGACCGGCGTCGGCGTGGTGGGCTTCACGCTCGGCGGCGGCATCGGGCCGATCGCGCGGACCTTCGGCTTCGCCGCCGACCACGTGCGGGAGATCACCGTCGTGACCGGCGACGGCGTCGTCCGCACCGCCGGCCCCGGGAGCGAGCCCGACCTCTTCTGGGCGCTGCGCGGCGGCAAGGCCGGATTCGGCGTCGTCACCTCGATCACCGTGGACCTGCTGCCGCTCACCCACCTCTACGGCGGCGGCCTGTTCTACGCGGCCGAGGACGCCGGGCGGGTCCTGCACGCCTACCGCACCTGGGCCGGCACGCTGCCCGAGGCCACCACGACCTCGGTCGCGCTGCTGCGCCTGCCCCCGCTGCCCGAGCTGCCGCCGCAGCTCAGCGGCAGGTTCGTCGTCCACCTGCGGGTCGCGCACGTGGGGGAGGGGCAGGAGGCCGAGGACCTGCTCGCGCCCATGCGGGCCGTGGCCGAGCCCGTGTTCCAGGCCGTCGGCCCCCTGCCGTACGCGGCGATCGACGCCATCCACCAGGACCCGGCCGGGCCGATGCCGGTCGCGGAGCGGGGGGTGCTCCTGCGGGAGCTGACCGCGGAGACCGTGGAGGCGCTGCTGGCGGCGGCCGGGCCGGCCGTGCCCGCGCCGCTCGCCGTCGTCGAGATCCGCCAGCTCGGCGGGGCGCTCGCCCGTGAGCCCAGGGAGCCGAACGCCGTGGGCGGGCGCGACGCCGCCTTCTCGCTGCTGGCCATCGGCGCGCCGGTGCCCGAGCTGATGGAGACCGCCGTCCCCGCCGCCGTACGGGCGGTGACCGAGGCCGCCGCGCCCTGGGCCACCGGCGGCACGCAGATCAACTTCCACGGCGGCGCGCTGGCGCCCGAGGAGCTCTCCCGGGCCTGGCCCGCGGAGACGCTGCGGCGGCTGGCGAAGCTGCGGGACGTCTACGACCCGGCGAACCTGTTCCGCTTCGGCCACGTCGTTCCTCGCGAGGGCTGAGCACGCGGGCCCGGCTGAGCACGCGGGCACGGCCGGACACGCGGGCCCGGCCGTCCGCCGGAGTTTCGCGGGAAGCCGCATCGATGCGGCCGTACGCCTCCTCGCCGGCTCTTCAATGGGAGAAACGACGGAGGGGATGCCGATGTACGGGCGCAGGAACCGGCTCACGCCGAACGAGGCGCTCCAGGTGGCGCTGACGGCTGTCGGCGCCTTCCAGGGCTACGTGCAGCACGCCGATGCCAAGGTGGCCACGGTGACCACCGTGCATCTCGGCGCGGCGGCGGTGGCGGCCACGCAGATCGGAGTGCTCGCCGCTCTCCGGGCACCCGGCAGGCCGGCGCTGCTCGGCGTCGTCGCCGTGGTCCTTCTCGCGCTCTACGCGGCGGGGTTCTTCGTCGCGGGCTACCACCTCGTTCAGGGACTGCGGCCCAGGCTCGGCGGGCCGGCGGGTCCGAACAGGTTCGGCCTGGCGGGCGGCGAGCCCGGGCCGTCGCCGCAGGCGGACGCGACGCAGCAGGAACGGGAGGCCTGGCTGCTGGCGGGCAGGCTCGCCGAGCTGAGCCGCGACAAGCACCGCAGGGTGGGGCGGGCACTGCCGTGGACGGCGCTCATGCTCGCCGCCACCCTGCTGTGGCTGGCGCTCGGAGGTCTCTACGGCTGACCGGCGCCACCCGGCGGCGACGGATCCGGAACCCGGGTCGGCGCGGCTTCCAGCCGGACGGCCGGAGGCGCGGGCCGGCCAGGGCTCAGGCCGGCGAACGCCGTGAGGCCTGCCATGTCGCGGACGACCACGCCGCGATGGCGCTGCAGCACGAGACCGCGGGCGGACAGGTCGTGCATCGCCTTCTGCACCGTGCGTTCCCTGATCCCGACCAGTTCCCCCAGTTCGGCCTGGGTGACGGGCACACCGACGTCGACGCCCGCACGGTGGGGTCTTCCGTGCCGCACGGCCAGGTCGACCAGGATGCGGGCCAGGCAGACGTCGGCCTCGTACCCCGCGAAGTCGAGACGCCGGCGGTTGGCGAAGCGCAGCCGGTCGATCGTGACCCGGTTGAGGGCGGCCGCGACCTCGGGAGCGCGGGCGAGATGAGCCGTGAAGACCGGCCCTTTCACGACGCAGACGAGTGACCGTCGGCAGGTCGTCACCGTCGCCGTGCGCGGGCAGTCCTCGAAGGCGGCCGTCTCGCCGACGACGTCGCCGGCCGCCCGGATCGACAGCAGCGTCCGGGACCCGTTCTCGGCGAGAGCCGTGACCTTCACCAACGCGTCGAGCAGCAGGTACACCGCGCTGCCCGGGTCGCCCTCGCGGACGAGGACATGCCTGCCGGGGAACGTCGCCGGAGAGCCGAGACGAAGGAGTTCGTCGCGCGCGGCCTCCGGGAGCCGGTCGAGGAACGATCCGGTCAACCACGGTCGTCGCTCGGTCCTCCGCGTCACCTCGGCACCTCCAAGCCGGAGTATGACCCGGCGGGGCCGTCCACGTCACCAGGTCCCGGCGGGAGCCGAACGCCAAGACGCCCTTAGCCAGTCATTACGCTCATAACGTTGTGAGACTGATCCGTCACGCGATGTAATCACATCGGCGATGGGCCGGACCTACTGGCTCCGAAGGAGTGACTATGACGTTCACAGCTATGCACCCCGCGTCCATGGCGACCACGCTGGGCTACGGCTCCCAGCACCAGATCACGCCGCTGCAGCTCGCCCAGCAGATTCCGGGGCTGCAGCAGCAGGTGTCGCCCCTGGCGATGATCCAGCAGGAGGAGCAGATCCTCCCCCAGGAGCACCTGGTGAGCCCGGTGACCTTCTGGACCAAGGTCGCCAGGCACGCCGTCCGCCACGGCGCGCCCGCGGCCCGCCAGATGCTGGAGAGCGTGCTCTACCAGCAGCTGGTGCAGCAGCAGATTCAGGCCCAGATCCAGCAGCAGGTGCAGCAGCAGATCCAGGCCCAGATCCAGCAGCAGCTTCAGCAGCAGGCGCTGCCGCCTCAGGTGCTGCAGGCGCTGCAGGCCATCCAGGCCCAGGCCCTGCAGATCCCGCAGGCCGCCTACGCCCAGCCGTACGCGCAGGCGTACGCCGCCCAGGCGTACTCCCAGCCCTACGCGGCCCAGGCGTACGCCCAGCAGCCCGGCCAGCAGATCCCGCAGCTCGGCGTCCAGTCGGTCCTGCCCCAGCACGTCCAGGCGGCGTACGGGCAGCAGGTCCCTCTGACGATGCAGTCGCTGAACCCGCTGAGCCAGGGGTACGGCCAGCTCCACCAGCAGGCCGCCCAGCAGGTCCCGGTGCCGGCCGGTGCCGGACTCTGAGCGGAGGAACACCGTGGAGTCGATGGGTCCCGGGACGGGTGTCCCCGGAATGGGTCCCGGCATGGGCCCCGGGATGGGTCCCGGGATGGGCTCGCCGACGCCCCCGGCCACGGGAGTGACGGCGGGGCAGCCGGCGCCGGCGGCGCAGTTGCAGGCGCACTGCGCCGTGACGCTCCAGCAGCTGTACGAATGGCTGCAGACGTCGATCCCGCAGGCGCCCCAGGTCGCGGGGGTCATCCCGCTGCTGGTGCAGGCGGTGCAGCTGTACCGGGCCGGGCGGTACGAGGCGTGCCTGGCGCAGATCCAGTACGCGCTCGGCGTCGTCGCCCCCGGACGGCCCATGGTTCCACTGCTGTGACGTGATCACCTCGGTGGCCCGGACCGGTCGGCGGCCGGTCCGGGCCCCCGCCGTCCCGAGACCGGCGAACCGTGATGACAGAGCCTGAACGGCCGGCCGCGCCGTGCGCGCGACCGGTGACACCAGTCTGAGCTGGGGAGAGTCGAGACGTTGTGACCACTAACGACAAGCCCAAGGACGCAATCGAGGAGCCGCGCCCGGCGACCCCACGGGGGCGGCAGGCGTCGCGCCAGGCGCCGCAGCCGGTGGAGTCCCGGCCGCGGCGCTACATGGTGGCGGCGCTGCCGCAGCCGCACCCGGCGGCGCCGGGAGCCGCCGGGCCGGCGTACGACGACGACACGGTGCGCAGGCTGCTGGAGGACGACCCCGAGGTGCGCGTGCTGCGCCGCGTACGGGGACGGGCGGCGGGGAACCCGGAGGCGGCGGTCCCGGGGTTCCCCGCCGTGGTCGTGGCGGAGACGACGCCGGAGCACGTCGAGGCGCTGCGCCGCCAGTATCCGCAGCTCCACTTCGAGCGCGACCGGCTGCTGACCTACAGCGAGGTGCCGCGGCCACCGCGCCGGCGGCGGCCCGCCCCGGTGGTGGCGCCGCCCGGCCTGGAGAGCACGTTCGCCGTCCTGGTCAGGGACGCGGACGGCACGCCGCTGCCGGGCGCGAGCGTCCTGGTGACCGGGCACGGCTGGCCGGGCCAGGCGGTCACGGGGGCCGACGGACGCGCCGTGGTGACGATGGCGGGAGAGACGCCCGACTCGATCACCGGGCTGACGGTCCGGCCGCGCTCGGGCTACTGGAGCGTGCACGTCGAGCGCCCGGCCCTGTCGACCACAAGGGACAACCTCGTCGAACCGGTGCGCCTGGCCGAGACCTTCGGCGGCTTCCCGGACCGGCAGGTCTTCGGCTGGGGCCAGCAGGCGATGAACCTCGACCGGCTGCCCCCCACGCTGCGCGGCGCGGGGGTCAGGATCGCCATCGTCGACTCCGGGGCCGACGTCCGCCACCCGGACCTGCGCGAACGCGTACGCGCCGGGATCGACCTGGTCGACGCCGAGCCCGAGGGATGGAGGGCAGACGCGGCCTACCACGGCTCCCACTGCGCGGCCGTCATCTCGGGCGCGGACGACGGCCGGGGCATCGTGGGCTTCGCCGTCGAGGCCGAGGTGCACGCGTGCAAGATCTTCCCGGGCGGGCGGTTCAGCGACCTCGTCGAGGCGCTCGACTACTGCGTCGAGCAGCGCGTCGACGTGGTCAACCTGAGCCTCGCGAGCAGGCACCACTCCCCGCTGGTGGCCGCCAAGATCGAGCAGGCCCGGGCGGCGGGGGTGGCGTGCGTGGTGGCCGCGGGCAACGACGGGGGACCGGTCGCGTTCCCCGGCACCCTGCCCGGCGTGCTGACCGTCGCCGCCGTCGGCAAGGCGGACGCGTTCCCGCCCGGCACCGCGCACGAGGCCGAGATCGACGGTCCCGTCACCGGTGACGGGTACTTCTCACCCCGCTTCACCTGCCGCGGACCCGAGATCGACGTCTGCGCTCCGGGCGTGGCCGTCCTGTCGGCCGTGCCGCCCGACGCGTACGCCGTCCTCGACGGCACCTCGATGGCCGCGCCGCACGTCGCCGGCCTGGCGGCGCTCGTGCTCGCCCATCACGGCGACTTCCGCACCGCCTACGCCGGACGGGACGCGCGGCGGGTCGACCGCCTCTTCCAGATCATCAAGTCGAGTTGCGTGCCGCTGAACGTCGGGGACCTCCACCGCACCGGCGCCGGGATGCCGAACGCGCTGCGCGCCCTCGCGCCCGCTCTCGCGCAGATCACCCCCGAACCGGCCGGGACGGACACGCTGCTGGGCCGGCTCGCCGCCGAGATGACGGAGGCCGGGTTGCTCGCGCCCGCCCCCGTGGGACAGGGCGGCCGGTCCGGGTATCCGGGTCATCCCGGGCAGGCCGGCTCGGGGGCGCAGCACGGCCTCGCGGGCCAGACGGCGTACGGCGCGGGCGTCACGACGAACGGGCCGCTGTCCGGGGGGTCCCTCCCGGGCGGGCTCGTCCCCGGCGGTCCCCGCACGGGCGCCAAGGGCGGCGGCTCCGGCCCGGATCCGCGGGAAGGGGCCGGCGGCGCCGGTTCCCCGGGCGGCAGGCGCGGCAGCGGACCGTCCGCCACCCGGTCGTACGCCACCGGCTCGACGGGACAGGGCCGCGCGCAGGGCGCACGCGGCGCGGCCGGCGAGGCGGCCCCGGTGATGGACGTCACGACCGGCGGCGGGCCGCGGACGGCGAACGGCGCGCCCGCGATGGGCTCAACTGTGGGCTCACCGGCGGGGACAGGGGCGCCGATGGGCGCGGGTACGGGGGCGCCGATGGGCGCCGCGCCGTACGAGCAGGTCGCCCTGGCCTGGCTGGCCGAGGAGATGCGCGCCGCCGGGCTGATCGGTGGTTGACCGGTGGGTGCCCGTGGCTGCCCGCGGCTGATCGGTGAGTAGATCGGTGGCGACACCTGGCGGACCCCGGCCCGGCACGGGGCCGGGGCGCCACGGGTGAATCACCTCAGCAGGACCTCAGCAGGACGCGGCGGCGGGCACTCGGTATCAGTAGGACTCGTACGCGGGCCCGGCCAGCTGGGCCACGTCCTCGGCTCCGTCGCCGATCAGCTTCGACCCCAGGTCGGCCAGCGCGCGACCGGCCGCCAGTTCGTCGCCGATCTCCGGCACCGGCCTGTCGGCCGGGTTGCGGCGGGCCCGGCCGACGCTCTCGTGCCGCCGCCCCGAAGGCGTGTAGAGCACCGCGGTCGCCGTGGTGATGTCGTCCTTGTCGTCCTCGTTCACGAAGATCTCGACGGTCCAGCGCTTCGACTCCATGCGGACCACCTCCCAGGAGTCCAGCATCCCTCCGGGCCGTACGGCCCCGGCACCCACCCCGCCATGAGGAGCGACGAGGACCGAGGCGGCCCGGCGAGGACCGGCGCGGCCCGAAACGCCGCCCCTGGGCGGTGGCGCCACGAAGGGGGGTCGGTCAAGGAAGGAGCGCCCATGCCCGGCCAGATCGTCGTCGGCACCGACGGCTCGCCCGCCGCGACGGCCGCCGTGCGGTGGGCCGCCGACGACGCCGCCCGCCGCGGCTGCCCGCTCCGCCTCGTCTCGGTCGTGGACCACTGGGCGTACGGGATACCGAAGTTCCCCACCTCGGGCGGTGACCCGCTGACCCGGCACGCCGAGCGGGCGCTCGCCGCCGCCGAGGCCGTGGTACGCGAACACCGGCCGGACGTGCGGATCAGCGCGGAGATCGTCGAAGGCGTCCCCGCCCGCGAGCTGCGGGACAAGGGGGAGGAGGCCGTCGAGATCGTCCTCGGCGGCAGAGGGCTCGGCGGCTTCGCCGGCATCGTCGTCGGGTCGGTCAGCTTCCACGTCGCCGGGCACGCTCCCTGCCCGGTCGTCGTCGTACGGCCCGGGTGGTCCGGAGGCCGCGGTGAGGTCGTCGTGGGGGTGGACGACTCGCCCGAGTGCGATCCGGCGCTGGCGTACGCCTTCGAGCAGGCGAGGCTGCACGGCTGCGGCCTGCGGGCGGTGCACGCGTGGCGGCTTCCCGCCCACCCGCTCGCCCCCGAGATCACCTATGACGTCGAGGAGGTGCGCGAGGCCCGCAGGCGCGTGACGGCGGAGAAACTGGCGGGCCCGCGCCGCGGGTATCCGGAGGTGGCGGTGCACGAGGAGGTCGTCTACGGCCACCCCGTCGACGCGCTCATCCAGGCGTCACGCGTCGCCGACCTGCTCGTGGTCGGCTCGCGCGGGCGGGGAGCGCTGGGGTCGGTGATGCTCGGCTCGGTCAGCAGGGGCGTCCTGAACCACGCCGGCTGTCCCGTCGCCGTCGTACGGCCGGCCCGCTGAGCCGTGTCCCTACCGTTCCGGATGCGCGGGTGACGGTCCGGGCGCGTGACCGAAAGGCCCGGCAGTCGGCGGACTGGGCAGGTGGCCCTGACGGCCTGGGCAGGTGGCCCGGCCGCGGTCGGCCCGCCCGGTCGGGCGGGCCGTGGTGGCGGGCCCTGGCGGGCCCTGGTGGGCTCTGGGGCGGCGCCGGTGCTCCCGGGCCCGTCAGTCCTGCTGCCGCTGTCCCTCCGGCCGCTCGATCGGGATGCGCCTGCGCTCCTCCCGCTCCTCGGCGAGCCGTACGCTCACCTCCAGGATGCCCTGGTCATAGGTGGCCTTCACGTCATTCTCGTCCACGTTCGGGGGCAGCACGACGGACCGGGTGAAGGTCCCGTACCGGAACTCGGTGCGGTGCCCCTGCCGCTCCTCGTGGCGCCGTTCGGCGTGGATGGTCAGAACCCCGTTCGACACACTGATCTCGACGTCCTTCTCCGGGTCGATGCCGGGCAGTTCCGCCCGCAGCACGTACCGGCCGTTCCTGACGTAGTCCTCCAGCCGCATCTGCTGGCCGGCCATCGGCCTCATCGCGGCCAGCGGCGCCTCCAGCAGGTCGAACAGGTCGGGCACGAGGCCCCGGGACTCCCGCCGCATCGGAACGCTCATGGCTGTCACCTCCGTCCGGCAGAACTCATCAGAAGAGACGTACCCGGCATAAATCAGGCAAATCGCCATAGCTGGCCGCCGCCGCGTGATGCAGGATGCGGAGACGGGTGCGGGCGGTGCCGGAACGGCCCGACCGGCCCGCGGTGAAGGGAGTGCGCGATGAGGTTCGTACGCGAGAGTGACATGAAGGCCACCCGGCCGGGACCGGACAGGTTCACCGACGGCGTGTGGGAGGCGGAGGCGCTGGAGGCGGTGCGGCCGGACGGCCTGCGTGCCCAGCGTTTCTCCTACGAACCGCAGGCCCGCTCGGGCTGGCACACCCACGACGGTGAGCAGGCGCTGTACGTGGTGTCGGGACGCGGGGTGGTGGTGCGCTGGGGCGAGACCGGGGGCACGCCCATCGGGCCGGGCGACTGGGTCCACGTGGAGCCGGGTGAGAAGCACTGGCACGGCGCCGCCGCCGACGACACGCTGGTGCACCTCGCCGTCACGGCGAGCGGCAAGACCCACTGGCACGGGCCGGTCAGCGACGAGGAGTACCGCGCCGGCCTGGGCTGATCGGCGGCGCCTCAGCCGGTGACGACGACGAGGCCGGCCCGGGAACGCACGTCGTGGCGGGCGTAGTACCGCTCCTCCTGTTCGGCCCAGCGCCGCCAGTGGGGCGCGTACGTCTCGCCGTCACGGGCGAGCGCCCGCGCCCGGCGGACCTCCTCGCCGGCCTCCAGCCACACCAGCCCGCCGAGGTACGGCCCGGCCTCGCGGGCGCCGCAGCCCACGCCCTCGATCACAAGGGTGTCCGCCCCGGCGATCTCGTGCCATTCCGCGTACTCGCCACGTGCCCAGTCGTAGCGCCGCCAGCGTGCCGGGCGGCCGAGGCCGAGCGGTCGCAGCACCCACTCCATCAGGGCGTCCACCCCGGCCTGCAGGCCGTCCCAGCCGTCGTACAGGTCGTCCATGCGGACGACCGGCGCGACGAGCGCCGCGGCCACGGCGGCGGCCAGCGTCGACTTGCCCGCACCCGAACGTCCCTCGACGGCCAGGACGCGGGTGCCGCCCGCGCGGGCGGGCCGCATGCGCAGCCAGTGCGCGACGGCGGCGGGGTCCGGTGTCACGCGCGCCGAGCCTGGCGGAGCCGCCGGAGTCCGGGCGGCACTCCCTCCGCTCACCGCCGGCTGGGGCTGACTCCCGCCACGGCCAGGCCGAGCAGCCGGTCCGCCTCGGCGGCGGCGTCCGGACGGTGCTCCGTGGCCAGGGCGATGCCGGTGATCAGGGTGAGCAGGTCGGCGATGGTCACGCCCGGCGCCAGCGCGCCGTCGTCCGCGGCGCGGCGCACCAGTGGCTCGCCCGCCTCGGTGAGCTGCGCCGAGCAGCAGTACTCGTGCGCCGCGCCGGTGTCGATCGCGGGGTCGAGGGTCAGCGCGGTGGCCAGCCCCCGGATGGTCGCGGCGTCCGCGACGACGGCGCTCAGCCACTCCAGCAGCGCGGCCCGGGTGTCGGACCCGCCGGTCAGCTCGCGGGCGCGGGCGCACAGAGTCTCGACCCGTTCGCGGAAGACCGCCTCCAGCAGGGCGTGACGGCTGGGAAAGTGCCGGCGCAACGTGGCGGACCCGACCCCCGCGACGCGCGCGATCCGCTCCAGGGAGGCGTCGGGACCGTGCGCGGCGATCTCCTCCTTGGCCACGGCGAGCAGGAGGCCGTAGTTGCGCCGGGCGTCCGCACGCTGGGCGGGCATCGCGTCACCTCACGGTTGCTAACTGGCGGGGTCCGCCGTATCTTACCGAAGCATAAACGGCGGGGTCCGCCGTTTAGTGACAGCCCACCTGTAGGAGGGGTCTCATGTCCACCGATTCCGCACCCGTTCTGGTCACCGGCGCCACCGGACGGCAGGGCGGCGCCACCGCCCGCGCCCTGCTCGCGAACGGTGTCCCCGTCCGGGCGCTGGTCCGCGACCCCACGTCCGCCCGGGCGAGGGCGGTCGAGGAGCTCGGCGCCGAACTGGTCACCGGCGACCTCAACGACCGCGACTCCGTGGTCAGGGCCGCGAGGGGGGCCCGGGGCGTCTTCTCGGTGCAGATGCCCCCGGTCAAGGGAGACGCCTACGACTTCGAGGGCGAGGTGGCCCAGGCCGTCAACCTGGTCGAGGGCGCCCTGGCCGCGGGCGTGCCGCAGTTCGTGCACACGTCCGTCACGGGCGCGGGGCGGCACACCGAGGCCCCCGGCTGGGCCGAAGGCCGCTGGACGTCGATAGAGCCCGCCCTCACCGCCAAGGCCGAGGCCCAGGACCGGGTGCGGAAGGCGGGCTTCACGCGCTGGACGATCATCAAGCCGGGGTTCTTCATGGAGAACTTCCTGCCGTCGACGGCCTACCTGCTTCCCCGCGGCGTCGAGGGCGGGATCGTGACCGTGCTGCGGCCCGGCACCCGGCTCTCCCTCGTCGCGGCCGGCGACATCGGGGCAGCGGCCGCCGCGGCCTTCGCCGAGCCGGACCGGTTCCACGAGGTCGAGCTGGAACTGGCCAGTGATTACCTCTCGATGACGGAGATCGCCGGGGTTCTCTCCCGCGTCCTGGGCACGGAGCTGGCCGCGCCCGACATGACCATGGAGGAGGCGATCGCCGCGGGAATGCCGGGCGCGGGCGTCACCTCACACGAGTACATCGACACGGTCGGCCAGCCCGCCCGCCCGGAGTACGCGCGGGCCTTCGGCATCCCGCTCACGACCTTCGAGGAATGGGCGCGGGCGCACTTCCGGGCCGAGGCCTGACGGGCCCTTCGCCGGGACACGGCCCGGGGCGGGCGCGTGTGAGCACGGGTGGGCGCGAGGCGGCCCGGAGGGGCCGTCCGGTCCCTCCGGGCCGCTCACGGAGCGCCCGCTAGACGCCCGCGCGGGTGGGGCGGCGGATGTCGCTGCTCTGCTCCTGCCACTCGGGGGTCTCGCGCCCCTTCTCCTCGGACATCTCCTCAAGCTGCAGGGCGATGCCCATCGCGAAGAAGGTCGGGGCCCACTCGCCGACGAACAGCGCCCAGCGGTCCGCGCGTTCGATGCCCGCCTGCTCGTATTTGTTCGAGATGATCCAGGAGGCGATCGACATGCCGATCGACCCGAACGCCGCGCCGTACATCATGTTGGAGCGGAGCCCTATTTTGTGAAGCGTCTTGATCATGGTGTCCCCCTTGTGGTGATTTGCCCCTATTTGTGGGCTACCCGGCCTCTTCTGACGTAACCCGCCGGGCCCGTGAAGGCGTGCGATACTCGCGACCGCGCATGAGGACAGGCCTGCGGGGTAGCCGTGAAGCCGGACCGGGAGGGAAGTCATGGAAGTTCTGGGCATCGACATCGGCGGCTCGGGGATCAAGGGCGCCACCGTGGACACGCTCACCGGGACGCTCACCCGTGAGCGCCTGCGCGTCCCGACGCCGCGTCCCTCCTCGCCGGGGGCCGTCGCCGCGGCCGTGCAGGCGATCGTGGACCACTTCTCCTGGACCGGCCCGATCGGCGTCACCTTCCCCGGAGTGGTCCTCGACGGCGTCATCCGTACGGCCGCCAACGTCGACAAGTCGTGGATCGGGGTGAAGGGCGCCGACCTGTTCGGCGACCAGTCGGTCGTCCTCAACGACGCCGACGCGGCCGGGGTCGCCGAGATGACGTTCGGCGCGGGGCGGGGCAGGCCCGGGGTGGTCCTGATGCTGACCTTCGGCACCGGGATCGGCAGCGCGCTGTTCGTGGACGGACATCTGGTGCCCAACACCGAGTTCGGCCATGTCGAGATCCGCGGCAAGGAGGCCGAGCACCGCGCCTCCGACCGGGTGCGCGAGGAGGAGGACCTGGACTGGGACGAGTGGGCCGAGCGCGTCGAGGAGTACCTCGCGCACATGCGCGACCTGCTGTCTCCCACCCTGATCGTCGTCGGCGGAGGCGTGAGCAAGAAGGCGGAGAAGTTCCTGCCGCACGTCCACCTGGGGGACACCCCCGTGGTGCCGGCGGAGCTGCGGAACGAGGCCGGGATCATCGGCGCCGCGATGGCCGCAGTGGGCGCCGCGCGCCTGCCCTGAGTGTCCGCCGGCGCTGTGCCGGCATGCCCTGGGTACGCCTGCCCTGGGTCTGCCTGCGCTGTGCCGGCCTGCCTCGGACGATAGATCTCCCTTATTCCTACCTGGACAGCGGGTAATTTCGCTGTCATGATTGACTCATGAACTCCTCGGGCGGGCTGACCCAACGCCGGCACATCGACCTGCTGCGCGTCTGCGCCGCCGCCTGTTGACCACCCGTCGACGACCCGCCGGCGACCGTGGTCACCACCATTCC
The DNA here is from genome assembly GCF_014161385.1 of Microbispora sp. H10670. NCBI lineage: Bacteria > Bacillati > Actinomycetota > Actinomycetes > Streptosporangiales > Streptosporangiaceae > Microbispora > Microbispora sp. H10670. Next base: position 296,414 of record NZ_JABBWW010000005.1, on the reverse strand, counting down.
GTAAGACAGGCATCCCGTACGCGACAGGCCCGTGCACGACAGGCCCTCTTGCGACAGGCGAGGAGAAGCGACATGTCCCACCAGAATGTGATCGATTCCGGCGTACGGGGGTACGAGCACGGCCACGAGCCCCCGGACCCCGGGCAGGGATCGGTGCTCGGCGTGCTTCCCGTGCCGGGCACCGGGGCCGCGCTGATGATCGTGGGCTATCTCGTGCCCGCCGACACGTCCCTGGACGTACCGGCCCGGACGCCCCGTCCGGCCGCCGGGGAGGCGAGCGACGCGGTGGGCAGGACGGCCAGGGCGGCCGTCGAGTCCGCCGGATCCGCCATCGCGGGCGGACCGCCGTCCGCCGCCACCGCCGGGACGCCGGCCACGCGGGAGCGGGCGCCAGGACCGGCGTGGCACGAGTTCTCCGCCGTGTCCCTCCCGGAGGAGGACCTGGTCCTGGACCGGACCGCGCGGGTGGTGCGCAGCGGCGGCGAGGAGATCGAGCTCACCTACCGCGAGTTCGAGCTTCTCGACTACCTCACCTCGGCGCCGGGCCGGGTCTACAACCGCCGCCAGCTCATGGCGGCCGTCTGGGACCGGTACGACGAGGAGGGCGGGCGCACGGTCGACGTGCACGTGCTCAGGCTGCGCCGCAAGCTCGGCAGGCACGCCGGACGGATCGTCACCGTCCGGAACGTGGGATACAAGTACCAGCCCCCGCGCCGCCACTGAGGCCCCCAGGGCCGTGGCGGGGGTGCCCGGCCGGCCCTCGGCGGTCTCCTCCGGCGGGCCGCCCGCCGCGCGGTTCGAAAACGGCTGGCAGATCGGCCGGGTGCGTTGCCTATCCTTGAGCCTGGAATGAACACGCTCGCCGATCTCCAGGGCCGTATCCCCGATCTGATGCTGCGCGACCAGCGCAGGCTGCGCCGCCGTATCGACGGCATGCGCCGGGTCCGCGACCGCGCCTCCCGCCAGTCCGTCGTCCAGGAGATCGCGGGGGACGTGGAGGCCGCCGAACGCCGCGTGGCCGAGCGCCGCGCGGCCGTGCCGGTCATCAGCTATCCCCCCGATCTCCCGGTCAGCCGGCACAAGGACGACCTGCTCGCGGCCATCAGGGACCACCAGGTCGTGATCGTGGCCGGGGAGACCGGCTCGGGCAAGACCACCCAGATCCCCAAGATCTGCCTGGAGCTGGGCCGGGGCGTCCACGGGGTCATCGGGCACACCCAGCCCCGCCGCATCGCCGCCCGCACGGTCGCCGAACGCATCGCGGAGGAGCTGTCGATCGACCTCGGATCGGCGGTCGGCTACAAGGTCCGCTTCACCGACCACTCCAGCGACGGGACGCTCGTCAAGCTGATGACCGACGGCATCCTCCTCGCGGAGATGCAGACCGACCCGCTCCTGCTGCAGTACGACACGCTGATCATCGACGAGGCGCACGAACGCAGCCTCAACATCGACTTCATCCTCGGCTATATCCGCCAGCTCCTTCCCCGGCGGCCCGATCTCAAGGTCGTCATCACCTCCGCGACCATCGACCCCGAGCGGTTCGCCCGGCACTTCGCCGCCCCGGGCGGCGACCCGGCGCCGATCGTCGAGGTGTCCGGCCGGACCTACCCGGTCGAGGTGCGCTACCGCCCGATCGACGAGGACGACGACCAGACCCAGGCCATCGTGGACGCGGTGGACGAGCTCTGCGCCGAGGGGCCGGGCGACATCCTGGTCTTCCTCAGCGGCGAGCGGGAGATCCGCGACACCGCCGACGCGCTCAAGGGACGCCCGGAGGAGGTCCTCCCGCTGTACGCGCGGCTGACGGCCGCCGAGCAGCACCGGGTGTTCCAGTCCCATCGCGGCCGCCGGATCGTGCTGGCCACCAACGTGGCCGAGACGTCGCTGACCGTGCCGGGCATCAAGTACGTGGTGGACCCCGGCACGGCGCGGATCTCCCGGTACAGCCACCGGCTGAAGGTGCAGCGGCTGCCGATCGAGCCGGTGTCGCAGGCCTCGGCCAACCAGCGCAAGGGCCGCTGCGGCCGTACGTCCGACGGCGTCTGCATCCGCCTCTACTCGGAGGAGGACTTCCTCTCCCGCCCCGAGTTCACCGACCCGGAGATCCTGCGTACGAACCTGGCGAGCGTCATCCTGCAGATGACCTCGCTGGGCCTGGGCGACATCGCGGCGTTCCCGTTCGTGGAGCCGCCGGACAGCCGCCAGATCAGGGACGGCGTCAACCTGCTGGTCGAGCTCGGCGCCCTCGCCGACCGGAGCGCCGACCGAAGTGCGGACCGGAATGCCGAGCAGGACGGCGACCGGAGCGCCGAGCGAAGTGGAGACCGGGGCGCCGAGAGGGCCGGAGGCCGGGGCGGACGGGGTCCGGGGCGGGAGGCGCGGCAGGGGCCGCAGCTCACTCCGGTGGGACGCAGGCTCGCCCAGCTGCCGGTCGACCCCCGGCTGGCCCGGATGGTGCTGGAGGCGGAGAAGAACGGCTGCGCCCGCGAAGTGATGATCATCGCGGCCGCGCTGTCCATCCAGGACCCGCGCGAACGCCCGGCCGACAAGCAGCAGGCGGCCGACGAGAAGCACCGCCGCTTCGCGGACAAGGAATCCGACTTCCTGACCTACCTGAACCTCTGGAACTACCTGCGCGAACGGCAGAAGGAGCTGTCGTCGGGCGCGTTCCGGCGGTTGTGCAAGGCCGAGTTCCTCAACTACCTGCGCGTACGGGAGTGGCAGGACATCGACAGCCAGCTCCGCCAGGTGGCGCGGACGCTGAACGTCGTGCCCAACAGCGCGCCCGCCGATCCCCGGCGCGTGCACGAGTCGCTGCTGGCCGGTCTGCTGTCGCACATCGGCGTCAAGGACGTCGAGGCCAAGCGCAGGCAGGACGGCCCGCGCCGTCCGCTCACCGAGTACATCGGCGCCCGCAACGCCCGATTCGCCATCTTCCCCGGCTCGGCCCTGGCCAAGACGCAGCCGCAGTGGGTCATGTCGGCCGAGCTGGTCGAGACCTCCCGGCTGTGGGCCCGGGTCAACGCCAGGATCGAGCCCGAGTGGATCGAGCCGCTCGCCCAGCACCTCGTCAAGCGCACCTACAGCGAGCCGCACTGGGAGAAGGACCAGGCCGCCGTCGTCGCGCTGGAGAAGGTCACCCTGTACGGCGTGCCGATCGTGACCGAGCGGAAGGTCAACTACGGCCGCATCGACCCCGAGCTCAGCCGTGAGCTGTTCATCCGGCACGCGCTGGTCGAGGGCGACTGGCGGACCCACCACAGGTTCTTCCACGACAACCGCAAGCTGCTCGACGAGGTCGGGCAACTGGAGGAGAAGGCCCGCCGCCGCGACATCCTCGTCGACGACGAGACGCTGTTCGACTTCTACGACCAGCGGATCCCCGCCGAGGTGGTCTCGGGCCGGCACTTCGACAGCTGGTGGAAGAAGGCGTCCCGCGAGACGCCCGAACTGCTGACGTTCACCCAGGAGATGCTGGTCAACGACAGCGCCGGGGTCAGCGCCCGCGACTACCCCGACGCCTGGCGGCAGAACGGCCAGCGGATGCGGCTCACCTACCGGTTCGAGCCCGGTGCGCCGGAGACGGGGGAGGCGGACGGCGTGACCGTCCACATCCCGCTCGCCGTGCTCAACCAGGTGGAGCCGGAGGGCTTCGACTGGCAGATCCCGGGTCTGCGGGAGGACCTCGTCACCGCCCTCATCAGGTCGCTGCCGAAGCACCTGCGCCGCAACTTCGTGCCCGCCCCCAACTACGCCAAGGCCGTGCTGGAACGCGTACGGGCGGGCGGCGAGCCCATCCTCGGCGCGCTGGAGCGCGAGTTGCACGCGATGACCGGGGTGGCGATCCCGCGCGACGCCTGGGCGCTCGACCAGCTCCCCGCGCACCTGCGGATCACCTACCGGGTGATCGACGACCGCAGGCGCACGGTGGACGAGGACAAGGACCTGGAGGCCCTCAAGCGGCGGCTCGCCTCCAAGCTGCGCGCCACCCTGTCGAGGGCCGCCGACGACCTGGAGCGCGACGGCCTGCGGAGCTGGACGATCGGCACCCTGCCGAAGGTGTTCGAGCAGGGCAGGATGCGCGCGTACCCGGCCCTGGTGGACGAGGGCGGCAGCGTCGCGGTCCGGATGTTCGACACCGAGGCCGAGCGGGACCGGGCGATGTGGGCGGGCACCCGGCGGCTGGTGCTGCTCACGGTGGTCAGCCCGGCCAAGGCCATCCTGCGCGGGCTGACCACCGCGCAGAAGCTCGCCCTCAGCCGCAGCCCGCACGGCGGCGCCGCCGCCCTGTTCGACGACTGCACGGAGTGCGCGGCCGACCGGCTGATCGCCGAGGCGGGCGGGCCCGCGTGGGACGAGGCCGCCTTCGAGCGGCTGCGCGACCACGTGCGCGCCTCGCTGTTCGAGACGACGGAGGAGGTCGTCACCCGGGTGGAGCGCGTGCTCGCGGTGTGGCACACCGCGCAGACGCGGCTGGACGCGCTGGGCGGCGCCGTCGCCGACCTCGCCGCCGACGTCCGCGACCAGCTCGACGCGCTGGTCCACGCCGGGTTCGTCACCGAGACGGGGTACGACCGGCTGCCGGACGTGCTCCGCTACCTGCGCGCGGTCGAGCGGCGGCTGGACAAGCTCCCCGACGACCCCGGCCGCGACCGCGAGTGGATGCACCGGGTGCACGACGTCGAGGACGACTACCGCGACCTGCTCGACCGGCTGAAGCCCGCCGAGCGGGACGCCAAGGCCGTACGGGACATCCGGTGGATGATCGAGGAACTGCGGGTGAGCTTCTTCGCCCAGCAGATCGGCACCCCGACACCGGTCTCCGAGAAGCGCATCCGGAAGGCTGTCGAGCAGGCCGAGTCCGCCGCCCGGGCCGGGTGACCCCGGCGCCGGCGGCCCCGGGGCGGGTCTCGCGGCCCGGCTGAGCCCGGTTGAGGGGGCACGTCTCAGGGGACACGGGCCCGGGCGGTGGGTCTCGGCGCCGGGCTTTCAGCGGCCGAGCGCGGCGCCGATGAGGGCGCGGGGGTCGGCCGCCCCGGCGAGCGCGCCCGACGGGAGCAGGTCGATCAGGTGGGCGTGCCCGAAGCCCGTGCCGTACGCGGCCGTCCCGACCGGATGGCCGCGCTCGCGCAGGCCGTCCGCCCACGGCGCCCCCTCCTCGACCTCGACCCCCTGATCGGACCGCCAGGTGTCGAAGCCGGTGTCGCCGCCGCTCAGCCGCCACCGGGGGGCGCCGACGGCCTCTCCCGGCGTCTGCCCGTGCAGGAGGAGGCGGGTGACGATCTGCAGCAGGATCTGCGGCTGGGCGTCCCCGCCCATCGTGCCGAGGACCGCGCGCAGGGTCCCGTCCGGGCGGGTGACCAGCGCCGGGCACAGGGTGTGGGGCGGCCGGCGGCCCGGGCCGTACTCCGCGGGATGACCGGGCGTGAGCGAGAAGCCGATGCCGCGGTTGTGCAGGTTGATGCCGGTGCCCGGCTCGAAGAGCAGGCTGCCGAAGCCCGACGCGTTCGACTGGATCAGCGAGACGCCCATGCCGTCGCCGTCCACCGCGCACAGGTACGTCGTGTCGCCGGACGCGGAGGGGGCGGCCGGCAGCGGCGAGCGGCGCGCCGGATCGACCAGGGCCCGCCGGGCATCCGCCGTGTCCAGGGGCGCGACGGCCGTCTCGTGCAGCACGCCGAGGCGGTCGTGCCCGGCCGCCCTGGCCGACTCCACCAGCAGGTGCGCCCAGCGCGGCTCGGCCGGATCGGCGGGCGGGCCGAGCCCGGCGAGGATCTCCAGAGCGAGCAGCAGCAGGTAGCCCTGCGAGTTGGGCGGCGTCGTCCAGACGCGGTGCCCGAACACCTCGATCTCCAGTGGCTCCACCCAGTCGGCGTTCGGCCGGGCCAGGTCGTCCCCGGTGTACTCGCCGCCGCCCAGCGCCAGCAGCCCTTCGCCGAACTCGCCCTGGTAGAACGCTTCCCGGCCGCCTTCGGCGAGGGCGGCGAGCGCTCTGGCGACCCCGGTACGCCGGATCACGTCTCCGGGGCGCCGTACGGCCGCGAAGTCGCCCGCACCGGCGAGCGTGCCGACGAAGTCGGCCGTCGGCCCCAGCAGCGGCGAGGCGGGGAAGCCGCCGGCCGCGTGGCGGATCGCCGGGGCCAGCAGGTCGGCGAGCGGCAGGCGGGCGTACCGCTCGTGCAGCGCCAGCCATCCGTCCGCGCAGCCCGGCACCGGGACCGACCGGATGTCGAACAGGTGCGGCATGCGGTCCCGGCCCTCCGTCCGCAGCCGGCCGGGGTCCGCGCCCGATCCCGCCCGTCCGGACGCGTTGAGCGCGGACACGGCGCCGTCGTGGACGAGCGCGAACAGGTCGCCGCCGAGACCGCACAGATGCGGGGCGGTGACCGCCAGCACGGCATTGGCGGCGATGGCGGCGTCCACCGCGTTGCCGCCCCGGTCGAGCATCGCGACACCGGCCGCCGAGGCCAGGTGGTCGGCCGTGCACACCATGCCGTTCAGGGCGTACCGCGTCTCGCTCACGACCGGTGATCGTACGGCACGTCGTAGAGTGGCTGCCGTCAATCAGGACGTAAGGGATGGGATGGTCATGGTCCGGGCGCTCGTGTTCGACGTGGGGGAGACGCTCATCGACGAGACCCGGATCTGGTCGCGGTGGGCCGACCGGCTGGGCGTGCCGCGCCTGACCTTCATGGGCGTCCTCGGCGGCATGGCGGCTCTCGACCGAAGCCACCGGGAGGCCTTCGAGCTGGTCAGGCCGGGCATCGACGTCGAGGCCGAGATCGAGGCCTGGCGGCGCGAGGACCCGGCCGGCCTGCGCGAGAACTTCGACGCCGACGACCTGTACCCCGACGTCCGGCCGGGCCTCGCGGCGCTGCGCGCGGCGGGCTACGACCTGGTCGTCGCGGGCAACCAGCCGCCCCAGGCTTACGACGCGCTGGTCGCGATGGACCTGCCGGTCGACGGGGTCCACACCTCCGCCGCCTGGAACGTGGAGAAGCCCGACCCGGCGTTCTTCGCCAAGGTCGCGGCCGTGTGCGGGCACGATCCGGAGGAGATCCTCTACGTGGGCGACCGGCTCGACAACGACGTCCTCCCGGCCGCGGCGGCGGGGATGCGGACGGCCCTGCTGCGCCGGGGCCCCTGGGGCCACCTGCACGCCGCCCGCCCCGAGTCCGCCCGCGCCGACCTGGTCGTCGACGCACTCACCGACCTCGTCCACCTGGTCCCCGCCCTCGGCTGACTTCTGCCCCGCTCAGGGCGACCGGGTACACGCGAGGTTTCCGGCACGTGCCGTCCTGGCGGGCAACCGGCGGCTCTTCTCACCTTCTACGGCACAGAATGCGGCATGAAGGCCGCCATCCTGGACCGCCTCGGCCTGCGGTCCACCGCGCAGCTCCCCGAGCACCTGAGGAACCATGATCTGCACCGGCTGGCCAAGGAACTGAGACTCCCCCCTTCCCTGTGCAGGCGGATGCGACCCTGCGCGAGTCAGAGCGCGTCTGGACAGGTGGCGTTCGGCGATCTGCACCAGGCGTGGCGATACGGCCACCCTCTGCGGAAGGACCAGCAGCAGGAGGCGCTCACCGTGTTGCGTGAGCTGCTGGACTGGTGTCGGCGAGAATTGAGGACATGATCGTGCCGGACGAGACATCGGTCCCTGAGCGCCTCTACACCTGGGTTGACGTCGACGCGCATCTCGCGAATCTCGCTGTTCGCGATCAGTGGCCCGACTGGCTTCACGAGTCCGACGCGTTCTGGGACGGGGTGGAGCTGACTGTCGGCCCAGGCGCATCGCGTGAAGAGGCACTCTCCTGGCTGGGGGAGAAGTTCGGCGTGGGCTCGATCGTTCGCGATGAGGAGGTCGCCGCGCTCCGGCTCGACGACGTCCCAGGACGGTTGTCCAACAGGCTGCTTCCGATCGTGGTCCGGCATCGGGAGCCCGACCTGCCCAGGCGAGAGCCGCGATGGCGGGAGCGCCGGATCGTCCGTTCCCTCGGCCAGCCGCTGCCTCCTCCCGGCGGTCCTTTCCAGGGCAACGTACGGATCGCTGCTCTGCACTCGTTCAAGGGCGGAGTAGGGCGCACGCTGCACGGCGTCGCCCTCGCCGAGGCCATCGCCCGGCGTGGCGAGCGCGTGCTCCTGGTCGACGCCGATCTGGAAGCGCCCGGGATCACCTGGATGTTCACCGCTCATGGCCGGCGGGTGGACTTCGCCTACGAAGACTTCCTGTCGCTACTGCACTCGTCGGACGACGGGCGGCCCGACGACGCGGTGACGCTCGGGTCGGCCTACCTGCCGAACCAGACGATCGACAACGTGATCGTCATGCCGACCAGACGCGCGCCGCAGGACATCGCCCCACCGCGCATCCAGCCCACCGACCTGCTGACCCCCGAACGGTCGATCTACTACCTGACGGAGTCCCTGGGCCAACTCGCGCACCGACTCGACGCGCGAGCGGTTCTGATCGACCTGCGCGCCGGCGGCAGTGAGCTGTCGGCTCCTGTGCTTCTGGACCCCCGTGTGCAGAGAATCTTCGTCACCACGATCAGCGACCAAGCACTGATCGGTACTGTCCGTACCATCCAGGAACTCGGCAGGAGGGCACCCTCACGCCCCGAGGATCCCGCGAGCGCGGCGGTCATCACCCAGTTCCATCCTCAGGGTCACGGCGAACTCGCCGTACGGGCCGCGGCGATGCTGCGCGACGTGATCTCCAGGACGCTCGAGCCGGGCGGCCAGGAGAGCGACGACCGGGTGGTCGACGGGGACGTCACGCTGGAACCGATACTGAGCGTGTTCCAGGACGGTCTCCTGGCGCTTCCCTCTTCTTGGGAGGCCGTCGTCGATCTGGTGCGTCGTCAGCGACTCGACCACACCGTGGCTCCGCTCGCCGACGAACTGAGCCGTTCAGAAGAGCCCGCGTTCCTGCCGCAGGCGGGTCCACCTGTCTCACCTTTCGGCCCGGATGAGCATCTGGCCGCGCTCCGGGGACGGCTCGGCGACTTCGCCCGGCGGCTCGCGTATGCCGAGACCGCTGACGACACGGCGTTCCTGCCGACGGAGTCACTCCGGAACCTCCTGACCTCGCACCGGACCGAGCCGCCTCTGTGCGTGGTGGCGGGTGCCAAAGGTTCCGGCAAGACGTTCACCCAGATCCAGATGTGCTTCCGGCGGACCTGGCGTGACTACGCGGCCGACGTCGGCGTTCCGGGGGTCTCGCTGCAGGCCCTGCTGGCTCCCGTCTTCATATCCAAGAATCTGAAGGACGACGCTTATCAGCGAATAAGGGCGATTCAATGCGATGCCTGCGTCTCCTCAGCGGCGGAGCCCGCGAGTCAACTGGAACTGCGCGATCTGATCGACCGGGCGCTGCGTTCACAGCTCTCCGACTCGGAGTGGCGGCGAGTCTGGCTCACCTGCATGGCCCGGGCCGTGGGTATCGATGCCGAGCCGGCCGACGTGGAGCGGAAACTGGCCGACTTCGCCCATGGCGACTCGCGGATCTTCCTCATCGACGGGCTCGAGGACCTCCTGCAGGATTTCGCTCGCAGTGAGGCGCAGCGGCAGGCGCTTCGCGTTCTCATGGTCGACTGCCTCGACTGGCTGCGCAGCTTGAGGGGCCGGCCACTCGGTCTGGTCATCTTCGTGCGCCGGGATCTCGTCCAGGCGGCGGTCCGGCAGAACTACAACCAGTTTCTTGCCCGGTACAGCGAGTACGAGCTCAAGTGGAACCCCGCGGAGGCGCTGCGACTCGCCCTGTGGGTGGCCCAGCGCTCCGGAAGCCTCCCACGTCTGTCGTCCGAGGAGGTGTCCAAGGCGACGGACAAGGATCTGAGCAGGCGGCTCACACCTGTCTGGGGGGAGAAGATGGGGTCGCCACGCTCCCGGGAGGCCAGGTCGGACGGCTGGTTCCTCGCTGCGCTCTCGGATTTCAACGGGCAGATTCAGGCGCGTGACATCGTCATCTTCACCGCGGAGTCGGCGGACATCTCCAAGGACGACATCCGGTGGTCGGATCGGCTGCTGACGCCATCCGCCATGCGGAACGCGCTGGTCCGATGCAGCCGGGAGAAGATCGCAGCGATCGGGGCGGAGAGTCCGCAGGTCGGGGAACTCCTCAACCGGCTGGACGGCCTGGGCACGGAGAAGAAGAAGATTCCTTTCAGTCCTGAAACCGTTGGCCTCTCCGGCGAGGATCTCGATCTCCTGGCCGCCAACGGAGTCGTCTTCCGCGAGGAGGACCAGTACTGGATCCCCGAAATCTTCCGTCACGGCCTGTCCTTCAAGGCCGCCGGCCGCCCCAAGATCCTGGCCATCGCCAATCTCGTCAGGCAGCGCAACAATCTCGACTGAACCGAGCCTCGCCGGCCGTCCGGAGCCACGGTCGTTCACTGGGGACGTAGCCGGCGGGAGAGCAGGTCGCTCAGGGCGCCGGTCTCCCGGGCGAGCCGGTCGAGCGACGCCAGGAACTCCTCCGGGGCGTCGAGAAGGCCGAGCATTCCGGCGGACACCTCGGCGCGGGCGGTGCGGCCCGCCTCGATCGCGTCCCGGCCGTACGGCGTGAGTTCGATCATCCGCGCCCGCTGGTCGCCGGGGTCGGTCCGGCGCGCGACGTAACCGGCGCGTTCCATCTCGGCCGCCACCTTGGACGCGCCCTGGGGGGTCATGCCGAGCAGCCCGGCCAGGTCGGAGACCCGTACGGGCCCCTGGAGCAGGTGCTGGAACACGTACCCGTGCACCGTGCGCACCCGGTCGTGCCCCACCGCGGCCATCCGGGCGCGCACCTCGGCGTCGCAGGCCGCGCTGAGGGCGGCGAACAGCAGGGTCAGGTCGCTTGACACCACAGGAGGATGCTCTGATACTCAACCATGGTTTCGCAACCAAGGTTGAGTATTTGGAGGGCGTATGTGGTGTGATCCCGCGTTCCGGCCCGTCGCCGAGGCGTTCCGGCAGGTGTGCGAGGGACGGCCGGGCGGCGCGGCCGTCGCGGTGTACGCGGACGGGCGGCTGGTGGTGGACCTCTGGCACGGCACGGCCGACCGGGACGGCGGCCGTGCCTGGGAGCGCGACACGGTCGTCAACGTGTTCTCCGCGTCCAAGGGGGTGCTCGCGACGCTCGCGCACCTGTACGTCCAGCGCGGGCTGCTCGACCTCGACGCCCCGGTGGCCCGTTACTGGCCCGGGTTCGCCACCGCGACCACCATCGCCGATCTGCTGGCGCACCGGTCGGGGCTGCCCGCCGTCCGCCGCACCCTGCCGCTGGGCTCGCTGTTCGACTGGGAGGCCATGACCGGCGCGCTCGCCGCGGAGAGCCCGTGGTGGCCACCCGGCGAGCGGCACGGGTACCACGCGGTGACCTTCGGCTGGCTCGTCGGAGAGGTCCTGCGCCGGATTGGAGGGCGGCCGGTGCGTGACCTGGTCCGCGACGAGTTGCGCGTACCCGGACTGTCGATCGGCCTGCCCGCCGCCCAGGCGGGCCGAGCGGCCTACCTGGCGCCTCCGGAGGCGGCACCTCAGGAAGCCCGGGAGGAGGCCGGGCAGGCCGGGCAGGACGCCGCCCCGCCGGCGTTGGCGTCGGCCATGGCGGATCCCGGCTCGATCACCATGAAGGCCTTCTGCAACCCGCCGGAGCAGCTCACGCCCGGCCTGGTCAACACCGCGCGCTGGCGCTCCGCCGAGATACCCGCGTCCAACGGGCACGCCAACGCCCGGGCCCTGGCCACCCTGTACGGCAGGCTCGTGTGCGGTGAACTGCTCCATCCCGACGTGCTCGGACGCGCCGTGGAGCCGCGCAGCGAGGGGCGCGACGAGGTGCTGCTCGCCGGGACCAGGTTCGCCCTCGGCTACATGCTGCCCGGTGAGATCCGGCCGTTCGCGCCGGACCCGCGCGCCTTCGGCCACAGCGGCACGGGCGGGGCGCTGGCCTTCGCCGACCCGGCGGCGGGCGTGGCCCTGGCCTACACCCCGAGCCGTCTCCTCGTCAGTCCCGCCGGGCCGGACCCGAGATGGCGGCCCATGGTCGCGGCGCTGTACGGCTGCCTCTGACCGGCGGGGCACGCGTCGCCGCCGTGCGACGTCCGGCGTGCCCGCCTCGGCTGCCCGCCCGTACGATGCCCGCCGTACGGCGCGCAGCCCGGGGTCAGCCCTGCTGCTTCTTCTGCCTGATCGCGGCGACGAGCTCGTCCTTGGTCATCCCGGACGCGCCCTCGAGCTCCAGCTCCTTGGCCTGGTGCAGCAGCTCCTCCCTGGTGCGCGAGCGCGGCTTGATCGGCTTGGCCAGCACCTCGGCCTTCCGCCTGCTGAAGGCCTTGCCCGCCCGCACCCGCTCCTCCAGCGAGACGGCCTGCTCCAGGACGGGGAGGATGTCGGTCTCCTCCTCCTCGACGTGGTGGGACACCGCCGCCACCAGCTCCCGCAGCAGGGTGTCGAACTCCGTGCTCTCCGGGTCGCTCTCCAGCAGCCGCGAGAGCATCTCCTCGGCCTCGTGGTGTTCCTCGGCGCCATGGTGGACCTCTTCCTTCTCCTCCGGCCGCCGCCTGGCGAGCAGGGGGTAGACCACGTCCTCCTCGCCCTCGCTGTGGGCGATGAACTTCGCCGCCAGCTCCGCGAGGAGAGCCGGACGGTTCTCCGGCATCTTCTGGAGCCGCTCGAACAGCGACTCCACATCGCGGTGATCTTCCTTGATCAGGCCGATGACGTCGGTTGCCATGGATTTCCTCCCGTGCGTGGACGCCCTCGCGACTACCCGGCGCCACACCGCTCACACCGCGACCACCCCGCCAGAAGCAGAAACTAGGAGTCCCTGGTGAGGTCGCCGGTGTAGGTGAACAGCTTGGCGTCGTCGCTGTGGCGGTAGGCGAGGGCGTCGCCCTTCCGGGTGAGCACCACGTCGCCCGGCACGCATCCGTCCACGTCCTCCAGGCGGAAGGTGAGCGCGGGGCCGGAGCCCCCCGCGAGCCCTCCCGTCAGCCGCAGCGTGCCCTCGCAGGAGTTCGCCGGCTCCTTCCACCTGCCCGTCTTCTCGCCCCGCCGCAGTTCGATCTCGATGTCGTACTCGCCCATCAGCGGGGTGTCGGGCGCGATGTGACCCTGCCACTTGCCCGCGAACGCGGCCGGGATCGCGACCGTCGTGGTCGTCGCAAGGGAGGAGGACGGCGTGGAGCCGCTTCCGGGCGAGGCGGTCGCCTCCGCGCCGGTGCCGTACGTCCCGGTGGCCGACGTGTCCGGGGCGGACGTGGCGGTCGTGCCGCTCGTCGGCGGCGGGTCCGCGGACGCGGAGGGGGAGGTGCCGTCAGGCGCGGCGTTGAGGCGCGGCACCAGCACCGCCGCGGTGATCCCGAGCGCCGCCACGACCGCGGCCGCCCCCGCCAGCACGCGGGCGCGCGAGCCCCCGCGGGCCGCGCCGCCGGGAGAGGTGACCGCCGCCCCGGACCCGGCCGCCCCGGACCCGGCCACTCCGGACCCCGCCGCCCCGGGTTCCGGCGCGCCGTACGGCGGGCGCGGGAGCGTGCCGTAGGAGTCGCCGCCGGCGGCGGCCGGGGCGGCTCCGGCGGCGGCACCCGCGCGCAGCGGGTCGGGCGCGCTCCCGACCAGTGTGAGCAGCAGGTCGCGGGCGGTCGGCCGGGCCGCCGGATCCTTCGCCAGGCACCGCTCGACCAGGGCTCGCAGCGACGGCGGCAACGCCGTCAGGTCGGGGAAGGCCGTCATGATCCGGTGCAGCACGGCGGCGACGTTGTCGGCGCCGAAGGCCGCGCGGCCGGTGGCGGCGAAGACGATCGTGGCTCCCCACGCGAACACGTCGGACGCGGGCGTGGCCGGCTGCCCGGCGATCTGCTCGGGCGCCAGGTAGGCCGGGGTGCCCACCGGCCCCGCCGTGATCGTCTGGCTCTCGCCCTGGCGGGCGATGCCGAAGTCGACCACCCGCGGGCCGTCCGGCCCCAGCAGCACGTTGCCGGGCTTGAAGTCGCGGTGCACGATCCCCGCGGCGTGGATCGCCGCGAGGGCGGTCGCCGTGCCCACCGCGAGCCGGTCGAGGTCGCCGCCGCGCAGCGGGCCCGAGGCGGCCACCCGCTGCTGGAGCGAGGGACCGTCGACGAACTCGCTCACGACGTACGGCCGGCTCCCCTCGACGACCGCCGCGATCACTCTCGCCGTGCAGAAGGGGGCGACGCCGCGCATGGCGTCGAGTTCGCGGGCCAGCCGTTCGCGCACGACGGGGTCGAGCCCGGTCTTGAGCACCTTGACCGCGACCGGGTCGCCGTCCGGCCCGTGGCCCAGGTAGACGACGCCCTGGCCGCCCTCGCCGAGCCGGCCGCCGAGGCGGTAACCGCCGAGCGTGCGCGGGTCATCTGCCTCAAGGGGGGCAATCATGGTCAAACCGTAGCGACCCCGGGGCCGCTCCGGGTCAAAGGGCGCCGAGGCTCACCGTGTAGGCGAGCTTGCGCCGGCCGGCGTCGCTCAGGTGCAGATGGTCGCCCGAGTCGTACGGCACGGCGAGTTGCTCGGGGAACTCGGGGTCGCGCACGGCCTTGTCGAAGTCGAGGACGCCGTCGAACGCCTTGCTCGTGCGGATCCACTGGTTGAGCCGCAGCCGGACATCCTCGCGTTCCGGCGTCCAGGTGCCGAACCCGTAGAACGGGGTGAGCGTGGCGCCCAGCACCTTGATCTTGCGGGCGTGCGCCAGGCGGATCAGCCGCTTGTACCCGTACGCGAGGGGTTTGATCGAGGTGTACTCGCCCCGGGAGATGTCGTTGATGCCCATGAACACCACGACGGTCCGTACGCCGGGCTGGGTGAGCGCATCGCGGTAGAACCGGCTGAGACCGCTCGGGCCGACCCCGGAGTGCAGCAGCCGGTTCCCGGCGATGCCAGCGTTGAGCACCGCCATCCTGCGCGACGGCGAGAGCCGGGCCATGCGCTGCCGCAGGTAGTCGGTCCAGCGGCGGTTGGCGTCGGTGTTCTGGCCCGCCCCGTCGGTGATCGAGTCACCGAAGGCGACGACCGAGCCCGCCTTCGACGTGGTCTCGACCGCGATGCGGTCCAGGAAGTACCACTGCGTGCTGGTGTAGGTGAAGCCGTCGGCGGTCTCCTCCGCCGCGTGGTCGCCGGGGTCGGACAGGAACGTCGTGGCGTAGGCGCGCTCGTGCCCGGTGATGCCGCTGACCGTGCCCGGCAGATAGAGGCTGACGACCAGGGCGGAGCCCGTGACGATCCGGCCCGGGATCGGATCGCTCCAGACCGCCCGCCCGGCCGGCACCCGGACGAACTTCCGGCCGCCGAAGGTGACCTGCCGGTTGGTGCCGGTGAGGATCTCCGCGCCGTACGCCTGGACGCCCACATGGACGTGGGCGAAGGTCACCGGCGCCGTCCCGAACACGTTGGACAGGCGGAGGCGCGTTCCGCCGCCGCCCGCGCTCACCCGCACGACCATCCGCACGGTCTGCCCGCCGAGAGCCGCCACCACGCGGTCGGTCGAGGTGGTCCAGGCGCCCACCAGGTGTGGCCGGGCGGGCGTGTCTCCCTTCCGTGCGGCGGCCGGCGAAGCAGCCGCGCGAGCCGCGGCCGTGACGTTCGCCGTGGCGTTCGCGGTCGCCGGGGACTCCGCGTGGACCGGTGCCGTGGGGAGCGCGGCGGTCGCGCCGGTCACGGCGAGGGCAAGAGCGGCCATGGTCAACCGGTGAGCCGGCCGTGCCATCCGGGTCCTCCAAGTGGGTCGGGCTGCCTGGGCGGGTCGACGGCGGCGGCGCGATCGGGCCGCCGGAACCGTTGATCGTAGAGCATGCGCGACGCCCTACATTACGGCTGTTTGCCGAACACTGGGTGAGAACTTGACCGGTGCGTGTGATCGCCGGTGCCGTCCCGGATGCCGAAGGGGTTTCGGACCTTCACTCTGCCCACATTCTTCCGTCACAGAGGGGCGGATAGGCTCGGAATGATGAATGCACACAAGCGTTGGATCGTTCTCGAAGGCGCGGCGAACGTGCGCGACCTCGGCGGGCTCCCCACGGAGGACGGGGGAACCACGGCGTCCGGCCGGATCCTGCGGGCCGACAATCTGCAGGGCCTCACCACCCGTGACATCGGGCTGCTCGTGGGCGACCTCAAGCTGCGGCACGTCGTCGACCTGCGGTCGGGGACCGAGGTGCGCCTGGAGGGGCCCGGCCCCCTGACCCGCCTGCCGGAGGTCGCCGTACACCATCACAGCCTGTTCGCGGAGGGCGGGCGCTTCACCGACGTCGAGGCCGACACCATCGACGACAGGGCGCTGCCGTGGCAGGACGAGCGGAGCGAGGAGGACCTCGCCGAACTCCGGGTGACCGGTTACTACTACGGCTACCTGCGCGACCGGCCCGACTCGGTGGTGGCGGCGCTGCGGGTGCTCGCCCGCGACGACGGCGCGGCCGTGGTGCACTGCGCGGCGGGCAAGGACCGCACCGGGGTGGTCTGCGCGCTGGCCCTCGCCGTCGCCGGGGCCACCCGGGAGGCGATCATCGGCGACTACGTCGCGACCGGGGAGCGGCTGGCGGGCATCCTCGCCCGCCTGCGGGCCAGCCCCACCTACCGCGCCGACCTCGACGGCAAGCCGGTCGACAGCCACCTGCCGCGGCCCGAGTACATGGCCCAGTTCCTGTCCACTCTGGACGACCGGTTCGGCGGCCCCCTCGGCTGGCTGCACGCCCACGGCTGGACCGGCGCCGACACCGAGGCGTTGTACGGCCGCCTCCGGGGCTGACCCGGCCGGGACCGGAGTCGTGGGCGGGCCGGCTCACTCCCCGTGCGCGGGGACGGGCACCACCTGGCCGAGGGACGCGGAGAGCCGGGCCGCCTCCAGGACGGCGATCGCCGCGACGGCCTCCTCCGCCGGCACCGGCGGCGGCGCGCCGTCGCGCAGGCAGGCCACCACGCCCTCGTAGAACCGCTGGTAGGCGCCCGGCTCCGTCCGGACCGGGCGGACGTCGCCCTCGACCCCGAAGGTGCCCCAGCGCTCGGGCGGCTCGGTGCCCCAGGAGTCGCGCCGCTCGGTGTCCCAGCCGTCGTGTCGCTCGGTGTCCAGGGAGTCGCGCCGCTCCGTGCCCCAGCCGGCGGGCGGGTCCTCGCTGTGGCCGAAGTCGGCGGGGCCCGGGCGCTCGCCCGCGCGCAGGCGTTCCTCCTGCGGGTCGAGGCCCCACTTGACGTAGGCGGCGCGGGAGCCGAGCACCCGCAGCCTCGGGCCGGGCAGCCCGGCCACCGCGCTCATCCACAGGTGCGACCGCGTCCCGCTCCGATGGGTCAGCGCGACGAACGCGTCGTCGTCATTGCGGATGCCCGCCCGCCTGACGTCGGTCTCCGCGTACACGTGGGTGACCGGGCCGAACAACGTCAGGGCCTGGTCGACCAGATGGCTGCCGAGGTCGAAGAGCGTGCCGCCCACGTCCTCGGGACCGCCCGCCTCGCGCCAGCCGCCCTTGGGCACCGGCCGCCACCGCTCGAACCGCGACTCGAAGCGGCGGACCTCGCCCAGTTCGGGCAGCAGGCGGCGCAGCGTGAGGAAGTCGCCGTCCCAGCGTCTGTTCTGGAAGACGGTCAGCATGAGGCCGCGGTCACGGGCCAGCCGTACGAGGTCGCGGGCCTCGTCCGCGGCGCCGGCGAGCGGCTTGTCGACGACCACGGGAAGACCGGCCTTGAGCGCCTCGGCCGCCAGCGGCACATGGGTGCGGTTCGGCGTCGCGATCACGACGAGGTCGCAGGCGTCCCAGAGGTCCTCCGCCGCCGCGACGACCTCGGCTCCGGGGTGGTCCGCGCGTACCCGCCCGGCTCTGCCGGGGTCGCGGGTGACGACGGCGGACAGGCGCAACCCGGGGGTGGCGGCGATCAGCGGCGCGTGGAAGAAGGACCCGGCCGGGCCGAAGCCCGCGAGCCCGACCCGGATGTCGGAGGTGTCGCCGGAAGACGGCGTGAGCGGGGAAGGCATGAGTGGTGGTTCTAGCCGTCGTGGTCGTCGCGTTCGGCGAGGAACGCCTCGAACTGGGCGGCGAGCTCCTCACCCGTGGGCATCGGCGTGTCCTCCGCGAGGAGGCTCTCCCGCGTGGCGCCCGACTGGAACGCGTCGTACTGCTGCTCCAGGCCGTGGATGGCGCCGGCGAGCTCGTCGGAGGCCGCGATCTGCTCCTCGATCTCGGCGGTGGTCTTCTCGGCGGCGTCCCGCAGGGCCTCGGTGGGGAACACCAGGCCGGTGCCGCGGGTGATCGCCTCCAGGGCCGCGACGGCGGCCTGCGGATACTCCGCCTGGGCGAGGTAGTGCGGCACATGGATCGCGTAACCGAGCGCGTCGTGTCCCTTGGCCCCGAGACGCAGCTCGATCAGCCCGGCGAGGCTGCCCGGCACCCGGACCTTCCCGAACGGGCTGTTCTGCCCGTGGACGAGGTCGGGGCGGCTGGCGTGGGCCGTCAGGCCGAGCGGCCGGGTGTGCGGGACGCCCATCGGGATGCCGTGCACGGTCACCAGCGTGCGGATGCCGAGCCGGGTCACCAGCATGCCGACGGCCTCGGTGACCAGCTCCCACTCCCGGTCCGGCTCCGGCCCGCTCATGATGAGGAACGGGGTGCCGGTGACGTCACGGGTCAGGTAGACAGCCAGCTCCGGGGTCTCGTAGTCGGTCCAGCGGTCGGTGTCGAACGTCATCACCGGCCGGCGGGACCGGTAGTCGAGCAGCCGGTCGACGTCGAACGTCGCGATTACCCGGTGCTCCAGCTCGGCGAGGAGGTGCCCCAGGGCGAGCCGCCCCGCTGCGCCGGCGTCGACGAACCCCTCGAAGTGGTAGAGCAGCACCGGATCGGTCAGCTCGGGAAGGTCCCCGTCGAGCCGATAGAGATCCGTGGGGTCGGACACGTGTCCCAGCCTTTCTCAGGAAGCCTTTACCTACTGAACCTACGGGGTGCCCGGTCGATTCCGCGGTGGTTGCGGCGACCTTATCGGTGGACGGTGTCCAACGGGCACCCGGACCCGGAGCCGGACCGGCCGGGCGTGGGGCACCCGGGCCGGTCCGAACCGGCTGCGCTGAATCGCTGACCGATGTGTCCGTAATCAGGGCAAGGGTGGCCCCTGTCTCCCCGGCGGGATCATTCTTGTCGGATGGCTACTGCGAAAGCGGATTCCCTCAGTGGACACCCCCTCCGCATCCCCCCGCTCGCCTGCCCTTTCCCCCGTGCGGTCAACCCCCACGTGGACGAGGTGGACCGGGACACGCTGGCCTGGCTGGCCGCCTCCGGCATGATCGCCGGCGACCAGTTCGAGCGTTTCCGGATCGCCCGGTACGGATGGCTCGGCGCCCGCACCTACCCGTACGCCTCACGGGAGCTGTGCCAGCTCGTCACCGACTGGTGCGTATGGCTGTTCGCGTTCGACGACGCCTACTGCGAGTCGGACCGGAGGGCGGCCGAGATCGCCCGGGCGCTGCCCCAGCTCTACACCGTCGTGGAGGACGCCGGGGGAGGTGATGCGGTCGAAGACGTCTTCGCCCGGGCGCTGCTCGGCATCAAGACCCGCATCGCGGCCCACGCCACCCCCGACCAGCTCGACCGCTGGCGCACGACGACCAAGGACTACCTGTTCGCCCAGGTGTGGGAGGCCGCCAACCGGGAGGACGACGTGCTCCCCACCATCGACGACTACGTCTTCATGCGCCGCAGGACCGGCGCGATGCTCACCGTGTTCGCGCTGATCGACGTGGCCGCCGGGGTACGCCTCACGGTGGACGAGTGGCTCCACCCGGCCGTCCACGAGATGACCGGGCACGCCAACGACGTGGTCGTCTGGGACAACGACCTGATCTCCTACGCCAAGGAGCGGGGGCAGGCGAACATCCGCAACAACCTCGTCAGCGTGCTCGCCGGGCACACCGGCTGCGGCGTCCAGGAGGCGATGAACCGCATCGGCGTCATGCGCGACGAGGCGGTCGCCGCCATGGTGGCGCTCACCCCCGCCACCGAGGCGCTCGGCTCGCCCGCGGTCGACGCGTACGTGCGGGGCCTGAAGTTCTGGGTCAGCGGCAGCGTGGACTACTCGCTGACCAGCTCTCGGTACGCCGGCGCCTGGCAGTGACCCGACCGGCCCACGACAGCCCCGAGAAGCCCGGCCGGTCCGGTCAGTCCTCGGGGAGGTCGTCGAGGCCGTCGAGGTCGTCCAGCGCGTACTCGACGAGGTCGCCCAGGCTGAACCGCGCCCCGGCGGCGTACGCCTCGTCGTAGGCGGCCTCGCCGACCAGCTTCTTGCACTCCTTGACGCACTGCTCGTGCTCGGTCGTGAAGAACGGCGACCCGAACTGGGGCAGCCCGAACGTCCGCCAGTTGGCCTGGGCCGCCCCGAGGAGGGTCGCCGTCCGTTCCGGCTCACCGGCCTCCAGGCCCAGCCTGGCGAGGTTGTCCACGCACAGGACGATGCCGAGCACGTCGTGGAAGCGCCGCTTGATGCGCAGCGCCTCCTTGCACGCCACCAGGGCCTCGTCCCGCCGCCCGGTCTCCCGGTGGACGAGGGAGGTGACGTACCAGGCGTAGGAGCGCAGCCACAGCTCGCCGCGTTCCCGGCAGACCTGCAGGCAGTCGGCCAGCAGCGTCTCCGCCTCCTCGAACTCGCCCTGCGCGAGCAGCACCATGGACAGCTCGACGATCGCCGGGAGCAGGCCCGGGTTCAGCTCCCGGCCGCCCCGGTGGAACTCGATCGCGACACCGAGCAGCGCCGTCGCCTTCTTCGCGTCGCCCTGCAGCATGGCGGCGGTGCCCTGCATCTTCGTCGCGAGCAGCACGGCGCCCGAGTCGCCCACCCGCACCGCGTCGGTGCTGCACTGCTCGGCCGCGGCCAGCGCGCCGGCCATGTCTCCCTGGGCGCTGCGGATGTAGGCCAGCACCCACAGCGCCTTGCAGCGTTCCCTGCTCGGCTCCGGGCTCGCCTTGAGGGCGCGCTCCAGGTAGACCACCCCCTCGCGGGCGAAGCCGCAGGCCACCCAGAGGAACCACAGGGCCGACAGCAGTTCCAGGCCGACGCGTTCCTCTCCCGGCGCCGACAGGCAGTAGTCGAGGGCGACCCGGATGTTGTCGTGCTCCTGGCGCATCCGGCTGAACCAGTGCACCTGGCGGGGCCCCGACCAGGAGTGCTCGCTGAGCTCGGCGAGCCGGAGGTAGTGGTCGCGGTGGCGCCGCCGCAGGTCCTGCGTCTCGCGGAGCTTGTCCAGCCACTCGCCGCCGTACTGCCGCAGCGTGTCGATCAGCCGGTACCGCTGCCCGGCCGGGGTGGCGAAGCTCAGCAGGACCGACTTGTCGACCAGACCGGTGATCACGTCGAGGATCCGGTCGGCGGGCAGGGCGTCACCGGCGCAGACCTGCCGGGCGGCGTCGAGGTCGAAGTCGCCGGCGAACACCGACAGCCGGGCCCACAGCAGCCGCTCGGCGGGCTCGCACAGCTCGTGGCTCCACCCGATCGCCGCGCGCAGCGTCTGGTGCCGCGGCAGAGCCGTGCGACTGGCCCCCGCCAGCAGGCTGAACCGGTCGGCGAGCAGGGCGAGGATCTGCTCGACCGACAGCGTGCGCAGCCGTACGGCGGCCAGTTCGATCGCCAGCGGGATGCCGTCGAGGCGGCGGCACAGCTCGGCGACGGCCGCGATGTTGTCCTCGTCCACCGTGAAGTCGGGCACCACGGCGGAGGCCCGCGTGCCGAACAGTTCGACCGCCTCGTTGGTGAAGGGATCGTCCGACAGGTCCTCGCCGGGCACCGTGAGCGGCGGCACGGCCACCGTGAGCTCTCCCGCCGCGTTCAGCGAGCGCCGGCTGGTCGCGAGGATCCGCAGGTGCGGCGAGGTGCCGAGGAGGTCCTCCGTGAGCCGGGCGCACGCGTCGACCAGATGCTCGCAGGTGTCCAGGATGAGCAGGATCTCCCGCTCGGCCAGCCATTCGGCGAGCGTGTCCGACCCCTCGCGCGGGGACTGGTCCGCGATGCCGAGCGCGGCCGTGATCGTGTGGTACACCATCGCCGGGTCCTGCAGGCGGGCCAGGTCGACGTACCAGACGCCGTCCCTGAACCGCCGCCGCACCTGGTGTGCCAGGCGCAGCGCCATGCGGGACTTGCCGACGCCGCCGATGCCCGTGACCGTGATGAGCCGGGACTCCTGCAACCTCTGCCTGAGCGACGCGAGTAGCCGTGTCCGCCCGACGAAGCCGGTGAGCTCCACGGGAAGGTTGCCCTCTTGCCGCCATCCTGCTGGCGCTGCCATGCCGCCTCACGGGGGGATTTGTCCGGCGTGCTCCCTGCTCCCGCATCGTACCCGCGCCGCCGTCGGCTGTCCGGTCGTACGGGCGTGAGGCCGGTACGCCGGAGAGGCTGTTGTTTCTCCCCTCACCGGAAGGAGTCCCAGGGCATGACAGGCGTCTCCACGGGCCGCCGCGGGAGCCGATAGCATTGGGATCGTGAGTATGCGGCATCCGGATGACATGCGTCCGGTGGACCTCTTCGACGAGGGGCTGCCGGTGCTGCCAGACCAGACGAGCGACGACACCGACCTCGGGTGGGGCGAGTGGCGCTCCGACTCCGACGTCTCCCACCTGCTGGAGGAGCGTCCGCCCCACTGGGACTAAGCGTTCACGGGCAGCTCGAACCAGACGGCCTTGCCCCTGCGGGTGGGGAGCACGCCCCAGGCACGCGACAGCGTGTCGACGATCAGCAGTCCCCGCCCACCCTCCTCCTCGCGCCGTGCCGTTTCGTCACGCGGTGAGGTGCCGCGTGCCCGGACCGGGACGCGGGCCTCGTCCTCGACCTCGCACCGGAGGGTGTCGTCCCGCAGCAGCAGGAGGGTGAGGAGGGGTGATCCCCGCCCGTGTCGCATGGCGTTGGCGACGAGTTCGCTGACGAGGAGTTCGGCCACCTCCGCCGCCTCCCGGTCTCCGTCGCCGCACCAGTCGCGCAGTGCGGCGCGGACGAACCGGCGGGCCAGGCACGTGGACGACGCGTCGGGGGGCAGGGTCCAGCAGGAGCGGTGGACGGCCGGCACGTCGTCTTCCGGCCGCCGGCTCAACGGGACGAGGGAGCACATCATGTCCGCATCCCTCTTCACGCGGCCCGGGCGCAGGGGGCCCGGTGCGTGGGAAGGCTCCGGCCGTCGGGCAGCAGTTCGCCGGTGTCCTCGAACACCACGACGCCGTTGCAGAGCAGGCCCCAGCCCTGCTCGGGGTGGAACGCCACCAGCCGGGCCGCCTCGTGGTCGTGCGCGTACGCGGGCGGACACGGCGGAGTGTGCGGACAGGAGGGGCACATGCGTGTCACCTCGATCCTTCAGATGAGGAGGACGGTTCGCGGGGGGCCGGCCCGGGCCGGGCGGCCCGGCTCGGGGAGCGGAGGCGTGCGGTGCCGACGCCGGAAGGCCGCATCGGGCCGAGGCCGTCGATCCCGTCGGCCCACGCGTCGTGACGGTCGGTCAGCATCGCCGCCTTCTTCCTGTCCCGTGACCTCGCCGGCTTCGCGGTCGCCCGCTCACCCCCCTACGATCGCTCGTGACGGGCGCGGTGTCTGCGCGGGCAGCCCCCATATCGCGCGGGTGTCCACCGGCATGCCGAGATGCCAGCTACCTGCAATGACGTGGATGCGAGCCGGTGTCACCCTGGTGTTGTGCCTCTGCGGTGTCTCATCGTCGACGACAGCGATCACTTCAAGGACGCCGCCCGCCCGTTGCTGGAGGCGGACGGCATCACCGTCGTGGGCGCGGCGTCCACCACGGCCGAGGCCCTCCGGCACTGCCAGGAGCTCCGGCCGGATGTCGTGCTGGTCGACATCGACCTGGGCGAGGAGAGCGGCTTCGACCTGGTGCCGCGGCTCTGCGCGGAGACCGGGGAGCGCCCGCCCCGGGTCATCCTGATCTCGACGTACGACGAGCAGGACTTCGCCGAGATGATCGCGTCCAGCCCGGCGCTCGCCTTCCTGTCCAAGCCGAGGCTGTCGGGCCGGGCCATCGACGAGATCCTGCGGAGAGCGGACGCCTGAAGCGGCCGTTTCGGTCCCGGCCGAGGCGCCGCCGATGTTCCCGTGCTCGGTCCGGGCGACGCCGTACGGCGTCAGCGGGCGTCGAGGAAGGCGAGCACGGCGAGCACGCGGCGGTGGTCGTCCTCGGTCTCCGGCAGCCGCATCCTCGACATGATGCTGCGGACGTGCTTCTCGACGGTGCCCTCGGTGATCCACAGTTTGTGCGCGATCCCCGCGTTCGAGCGGCCCTCCGCCATCAGGGCCAGCACCTCGCGCTCACGCTGGGTGAGCTCCTCCAGCGGATCGTGCCGGCGGCGGGCGTTGATCAGCTCGGCGACGAGGCTGGGATCGACGACCGAGCCGCCGTGGACGATGCGTTCGAGCGTCTCGACGAAGTCGGACACCGCGGTCACCCGGCTCTTGAGCAGGTAGCCGACCCGTTGGCCCGCCGCGAGCAGCTCCATCGCCTGGTCGACCTCGATGTGCGCGGACAGCAGCAGGATGCCCACGTCGGGAAGTTCCGCGCGGATGACCTTGGCCGCCTCGACGCCCTCCGTGGTGTGTCCCGGGGGCATCCGGATGTCGATGACGGCGAGGTCGGGATGGTGTTCCCGGACCAGGGCGAGCAGCTCGGACGCGTCCCCCGCCTGCCCCGCCACTTCGAACCCCGCGCGCTCCAGCAGGCTCGCGAGCCCTTCCCGCAGCAGGACGTCGTCGTCCGCCAGGACCACCCGGCTCGGGGTCTCGTCCACCGCTCCGCCGCCTTCCGCGTGCGCAGGTCACGCCGGATCGAGGGTCGTGCCTCGATCGCGCCGGCGATCGGGGCGGCCGTGCCAGCCGTGGTCGTCCGATCTGCGTCGACGTGGTGCGAACAGCCGCGTAACGTGGGCTTATGCGCGCGCGAATGCTGTCGTCGCTGCTCCGCGTGACGCGCCCGCCCCTCTTGGTGGGCGTCATCGTCGGCGTCGCATGCGTGACGGCGGAGACTTTTCTGACCTTCCTGCTGGAGCGGGTGGCCCCCTCGAACGCCCTGAACGTAGTCTATCTGCTCGGCGTTCTCGTGGTCTCCTACCTGTGGGGCCTGCCGCTCGGCATGCTCACCGCCGTGGCGAGCGGCTTCGTCTACGACTACTTCCTGGTCGTTCCCCGCCACGCGGTCACCGTCTTCAGCGGCTGGTCGTGGATGCCGCTGCTGATCTTCCTGGTCGTCGGGCTGCTGGTCAGCGCCGCCGCCGCGCTGATGCGGACGCTGCTGATGGAGGCGGAGGAACGCCGCGGCGAGGCCGATCTGGAGGCCGCAACGGCCCGCCTCCTCCTGCGCGCCGAGCACCTGCGCGCCGCGCTGCCGGTCGTGGCCCGTCGTCTGGCGCAGGGCCTCGACCTGCCGTTCCTGGCCGTGGAGCTCGGAGCGGCCGGCGCCGGGGAGCCGGGCAAGGTCGCACTGCCGCTGAGCGACGACGACGTACGGCTCGGCACGCTCGTCGCGCCCGCGGACCTGCCGGCGGCGGTGCTGCGCCGCCTCCGGGAGCGCGTGGTGCCCTCACTGGAGGCGGTGCTGGCGGCGGCGTGTGATCGTGAGGCCATCGGGAACGCCCTGGCCGCGAGCCGGGACGAGCTCGCCAGGGTCGCGGACGAGCAGGCCGCCCTGCGCCGGGTCGCGACGCTGGTCGCGCGTGGCGTCCGCCCGGCGGAGATCTTCGCCGCGGTCGCCCGCGAGATGGGTTTGATCGTGAACGCGGACCACACGGCGGTCGAGCGATACGAGCCCGACCGGACGGTCGCCCTGATGAGCTTCTGGAGCGCCTCGGACGGCGGCCCGGCGCCGCCGATCGGCTCACACCGGCCCCTCCGGGAGGACGGCCTGTCCGCCCTCGTCCTGCGCACGGGACAGCCGGCCAGGATGGCCACGGCCGAGGGGACGGCCGAGGGGACGGCAGAGGGCGCTGCGGGAGAGCTGGACACCTGGGTCAGGGACGACAAGGTCGTCTCCGCGGTCGCCAGCCCGATCGTCGTCGAGGCCCGTTTGTGGGGTGTGGTGATCGCCTTCTTCCGCGGCCGTGAGCCGCAGCCCGAGGGCATCGAGGAACGCATCCGGGACTTCACCGAACTCGTCGCCACCGCGATCTCCAACGCCCAGGCCCGCGACGAGCTCGCCGCCTCACGCGCCCGCGTGGTCGCGGCCTCGGACGAGACCCGGCACCGCATCGAACGCGACCTGCACGACGGTGCCCAGCAGCGCCTCGTCTCCCTGGGGCTGCAACTGCGGATGGCGGAGACCGCCGTGCCTCCCGAACTGCCGAAGCTCAGGGAACAGCTCTCCCGCACGGCCGAGGGCCTGACGCTGGTGCTGGAGGACCTGCGGGAGCTGTCCCGGGGCATCCACCCGGCGATCCTTTCCAAGGGCGGCCTCGCGCCGGCCCTGAAGATGCTCGCCCGCCGATCGTCGGTCCCCGTGGATCTGCGGGTGCGGGTCGACGGGCGCCTTCCCGAGCGGGTCGAGGTGGCGGTCTACTACATCGTCTCCGAGTCGCTGACGAACGTCGCCAAGCACGCGCACGCCTCGCTGGTGTGCGTCGACGTCGACGCGGTGGGGGAGGCCGCGCGGGTCGCGATCCGCGATGACGGGAAGGGCGGCGCGGATCCGCGCGGGGGTTCCGGTCTCATCGGCCTGCTCGACCGCGTGCAGGCTCTCGGCGGCACGATCGAGGTCACCAGCCCGGCCGGCCAGGGCACCACGCTGACGGCCGTCATCCCGGTCGGCGGCGGCTGACCCCCGGTGCGGGGAAACGGTCTGGTCAGGAGACGACGTCCCGGCGCCGGAAGCGGCGGAAGGCGAAGGCGACGATGATCGTCGAATAGGTCACCGAGATCGCCACGCCCTTCACCATGCCGCCGTACTCGGGCTCCGGCGCGAGGGCGTCGAGCCACGCGGCGTTCCAGAACGTGGGCAGGAACTCGCGCAGCGAGCCCAGTGCCTCGACCGCCTGGAGGATGCTGCTGACGATCACCAGGCCGACCGCGCCGCCGACCGCGCCGAGCGGGGAGTCGGTGGTCACCGACAGCAGGAAGGCCACCGAGGCGACGACCAGCTGACTGACCATGGCGTACCCGATCACGACGGCGAACTTCGGCAGCACGTCGGCGGCGGGGATCACCTCGCCCGTCCCCGGCACGGTGATGTCGTTCCACCCGAAGGCGAGCGTGCCGGCGAGCAGGGCCATCAGCGGGAGCACGGTCACCGCGGCGGCCGAGTACGCCAGCGCCACCACCAGCTTCTGGCGCAGCAGCCGGTCGCGGGGGACCGGGGCGGCCAGCAGGTAGCGCAGCGACGACCAGCTCGCCTCGCTCGCCACCGTGTCGCCGCAGAACAGCGCCACGGCGACGACCAGCAGGAAGCTGGCCGACACCGACAGGGCGAACGCCGCGAAGTTGAGCCCCCCAGCCGTGGCGAGGTCCGACAGCCGCAGGCTGCCCTGGCCCCGCCCGGCCGGGCCGAACTGGAACGCCACCACGAGCACCCAGGGCAGGGCGAGCAGCACGCCGAACATCGCCATCGTCCGGCGGCGGCGCAACTGCCGGACGAACTCCACCCGCAGCGGCAGCGTGCGTCCCGGCGCGTATCCGGGCGCGTACGCGGCCGCCGCCTGTCCGGGCGTGCGGCCGTCCGCGTCGCTCCCGCGTGCGTCCGGCCCTTCGTGCCGGACGGCCCGCCCGGCGGCGGGGGCTTCTCCTGTCACGTCCGGGGCCGGTCGATCCATCGGGCTCAACGGCGCTCTCCGATCAGGTCGAGGAACACGTCCTCCAGGCGCGGGCCGGCGCCGTTGGCGGTGGTGGCGGTGCCGAGCAGGTCGCCGACCGGCCCGGCCGACACCAGCCGCCCGCGGTGCATGACGACCACGTGGGTGCAGGTCTGCTCGACCTCCGCGAGCAGGTGGCTGGAGACGATGACCGTGCGCCCCCGTTCGGCGTACGCCTTGAGCACCCGGCGCATCTCGGCGATCTGCGGCGGGTCGAGGCCGTTCGTCGGCTCGTCGAGCACGAGCAGGTCGGGGAGGCCGAGCATGGCCTGCGCGATGGCCAGGCGCTGCCGCATGCCCTGGGAGTAGGTGCGCACCGCGCGGTCCAGGGCCGCGCCGAGCCCGGCGATCTCCAGCGCCTCCTCCAGGTGGGCGTCCTGGGACGGACGGCCGGTGGCCCGCCAGTACAGCTCCAGGTTGGCCCGACCGGACAGGTGCGGCAGGAACCCCGGCCCCTCGACGAACGACCCCAGCCGGGACAGCACGGGCGCCCCCGGCGCCACGCGGGTGCCGAAGATCCGGATCTCGCCCTCGTCGGGATGGATGAGACCCATCAGCATGCGCATGGTGGTCGTCTTGCCCGCGCCGTTCGGCCCGAGCAGGCCGAGCACCTGCCCCTTCTCGACCCGGAACGACAGGCCGTCGACCGCCTTCTCGCCGTTGCGGTAACGCTTGACCAGCCCGCTGATCACCAGGGGCACCTCGGCCGGCCCGGCGTCTGCGGCCGGGTCGCCGGGAGGGGCCGGGTCGCGCCTCGCGGCCCGGCCGGTCAGCAGGAGGACGGCCGCGATCAGGATCGCCGCGAGCGGCATGGCCCACGTCCACCAGGCGGGGCCGGTGGCGGGCGTCCGCAGCGCCGCGAACCCCGGGACATCCAGCGCCGGGGACTCCAGCCCGATCCGGTAGACGGCGGGGGCGGCGGGCGTCGCGTAGCCGAGGTCGGTGGTCGACACCACCACCCGCATCCGGTGCCCGGCGTCGAAGCGCCTGTCGACGGCCGGGAGCGTCACCGTGACCGGCGTGCCCGCCTCGCTCGCGGTCACCCGCAGCGGCGCGACGAGGCCGGACGGCAGCACCGGGAGAGACCCCCCGGAGACGTCGTAGAGCTTGGCGAACAGTGTGGCCTCGCCCGTGCCGTAGACCCTGATCCGGACGGCCGGGCTGCCGGTGACCTGGGTGGGCCGGGCCAGCGGGGCGGACTCGAAGACGGCCGCCTGGCCCGGCATGTCCAGCGCGACCGACACGCCGCCTCCACCACCTCCGCCGGCGCCGCCGAGCAGCCCGCCGAGGCCGGGCACCGCGGAGATCGACGCCGGCGACCCGCCCGCGGGGTTGGCGACCGGCTGGGCGGCGCCGTTGAGGGCGATCGTGGTGTGTTCCCCGCCCGCCAGGCCGGGATATCGGCCCGCGGTCGCGTGCAGGAGCACGGGGCGGCGGGTGCCCGGGTCGCGTCCGCCGTCCCGGGTCACGGTGAACGCGGCCGAGGCGGCGTCGGCGGGGGAGCCGGACCGCTTGAGATAGCGGTCGAACCAGCCTGCCGTCTTGTCGGACAGCCAGTCCGCCTCGCCGTCGCCGCCGTCGTGGCCGCCGTTGAACCAGGCCACCTCCACGGGAGCGCCGGTCGCGGCGATGGCCCGGGCGTTGGCGTCGGCGTGGGAGAGGGGGAACAGCGAGTCGCGCTGGCCCTGCACGAGAAGCGTCGGCACCTTTATCCGGCCGGGCACGGAGATCGGGCTCGACCGCCGGAGGAGGTCGACCGCCTCCTTGGTGGACCTGCCGGTCTCGGCCACCTTCTGGTACATCGCGCAGATCTCCGGCCGGAACCGCCCGCACTGGACCTGCTCCGCCTCCCCGCCCCCCGACGTGCCGCCCGGCCCGGTCTGCTGCCCGGACCCCTGGCCGGTCCGCGGGGCGGCCGGGTCCCCGGGCCTCGCGGTGGCCGCACCGGCCCCCGGCGAGGGCGCGCCGGGCCCCTGCTCGCCGGTGCCCGGTGCCCGGCCGCCGCTGCCGGAGGCGGCGCCCGCGAGGCCGGCGAGACCCCCGGCCCCGAGCCCTCCGGAGCCGAGGCCGCCGTCCGGGGCCAGCCGGTCGGCGGCGGCGCTGAAGAAGATGCCGGCCCACATCTTCTTGAACACGCCGTTGGCCGGCCCGGCGCCCGAGGCGTCGGGGAAGAGCGCGTCGGCGAGGTCGTACCAGGTGATCTGGGGCACGATCGCGTCGACCCGGCTGTCGTAGGCCGCCGCCATCAGCGCGATCGCCCCGCCATACGAGCCGCCGGCGATGCCGACGCGCGGGTCGCCGGGGGCGTCGAGACGCACCTCGGGCCGCGCGGCGAGCCAGTCGACCAGCCCTCGCACGTCCTTGACCTCGTAATCGGGGGAGTTGAGCGCGATCTGGCCCGTCGAGCGGCCGAACCCGCGGGCCGACCAGGTCAGCACGGCGTAACCGCGCCCGGCGAGCCGCTCCGCCTGCTCGCGCATGCTGTCCTTGCTGCCGCCGAAGCCGTGGGCGAGCAGCACGGCGGGGGCCCTGCCGCCGGAGTCGGGGGGATAGAAGGTGGCGTCGAGATCGACGCGCTGGTCGCCCGAAGGCCCGTCGACGACGGGGATGACGAGATCGCGCCCCTGCACCGCCGGGCCGGAGGGCCACAGGGCCCACGCCACCCCTCCGGCCACCAGGATGACCAGCGTGACCACGATCGCGAGGGCACGCCGCCCACCCGGAAACGTCATATCGCGATGCTACTTGTCGCACCTGAGAGCGGGCTGAGGAGCCCGCCGCGCCTGTGGACAACCGGCCCGCGGAACCGGGCGCGACCTCTCTCGGCATACGAATCGTGATGATGCATCGGGGTAATCCCTGATTGCGCCTGACCTTGGGGGACGGCATCATTTCGCGCGTGAACGGAACGCCGCTGAAGCAAGTCCCCACGCGCGTGGTCGAGTGGGCCCTTCCCTACTGGACCCGGGGGGAGGCGGGCAGGCAGACCCCGTCCGACCTGTTCCGGGTGCTCTACGCTGGCTGGCTCGCGGCGTTCGTCCTCAAGGTGCTCGGGTCGAGCTGGGACGTGTCGTGGCACTTCAGGTGGCTGCGCGACGACCTGGCCCCGCCGCATCTGCTCAACACCGTCGGCACGGCGATCGCCGTCGCGCTGACCATCGTGCACTGGTACACCGGTTACGGGGTGGACCGCGCGTCCTCCCGCCTGATCGTGTGGGGCACCGGCGTCTTCCTCATCGCCATCCCGCTCGACCTGATCAACCACCGGGTCAACGGCATCGACATCACCGCCTGGAGCCCCTCTCACGCGCTGCTGTTCGTCGGCACCGCGTTGATGCTCGCGGGCGTGATCCGCGGCTGGTACCTCGGCTCGGGCCGCTACGCCGAGATCTCCGGCGGGCGGCGCGCCCTGGTGCTCGGCGGCCTGTTCGCGTTCTTCCTGGAGAACGCGCACTTCCCGGAGCAGCACCAGGAGTACGGCGTGCTGGAGCTGGCCTCGTGGGACCGCGGCCAGCCGTACGCCGAGCCGACGCTGCTGAACTTCGCGGCCGACCAGATGGGCCGCGCCGTGGACCGCGCGATGGTGCTCAAGTTCTCGCTGCCCGTGCCCGACGCCGTCTACTCCGTCTACGCGGGCGTGTTCGGCGTCGCGATCCTGGTCTTCGCCCGGGTCATGACCGGCCGCCGCCTCACCGCCACCACGATCACCGCGGGGTACCTCGCCTACCGCTGCCTGATCTGGCCGCTGCTCGTCGGCGGCGGGTTCCCGCCGTCGGCGATCCCGTTCTTCTTCCTGCTCGCCGGGATCGGCGTCGACCTGGCCTTCCTGGTGCCGATCCGGCTCCTGCGCCCGCTCGCGGGCGGGGTGCTCGCCACCGCCGGCGTGTACGGAGGCCTGATGGCGCAGGACCGCCTGCTGGAGGCCCCGCCGTACGCGCCGGGGGCCTGGCCGTACGCGCTCGCCGGGCTGGTGGTCGTGTGGTACGCCGTCGAGTGGTTCGCCGGGCGCAAGGGACTGACGGCCGCCGACGCGGAGGCCAGGGACGCCCGGGAGAAGCCGGCGGCGGACTCCGGGTCGCCCGTCTCCACGTCGCCGGTCTGAGGACGTTCAGGCGACGGGCGTCCGGGTCAGCGCGACCGCGACGCCGAACGCGAGGCCCATCACCGTGACTTCGAGGGCCGCCCAGGCGGCGAACGCCGTGGGCTCGCGCCGCTCGATCGCCGGTAGCAGCCGCCAGCGGATGTTCGCCCCCAGCAGCGCGATCACGCCGGTGAGCACCGCCTTGGCGATCACCAGCCAGCCGTACCGGGTGGTCACGAGCGACCCGGGCAGGGTCTCGCCGGGCGAGAGCGCGAGCTCGACCAGGCCGTTGAAGAGCCCGGAGAGCCCCACCACGAGCAGGGCGTAGGTCGCCAGCCGGGAGAACCTGGGCAGCGTGGGGGCGAGCAGGTCGCGGTCGCGCGGGAGCAGCACGCCGAGCGCGACCAGGCCGCCCACCCAGGCGCACGCGCCGATGACGTGCAGCTCCATCGACACCATGCTGAGGTCGTGCCAGTACCAGTTCGACGCGTGCCCGGTCACCGGCAGCGGCAGCAGCCCGAACCCGGCGACGAGCACCCGCAGCTCGGCCGGCACCTTCTCGCCGAAGCGCACCGCGAGCATCCCCACGGCGGCGCTGGCCAGGGCGCACGACGCGCTCACGATCATGCCCTGCCCCGAGCCGATGCCGTCCACGTACGCCGCGACGTCCGGCGCCCCTCCCGGCATGATCTCGGCGGCGCCGAGCACGGCCGACAGCAGGGCAGCCGCGCACCAGACGAGGGAGAAGGCCACGGCCCAGTGCCGCGCCCTGGCGGCGACGGGCTCCGTCCGGTCCGGATCGTCGAAGCCGAGCAGCTTGGGCAGCAGGCTCAGGCCGAGGGCGGCGGTGGCGGCCAGGTCGAGGACGACCCGGACGACCGGCAGGCCGTACTCCACGACCGCGCCCGGCATCGGAATGCCCGGCGCCGCCCCCGGACGGGTGAGCCACGTCGCGGTCACGACGGCGAGGACGGCCGCCACGGTCAGCCCCGCGGCCGCGATCCGGGTCCTGGCGGGCGTGGCGCGGCGGTCCGTGGTGGCGGGCCGCTCCGTGGTCGCGGTCATCCGGCCTCCCCGGCGGCGGAGTGGCCCGGTGCTGCGTTCGCCACGCGGCGGTCGTGCCGGAAGAGGACGAGGGCGGACAGCGCCAGCAGCGCCGCGGTGAAGATCAGCAGCCCCCAGACCCAGCCTCCACCGCCCTGGCCGCCCGCCGCCGCGGAAAGCCCGGTGCCGGGCTTCGGGTCCACCGTCTCCACGGCGACCACTTCGGTGTTCACGTAGCCGGTCGGCAGGGTGAACCGGAGGGTGCCGGTGACCGGATGGCCGTCGTTCGACACGATGCGGTAGCCGACGGCGTACGACCCGGCGGGGACGGTGAACGCCTTTCCCGGGGCGGCCGGTGGTCGCACCGCGACCGAGATGCTCCCGCCTTCGACGGTGACCTCGCCGTGCTCGTAGTGCGCGCCGTCCGGCCCGGTGACGGCGATCCGGGCGAAGTCCGCGCGCACCGCCTGGTCGAACGTGAGCGTGACGGTGCGGGGCAGGCTGTCGAGTACGGCGCCGTCCTTGGGGTCGCTGGACACCAGGACGTTGTGCGCGCTCGCGGGCGTCGCGACCAGCGTGACGGCGAGCAGGGCGAGCACGGGCCACACGAGCAGGGCGAGCGCAGGCGACGCCAGGCGGGCGAGCACCCGTGCCATGGGCCGAGCGGACACCCGTGACACGCGGCGACCGGGCGGGGGCGGCACGAGCCGCGCGGGCATCCGTGACACAAGCCGTGCCGGCGCGGGCGGGGCGGTACGTCCAGCCGTACGCCGACCACCGCGCGGGGCCGGGGCGTCGTGGCACGTCCGGGTGCGTGCGACCTGGTCCACCTGCCTTGCCTTCCTTTTGCCGGGCACCGACCCTGACATGGTCCCACTGATCGCGTGCCCGGAACGCCCCGGGCGGGGCGCGTACGGCCGGGCCGTTGTTGAGCGCGCGCCGGGCGGAGGCCAGCATGGGGGGCACGGTCACCGGCCCCATCGTCACGACCGCGAGAAGGAGAAGCCTCTTGACCCCCCAGCCCTCGTCATGCGAGTCCCAGCGCGACCCGGCCCGGAGCGAAGCGTCGACGCCGCGCTCGTCATGGGTGACGATCGTCGTCATCTATCTGGCCGGGGTCGCCGCGGCGACGAGCCTCGGCAAGTTCTCCTCGGTGGGGCCGCAGATGACGGCGCAGCTCGGGCTGTCGCTGTCCCAACTGGGCTGGGTGATCTCGGCGGTGGTCGCGCTCGGAGCCGTCGCCGGGCTGCCGGCCGGTTACCTGGTCCGCCGGTTCGGCGCGGCGAGGTCCCTGGTCGTCGCTCTCGTGCTGATGGTGGCGGCGAGCGCGCTCAGCGCGGCCGCCGGAAACCTCGCCTGGCTGCTGACGTCCCGCGTCGCCGAGAGCGCGGGCTACCTGCTGGTCTCCATCACCTGCCCGGCGCTGATCCTCCGTCTCGCGCACGAGCGGGATCGAGGGGTCGCCCTGTCCATCTGGGCGACGTTCGTCCCGGTGGGCATCGGACTGAGCACCCTCGCGGGAGGCGCCGCCGGCGCCGCCCTCGGCTGGCGCGGCTGGGTCCTGCTGCTCGCCGGGTTGACGCTGGTCATGACGCTGATCGTCCGGGCGCGGCTGCCGTGGACGACCGCTCCCGAGACGGCGGCCGGGTCCGTGCCCGGCGCGCGGGCGCTGGCGTGGCCCGCGCTGCTCACCGTGGGCTTCTGCCTGATGGTCCTGGTGACCATCCCGGTGATCGTGCTGCTGCCGACGCTGCTGATCGAGCAGCACGGGCGGTCGGCCGCCGTCGCCGGAGCCCTGACCTCGGCGATCTCGCTGGTCGGGGTGCCGGGAGGGCTGGCCGTGGGACTCCTGCTCCGCCGCAGGGTCCCGCTCGGGGTGCTGGCGGCGTCCGGACTGCTGGTCGTGCCGGCCGCCTGGCTCACCTACGACAGCGAAGGGTCGCTGGCCGCCGCGGTGACGGGCGCGGGAGTGATCTCGCTGGAGAACGGGCTGCTCGGCGCCCTCGTCTTCGCCGCCCTCCCGCAGGTGCTGGAGCGGCTCGACCACGCCGACGTGGGCAACGGCCTGGTGACCCAGATGGGCAGCCTCGGATCGCTGCTCGGTCCTCCGCTGTTCGGCCTCGTCGCCGGCGCCTCCGGGTACGGCGCCGCCGTGCCGGTCATCGTGGCGGGCATGGTGGCCTCGGTCGGGATCATGCTGCTGGTGACCCGGCACGTGAGCGGGCGGGCGCGGCGGGTCGCGCCGGAGATCGGCTGAGCCGCGGGCCCGTCAGGCCAGCAGCCAGCCGTACAGCCAGGCGAGGAACGCCATGCCGGTCAGAGCGGGCACGATCTTCGCGGTGCCGGCGGTGAGCCGGAACGCCTCGATCACCGACAGCACGGTGCAGACGATCGCCAGCAGGCCGAACCAGGCCAGCGCCGGAGGCACCCCGATCGCCAGCACGACGGGATCGGTGATCGCCGAGAGGCTGAGCGCCGACAGCGCGCCGAGCACGACACCCGCGAGGCCCGCGAGCACGCTCAGCCCGCCGCCGCGGCGGCGCAGGAGGGAGACCAGCCCCACGAGCAGCTGTCCGGCGGCCACGAGGAGGAACACCGCGGGTATCGCGAGCGGAGCGGGCGACCGCAGCATCCGGTACACCGAGGAGGTGAGGAGGAGATCGCCCGGCCGGACCATCGCGTACGGCGCGACGCCGGGGTCGCAGGGCCGGGCGGCCGAGGCCGGGTCGGCCAGGAACGCGGCGATCGTCCGGCGGCCGCACTCGCTCGACAGGAAGACCGCGTGCCCGACGCCGTCGAACTCGGCGAACCGGGCGCCCGGCACCGCCGACACCGCCTCACGGGCGGCCTCCGGCGGCGTGGTCGGGTCGTAACGCCCGCCAAGAGCCAGGATCGGCACCCCGCCCCCGGCCGCCGTCTCCCCGGCCGTCCTGCGCCTGGCGGCCGCGCTCCCGGCCGCCCTGCCCTCGGCTGTCGTGCCCGTGGTTGCCGTGCCCGTGGTTGCCGTGCCCGTGGTTGCCGTGCTTCCGGCCGCCGCGCGCCCTGCGAACGCGTTCCTGGTCGCGTTGCCCCGGGCTCGCGCGTTTCTGGCCGTCACGCGCCCGGCCGTCCTGTCCTCGGCTGTCGCGCTCCTGGCCGCCGTGCGCCCGGTCGTGGTGCCCCGGGTGTCCGCGGTCGCGGAGCGCCCGGCGATGGTGGCGTCCGCGCCGACGGCGGTGACCGCCGGGTCGGGGGTCAGGGCGTCGGGTTCGGTGCGGGAGGCCGGGAGCCCCCACGCACCGCACACCGCGGCGTCGACGACCCCGGTGAACAGCCGCGGGTGCGCGGAGCCGGGGAAGGAGTTGCCCGGCGTCTCGTCCTGGCACTGGACCGCGTAGTACAGGCCCCACTCGTGCGAGGTGAGCCCGTCGCCGGCCTGGTCGACCAGGGGTTGCAGCAGCTCGGTGCGCCCCGCGGCCAGCCCGTCGACGAGAGCCGGCATGACCGGGATCACGTCCGTCTCGTGCAGGGCCTCACCCAGGATCGTGGCCACGTCGTCGCCGTTGAGCCACACGGTCAGCCGCTTGCGGGTCAGCGGGTCCCGGGTCTCGTACGCGGCCGGGTGGGCGTTGAGCGCGGCCACCATGGTGTCGAACCGGCTGGTGAGCCCCAGCTTCGCCATGGTGGCCGTGAGCGAGCCGGGGGACTCGTCGTACCACCGGGCGCGCGGGGGGAGGAGGGAGTCCAGCACGATCCCCCGGCTGCCCTGGGGATCGAGCGCCGCCGCCCGCAGCATCGGGCGGGTCGAGTAGCTGACGCCGAACAGGTACCACCGCCGGTAGCCGAGCGCGGACCGCAGGTCGACGATGTCGGCCGCGATCTCGGCGGTCCGGTAGCCGCGCAGGTCGACGTGCTCGCCCTCCAGCCGGGACTGGCAGGCCGCCGCCCGCCGTACGACCGCCGCCGTCTCGTCCGCGGCCGGGCCGGGGGTGCGCAGGGTGTCCACGATCCCCTCGACGATCTCCGGGCAGCTCAGGCGTGGCTCGGAGTAGCGCCCCCCGCGCTGCTCCAGCACGATCACGTCGCGGCCGGGAAGCATCTGCGTCAGCAGCCCGGTGAGCTGGAGCGAGGCGGAACCGGGGCCACCGCTCATGTAGACGACCGGGTCGGCGTCCTGCGCGCCCGCCTGCCCTGTGACCTGCCCTGGCGCCTCTCCTCCGGAGCGGTGCACGGCGTAACCGACCTTGATCGTCCTGCTGTTGGGGACGTCACGCCGCTCGGGCACCAGGAGGTAACCACACGTCGTGCCGGCGGGAACGGTGACCGGGCAGGGCCGCTCCTCGACGGGCGCCGTGGCGGACGTCCCGGCGGCCGTCGCACCGGCCGTCGCACCGGCCCCGGGCCGGCCGGACACCGGCGCCGCCAGGGCCGCCGACCCCGGACCTTCCATCAGCATGAGGGCCGCGACGAATGCCGCGACGGCCGCTCCGCGCAAACTACGCAACCGTCAGCCCCGTCCCGCGAACCCGGCGATATCGGCAGAAACCTTAGCGTGTCCGTTGGTCATCCCGCCCACATTCGCCACATGCGCCGCCGGTCGGGCGATCACCGCATCGCCCGCCGGCTCCCTGTCCGGGAAAGCGGATGACCGGGAGGCGGCCGGAGCGCGAGAATGCGCCCCATGTCCCAGGCGACACTGCGTACGGGCCGGATCGAACTCGTCCCGCTGTCCGGCGAGCACCTCGAAGACGAGATCGAACTGGACGCCGACCCCGAGGTCATGCGTTACATCACCGGCCGTGCCCGCGACCGTGCGGAGGTCGAGGCGCTCCACCGCCGGAGACTCGCCGCCGCGGAGCGCGTCGCCGGGCTCGGCTTCTGGGCCGGTCTCGTCGACGGGCGGTTCGTCGGCTGGTGGATCCTGGAGCCGCCCACCCGCGCCGACCAGGGTCCGGTCGAAGGGCAGGCCGAACTCGGCTACCGGCTCCTGCGCCGCCACTGGCGTCAGGGGCTCGCCGGCGAGGGGGCCCGCGAACTGGTGCGGCACGCCTTCGAAGACCTTCGGCTGTCCCGCGTGTTCGCCGAGACGATGGCGGTCAACACCGCCTCCCGCGCGACGATGACCTCGATCGGCATGCGATACGTCCGTACGTTCCACCCGGACTGGGAGGAACCGCTCCCCGGGAGTCATCTCGGCGAAGTCGAGTACGAGATCACCCGGGAGCAGTGGCTCGCCTCCCGGGCGGCCGGGGCGTAACGGCCCGGCCGAGTCGGCTCCGGTTCTCATCGCGGCCTGGCGGTGCTCTCCCTGATCACCAGATCGGTGGACAGCTCGACCCTGCGGGCCTCGGTGTTCTCACCGCGGCCCATGGCCAGCACCATCCGCGCGGCGAGGGCCGCCATCTCCTCCAGAGGCTGGCGTACGGTGGTCAGCGGCGGCCACGCGGAACTGGACAGCGGCAGGTCGTCGAAGCCGACCACGCTGAGGTCCTCCGGCACCCGCAGGCCGCGCTGGCGCGCGGCCTCGAACACGCCGAACGCCTGCATGTCGCTGCCCGCGAAGATGGCGGTCGGGGGAGTCTCCAGCGAGAGCAGCGAGTGGCCGTGGTCGTGGCCCGAGTTGACCAGGAAGTCGCCGTACCGGATGAGCTCGGGATCGATGGACACCCCCGCGGTCTCCAGCGCGGCCCGGTAGCCGTCGATCCTGGCCCGGCTGCAGAGCATGTCGGGCGGGCCGCCGATCATGCCGATCCGGGTGTGGCCGAGGTCGAGGAGGTGACGCGTGGCCGCCAGGCCGCCGTGCCAGTTGGTCGCGCCGACCGACGCCACCCCCGGCGGCGGCTCGCCCTCGGGATCGACGACGACGAACGGGATCGAACGCGCGCTGAGCTGGCCCTGCTGACGCACGGAGAGACGTGAGCTGACGATGATGACGCCGTCGGTCCGCCGTGCCGCGATGCGCTCCAGCCAGTCGCGGCCGGGTCCCGCATGGGTGTGCAGCACCGAGATCACCACGCTCGCCGCGGCCTCGTGCGCGGCCTGCTCGGCCCCGCGCACCAGTTCCATGGCCCACGGGCTCTCGATCTCGGCGAATACCAGGTCAAGTAAACCGACCGGGCCGTCACCCTGTCCGGTCCTGCGCTGGTAGCCGTGCTTCTGCAGGAGGCGCTCCACCCGCTGGCGGGTCTCCGGCGCCACCTCGGGACGGCCGTTGATCACCTTGGACACGGTCGGAACGGAGACCCCGGCCTCCTCCGCTATCTGGGCGATGGTCACCCGCCTTTTCACTGGCATGGTGCAGATCGTAGCCGAAAGTTTCGGGGGAGCCGTACCGGATACCTCCTGATGGCGCGGATGTCGCAGGTGATCAAGGCCGCGATGCTCTTGACGCTTAACGACCGTATTACATATTCTCCGGTCCGCGAAAACATTCGGATATCAGCCGAAACTTTTCAAAAGCGGACAGAGGAGAGGCAGGCCCGTCGCCCCTCCGGCCACGCCACTGGTTTCGAGGTTTAGGAGAATCGATGACGCTGCTGCGCGTGTCCGGATCCCGGCTGGTGAACGAGACGGGTGACACGGTCCGGCTCCGGGGGGTCGGCCTGGGCGGCTGGCTCAACATGGAGAACTTCATCACCGGCTACTCGGCCAACGAGTCCTCGATGCGCGCGGCGGTCCGCGAGGTGCTCGGCGAGGAACGCTACGAGCTGTTCTTCGACCGTTTCCTGACCTCGTTCTTCACCGAGGCCGACGCCGACCTCCTGCGCGACATGGGCGTCAACTGCGTACGCATCCCGGTGAACTACCGCCACTTCGAGTCGGACGACCGGCCGATGGAGATCATCGAGCGGGGGTTCCACCACCTCGACCGGGTCGTCGCGATGCTCGGCGAGCGCGGCGTCTACAGCGTCATCGACCTCCACGCGCTCCCCGGGGCGCAGAACCAGCACTGGCACTCCGACAACCCCACCCATGTCGCCTCATTCTGGCAGCAGCGGCACTTTCAGGATCGAGCGGTCCACCTCTGGGAGGCGGTGGCCGACCACTACAAGGACAATCCGTGGGTGGCCGGCTACAACCCGGTCAACGAGCCGGGCGATCCGAGCGGCCAGGTGGTCGGCCCCTTCTACGACCGGCTGGTCAAGGCGCTGCGCGCCGTCGACCCCGCCCACGTGCTCTTCCTGGACGGCAACACCTACTCGACGGACTTCTCGGTGTTCCGGGAGGTGTACGAGAACACGGTGTTCGTCTGCCACGACTACGCCCTGGCCGGTTTCGCCCACGGCGGGCCGTACCCCGGCTACACCCGGGGCGAGTGGTGCGACCGCGAGGAGCTGGAGCGCACCTTCGCCCGCCGCACCGCGTTCCAGCGCGAGACGGGCACCCCGATCTGGGTCGGCGAGTTCGGGCCCGTCTACACCGGCGACCCCACGGTGGACGAGCAGCGCTACCGGATCCTCAGCGACCAGCTGGAGATCTTCGACGCCCACGGGGCCGGCTGGTCCATCTGGACCTACAAGGATGTCGGCCTGCAGGGCCTCGTCTGCGCCGGCGGGACGTACATGGAGCGGTTCGGGCCGTTCATCGCGAAGAAGAAGCGTCTCGGCGCCGACCGGTGGGGCTCCACGATGGAGGAGACGGCCAACGAGCTCGCGCCGCTGCACCGCCTGATCGACACCGAGTTCCCCTCCTGGACCCCCTACCCCTGGGGCGCCCGCTACCAGACCGACGACCTCATCCGGCACATCCTGATCGCGCAGGCGCTGCTGCCCGAGTATGCCGAGCTGTTCGGCGGGCTGGACGACGATGAGCTGGTCGCGCTCGCGGACTCCTTCGCCCTGTCCGCCTGCACCAGGCGGGAGCCGCTCATCCAGCTCCTTGCTGACAACCTGTCCGCGGGCTAGCCGACGAACTCGGGAAGGGGCACGTTCCCGAATTCCCGCCTCGGCGCAGGCCGGCGGGATACAGTGCGGCAAGGCCACGCGTCTGTGACCTTCTTGAACGGCCCTTACTCGCCTACTGTCGAAGCGAGGGGATGGCGAACTGGGAGCCCGCGTGCCTGGAACCTGCGACGTCGTGATCATCGGTGGTGGCGTGATCGGCTGTGCGATCGCGCACCGGCTCGCCGCGCGGGGCACGAAGGTCGCGGTCGTCGACTCGGGCCAGCGGCTGGGGCTCGGCGCCTCCGACGCCGCCATGGGCGGCATCCTCACCCAGACGGAGCCGTCCTGCCTCGGCCCGCTCAGCGTCGTCATCAAGCGCAGCCGGGACATCTACCCCCGGTGGCTGGAGGAGGTCGCGGCCGCCTCGGGCCTCACGGTCCCGGTGCTGGAGGGCGGCGACATACAGGTCGCCCTCGACGAGGCCGAGATGGAGCGCCTGGAGTCCGAGGTCCTGCCCGAGTGGAAGAACTCGCCGTTCCAGGTGGTGCGCCTGACCGCCGCCGACGCCAGAGGCCTGGAGCCCCTGCTGAGCGATCGGGTGGTCGGGGGGTTCCTGCTGCCGCAGGAGCTCGCGCTCGACCCCCGCGTGCTGATGGCCTCGCTGGGCCGCGCGGTGCTGGAGCACCCGGGGATCCGCGTGCACAACCAGGCGCACGCCACCGCTCTGCGCTCCTCGCCGGGCGGCGTCGAGGTGGACCTGCACGACGGCCGCCGGCTGCGGGCGGAGACGGCCGTGGTCGCCGCCGGGCACCTGAGCGGGGTGTTCCTGCCCCGCCTCCGCGAGCACCTGTTCCCGATCAAGGGCGTGGCGTTCGACCTGCGGCCTCCCGGCGCCACCACCTACCCCCTGCGCCACCACGTCTTCGCGGAGTTCACCGACGGCGAGCGGGAGTACTTCCCCTACCTCGTGCCGCGGCACGACGGCCGGGTGGCCGCGGGCGTCACCTACGAGGAGAACGTCGGTGACGTGACGGTGACCGCCGAGGCGATCGAGGAGATCCGGCAGGGCGTCGCCACCCTCATGCCGGAGGCGGCGACCTGGCCGATCGGCCGGCGCTGGGCCGGCCTGCGGCCCGGCAGCGCCGACCACCGGCCCATCCTCGGCCAGGTGGACGACCACGGCAGGATCGTCGCCGCCACCGGCCACAGCGGCCTCGGCGTCACCCTCGCCCCCGTCACGGCCGAGCTGGTGACGGCACTGGTCACCGGGGAGGTGGGCGCGCCGGAGCGGAGACTGCTCGACGTGTGCAGGCCCGACCGCCCCTTCCCGCCCGCGCCGCCGGTGCCTGCTCCTCCGGTGCCTAGGCCGCCGGCGTCGCCGCCTGCCACAGTTCGCTGAACCGCTCCACGCGTTCCCGCACCCTCTCCTGGTCCCGTACGAGGATCGTGCTGTGGATCACCGGCGCGATGTCGTCGCCGAGCTGGGGGGCGGGGTTGGACTCGTAGTAGACGACCCCGTCGAACAGGATGAAGTCCGACAGCGAGCCGCGCAGCAGGGGCGGCGCGTCGGTCAGCAGGAGCGTGCGTACCTCGATCCCGACCCCGGCCTGCCACTTCCACACCCTGCGGAACGCGTCGGAGTCGAGCCGTTCGGAACGATCCATGACGAACACGCGGCGCACCCGCACCCCGCGCTGGACGAGGTCGCGCTGGAGCTTGACGTAGCGCTGCCCGAGATCGGTGTGCCAGAAGCCGCCGGCGAACTCGATGTCGCGGGCGTCCACGCTGGTCAGGCTGATCGCGTCCAGGCTGACCTGGGTGTTCTTGGCGAGCGCGAGCAGCCAGTCGCGGTCCTCGCCCTCGTAGAGGGCGTACCTGCCGTCGGTCAGCTCGCCGAGGAACTTCGCCATCCGGCTGATCTCGTGGTGCACCAGGCTCTTGACGAGGTCGGGCATGTCGTCGCGGATCTTGGTGGCGTTCCGCACCAGCTCGGCCACGCCCCTGGTGTGCAGCGACGACATCTCCATCAGGCCGAAGAGCTTGCTCGCCTCGTTGATCCTGGTGAAGCTGTCGGCCACGAGGGTGTGGGTCTTCGAGTGCTGCCTGCTCTG
This sequence comes from Microbispora sp. H10670, assembly GCF_014161385.1. Taxonomy (NCBI): domain Bacteria; kingdom Bacillati; phylum Actinomycetota; class Actinomycetes; order Streptosporangiales; family Streptosporangiaceae; genus Microbispora; species Microbispora sp. H10670. The sequence continues at coordinate 253,531 of NZ_JABBWW010000005.1, read as the reverse complement.
CTCCTTCCGTACGGTCTGCAGCTGGTCGTCCACGTCGACCAGGAACTGCACGACGAAGGCGACGCCGCTGATGAACGTCGCGAGCAGCAGGCTCCACAGGTCCTCGTTCGGGCCGTGGATGAGCGCGTTGCTCACGAGATAGCTGACGCCGCCCACGAGCACGGTCACGAGCGCCTTGCGCACGATCCTCGGCACGAGCGTGGGGGGCGGCTCCGGTTCCGCTCCGGTCACGGTCACCTCCCTCCGGTTTCGGCGTTCGCGCTGAGCAGGGCGAGGGTGTGCACCGCCAACTGGTCGCGGACGCGGTCGACCAGCGACCGCCACTGGCGGCTGAAGCCCGGCCGCCGCTCCAGGCTCTCCCAGAACGGCGTCAGCCGCTCCTCGACCCGGGCGGCGGGCATCCACAGGTGCAGCAGATGGTCGACGGCGGGCGACAGCCGCGCCGCCACCTCGGCCGCCGGGGTCGCGCCGACGCGCGCCCGCTCGACGACGACCAGCAGCGAGGTGAGCAGCCAGTCGTGCACCGCGAGGTCCTCGCAGAGGTCCACCACCGCGGGCGTGAACGGGCCGGGATGCGTCAGGCGCAGCGTGCGCTCCTGCTCGGTGTGCAGGGTGAAGGCGATCGACGGCTCGCCGGTCTCCGCCACCCATCGCAGGATCGTCCGCGGCATCCTGAAGGGCGCCCGCCGGTTGAGCAGCGGGGACGTCTGGACGAGGTCGAGGAAGCGGCCGGTGACCGCCGTCAGGTCGAGGCAGCCGTGGAGGCGCGGGGCGCCCTCGCCGACGAACCCCTCGGCGATGTCGGCCGCCCTGGCCTTGCCCAGGACCTCGATGACGCCCGGCCGCGCCAGGTAGTGCGACCAGGGCAGCCGCCGGTCGGTCTCCGAGCGCGCCAGCCGGACGTACGACGAGCCCTGGGCCACCCGGCCCCCGGTCACCGCGCAGCGGGACACGACGGTGCCGACGCCCCTGATCCGCGAGCCGGAGGCGGCGGGCAGCACGCAGTCCACTCCGGTCAGCCGGTCGGGCGACAGCGCGTGGACGATGGGGCGGCGGGACACCCGCACGGTCTCCCCGGTCATCAGCCCGAGCACCTGACGGCACGCCGGTTCGGAGATCTCCCCGGAGTTCTGCAGCAGCCCGGTGTGGACCTCCCCCATCACCAGCATCGGGCCCCTCAGGTGAAGACGTAGGAGACGCGGTCGACGAGCTCCTCTTCGAGCCGGACTCGTTCGCTCTCGCTCCGGGCCGCGACCTGCCGCAGGACTTCGTCGTCCACCGCGACCTGACCGAGGATCGTCCGTACGGCCAGCTCGACGGGCAGGAACCGGGGGGAGAGGACGGAAAGCGTGGTGTACGCGCTGAACGGCGCGGCCTGGGGGTTGATCCGGACGACGGCGGGCAGCCGGTCCCAGTCACCGGGCCAGTCACCCTCCAGGGGCACCGGGGGCAGCGGCACCCGGCCCTCGGCGCGCAGCAGGCCGAGCCGCAGGAGCTGCCAGACGGCGGCGAGGAAGGGACACGACCAGGTGCGCCGCGCCCCCCTCTCGTCCCACAGCTCCACGTCCACGAAGATCGAGTGGCCGCGCTTGGCGTTCTGGGTGGGCGGCTCCCAGGGCCGGGCCTTTCCCATCGCCTGCAGCGGGGTGGTGAGGGGTGAGCGGGAGCCGTTGCACAGCCAGCCCGTCTCCTTCACCGGCGGGCGGGACCCGTCGGTCTCCGGCGGCGGGTCGTCGACGAGACGGTCCTCCACCAGCCGGGCCAGCTCCACGGCTCCGGACCGCCCGTCCTCGAACTGCGCGCACGCCGACTCGCGGGCCAGGTAGTCGATGGTCAGGTCGTGCTCGGCCGCCGCCTCCAGGATCATCGGGACCAGCTCGGCCGGGGTGCTGAACCGGCTGAAGTAGTCGTCCACGAGGAAGCAGGTGCTCACCCGGGCCCGGCCCCCGGGCACCCGCTCCCGCCACACGGAGCGGATGGTGGCGAGCCACGGCGCGACCCGGCGGAACTGCTCGCGTAACCGGGCCGGGCCCGCCTCGAAGTCCTCCATGTAGAGGTGCCCGAGTTCGACGGACACGTGCGAGAGGGGGACGGACGCGATCCTGCGCTCGGCCGCCACCTCGCCGAACGTCGCGTGCACCGGCGTCACAGACCCTCCCACGCGTTGTCGTCGACGATCTTCTTGGCGAGGTCGTCGAACGCGGCGGCGGTCTCGACGTTGGCGATCTTGCTGGCGAGCACGTCCTCGTCGGTGATGAGCTGCTCGCGCCACTGGAGCACCGGGTCCAGCGGCACCTTGCCCAGCATCGTCGTACGGCCGACGCCGTGGCGGCCCGCGAGCTCGCGCAGCTCGCTGTCGCACGCGCTCAGCCAGGCCCGCTGCTCGTCGCGCAGGCCGACCAGCTCCGCCGCGTCCGGCTCCAGCACGGCCGTGCGCACGAAGCGGATGCGGTCGCGCAGGACCTCCGGGTCGTGCCCGAACCGGGTGCCGACGTCGAACAGCCCGTCCGTGCCGGTGACGAGCCCGTCGGCCGCGATGATGTGCTGGCGCGTCCAGCGGTGGAAGACCAGCCAGCGGAACGGGACCGCGGGCATCCGCACGGTCGCCGCCAGGACCAGCTCCGCGGTGAACGACCGGCCGGCGCTGACGTCGACCATGCAGAGGTCGAACTCCTCCTCCAGCCGCCCGAACAGCTGGACGCACCGACCGACGACCTCCTCGGAGAGCGCTGACAGCTCGCCGCCGCCCTCGCTGCCCGGCAGCAGCACGAGCCGTCCCGCGCCGGGCGGACGGGTGCGCAGCCCCTCACGGTCGGACTCGGCCCACACGTCCACCCGCCGCGGCTGCGGGCAGTCGCCCCGCAGGTACTCGTGCAGGCCGCTCTCCCGCGTGCCGCGCGCCACCGAGCCGACGCTGAAGATGGCTCCGGCCGTGGGCGAGCCGAAGTCGAAGTCGAGGTAGCAGACGTCGTTGCCCTGCAGGGCGTGCCGGTAGGCGATGTTGGTGCCGGTGACCGAGCGCCCGGTCCCGCCCTTGTCCGAGATCGCGAAGACCAGCACTCAGATCGCCTCCGACGCGCTGTCGCGGGCGGCGGCCAGCCGTTCGAGGTCGAGCAGCGCGTCGTTGATCAGCGCCTGGGCCGTCGCGGGCCGGTCGCTGATGATCGTCCTGGCCCGCTGGAGCGCGGACTGGATCGTGCGCAGCTTGGGCTGGATCGTCTGCCCGGCGACCAGCGGCCGGGTGACCATCTCCTGGTCGAGCAGGTGCTCGGCCTCCCCGAGCATCTGGTAGGCCAGCTCGACGAGCTGCGGGCTGCGCAGCGGCGGCTCCCCGCTGGCCGTCGCCGCGGCGACGAGGAACTCGGCGACCCGTTCGGAGAAGTACCAGGACGGCTCCTCGTCCCGCACCGGGATGTCGGTGAAGACGTTGCCCGGCTGGTCCCACAGGCCGGCGGCCGGGCCGGCGGTGTGGCGGCGCTGCAGGATGTGCCGCCAGATCTGGTCGGCGAGCGTGAGCAGGCGCTCCCGCATGCGGGTGTTCTGGGCGATGCTGGCGGCCCAGATCGTCCGCTTCAGCAGCGTGATGGCGAAGTCGGACACCATCCAGAGGAGGTGCGGGCCGAGCATGTCGCTGCCGTGCAGGTTGACCGGCACACCGGGGGAGTGCATGAGCACCGGCGGGTCGCCCGGCACCGCCCTGCGGATGATCCTGGCGCGGATGGCCAGCTCCTCCAGCACCGCGCCGACCCGGTCGAGGTCGACGTCGGCCGACCGGTTGTTCACCAGGCTCTGCACCACCATGGCGGTGACGCCGAGGCTGTAGTAGTCCGACTCCTTCTCGTCGACCGTCCGCCAGGGGATGTCCTCCAGCGGCCAGGTGCCCCGCCCGTACGTCGCGATGGTGCGCCAGTAGAGCTGGGTGAGGTCCCAGCGGCGCTGGATGGCCTCGGCGAGCGTGATCTGGTCGTCGTTGAGCAGGCTCAGCACTCTGGTGCGCGGGGAGAACAGGTCGGCGATGCCGACGAGGGCGTTCACGGTGAAGTACAGGAACGGCGTGTCGGCGGCCACGCCCTCCGGCTGGGGGCCGATGTCGAGCGGCGTGACGACGGCCGGCGCGTCCTTCACGATGCCCCACGTCCAGCCGCACTCGAACAGCAGGTTCTCGTTGTCCAGGTCGGCCTGGCTGCCCGAGCCGATCGTCAGGTCGCGCAGGCCGGCCCGCACCGGCCGCAGCTCGCGCCGCAGATCGTCGAGCACCCGGCGGGTGGGCGCGCCGGTCTGGTTCACCGTGCGGAGCAGTGCGCGGCCCGCCGGGGAGGCGGGGTCGAACGCGTTCACCGTGAAGCTGCGCAGCAGGCCGGCCATCGCCGCCGAGAGGCGTTTGCCGGCCAGGTCCTCCAGCTCCCGGATCTCGGTGCGGATGGACTGGCGCCGCACGCTCTGGCGGAAGACCTTCAGGAAGCCGAGTGTGCCGAGCGCGAGCGTGACCGACATCGAGAACGAGTCGACCACGTCGAGCTGGAGCTGCTCCGGGGTGACCTTGGCGTCGTCCTCCTGGGTGCGGAAGTAGCTGCCGCCGGAGAAGATCGGGCGCCCGTCCTCGGCGGTGTAGGTGCGCAGGTACTGGCCGATGACCTTGAGCAGCAGCTTGGGGATCTCCACGGAGTCGCCGAGCACGGTGAGCGCGGCCAGCACGTCGTCGCCGGTCTCGTTCGGCGTGTCCAGCCGGAAGCCCGGCAGCTCGGAGGCGGGGTACATGAAGCACAGGAGCTGCTCGGCGTCGGAGATGGAGTTCGACCCGTCCCGGCCGCCCCACGTCCATACGCCGTCCCGGTAGGAGGTGCGGGCGGCCGCCTCCCACAGCTCCAGAAGCTGCTGTCGCGGCTGGAGTCTCATACGGGCCCTCTCTGCACTGCCTTCGCTTGCCTCGGGTTCGCCTATAAGGGGCGGATACCTGATGGCGGGCCGAAGACCGGTGTTCCCGCGGCCCACCTGGGGAGTTCCTTGCGAGGAGTTGTCCGTACCTGGCACGTCGCTATCAATATTCTGTATATCATTGAACTCGCACTTCGTCGCTACAATCGTCCGCGATATTTGGCATTCCAGCTGGGCTGCAGTGATTCCGGAGCCTACGGAAACCAGTGAGAAGCGGGTCCTGAATCGAGAGATAACGCAATGGTCCACCCACTGGCTGTCGGGGCTGAAACATTCGGCGATGCCGCGACGTCACGGGTGGACGGTGCGAAGAGGCCGGCGAGGGGCGGGGTGGTCCTCGTCACCGGCGCAGGCATCGACACGAAGCTTCTGGCGCCGCTGGAGAAGCAGCACGGTCTGAAGGTGCTGTACCTGCCCGGCCCGCTGGACGAGACCGAGCTCGGCCATCGCCTGGGGCAGCACGTGCGCGCCTACCTCCACGGAGGTGAGGAGCGGGCGACCGGCGGCGTGCTGCGCAAGGCGACGTCCCTGCAGGTGGTCGCCTTCGTGGGGGTCGGCTACGAGAACTTCGTCGACGTGCCGACGGCCGACGAGCTGAACATCGCCGTCACGAACACCCCGGGGGCGGCGACGGACGCGGTCGCGGCGTTCACGGTGGGCCAGATCATCAATGCCAACTGGCGCATACCCCACCGTCTCGGCCGGCACGTCCCGGGCTGGGGGGACCCCGGTGACATGCCGCACGAGCTGGGCGCCTGCCGCGTCGGCATCCTCGGCATGGGGGCGAACGGGCAGCGTATCGCCGAGATCCTCCGCGACGGATTCGACGCGACCGTCGCCTACCACAGCCGCACCCGGAAGGAGGACGTCGAGCGCAGGCTCGGCCTCTCCTATCGGGGATCGGTGTCCGAGCTGGCCGAGGGCAGCGACATCCTCGTCGTCATGGTGCCGGAGACCGACGAGACCAGATCGATGATCGACCGCTCGGTGATCGAGCTGATGCCCTGGGGGTCGGTCATCGTCAACACCGCGCGCCCGGCGATCGTCGATCCCCACGCCCTGTACGAAGGGCTGAGCGACGGCAGAGTGCGCATGGCGGTCTTCGACGGCTTCTACGACCTCGACTCCGATGCCGGGCTGAAATTGACCCGGGATTTCGCCGACCGCCTTCTCGTTACCGGGCATATCGCCTCCCACACCCAGGAGACGATGAACCGCATGATCACTCAGGCCGTCGCTTCCATCGACAATTATCTGACAAATGGGACGGACGAGCACGAGGTAGGCAAACGCCGCGACACGTTTGGGACGGCGCTCCGGGTGACATGCGGTCGGTCATCATAATTCGAGTGCCGGAAGAGCGTACGCGGTGCACGACGGGGGAAACCTAGGGAGTAAACCTCCGTAAACCCCTTCTCTCCCCGGGAAGTGACGTGGCCACCGAGGACCCGATCCATTCCAAGGGGACGCCCGCCGGGATCACCGGTGCCCGTGCCCTGGTCGAGACGCTGACGGCGCACGGCATCAACACGATTTTCGGTATACCGGGCACCCACAATCTCGCGATCTACCAGGAACTCGACGGCGCGGGCGTGCGATGCGTGACGCCGCGGCACGAGCAGGGCGCGGGATACGCCGCCGACGGGTACGCCAGGGTCACCGGCAGGCCCGGCGTCGTCGTCACCACCACCGGCCCCGGCGTGGTCAACGCGGCCACGGCGATCGGGCAGGCGTACTCCGACTCGTCCCCGATCCTGCTCGTCTCCCCGGGCGTCCCGACCGGCCATCCCCGCGACGGCCGCGGCTACCTGCACGAGAGCAGGGACCAGTCGCGGGCGATCGGCGCCCTGTGCGACTGGAGCCACCGTGTGACGAGCGTGCGCGAGATCCCCGCCGCCGTCGCCCGCGCCTTCGGGCACTTCGCCGAGGGACGCCCCCGGCCGGTCCACATCGAGATCCCCGCCGACCTGCTCGACCTGGAGGGCCACGTCAAGATCGTGCCGCCGTACCGGGTCATGCCTCGCGAACCGGATCCGCGGGCCCTGGACGAGGCGGCCGAACTGCTGCGTGCGGCGCGGCGCCCGGGTTTCGTGCTGGGCGGCGGCGCCCAGCGGCCGGGCTCTGACGAGCCGCCGGTGGGCCGCCTGGCGATGCGCCTGGCGGAACGGCTCGGCGCACGCGTCGTGACCACGGTCAACGGCAAGGGCGCGGTGCCGGAGAGCCATCCGCTGGCGCTCGGCGCCACCCTGCACCTCGCGGCCGTCCGCCGCTGGCTCGCCGCGTGCGACGTCGTGCTGGCCGTCGGCACCGAGCTGGGACCGGCCGACCTGTGGGAGGACCCCTTCGCCCTCACCGGCCGCCTCGTACGGATCGACATCGACCCCGGGCAGATGCACGGCGACCACGTGGCCGACGTGGCGATCGTCGCGGACGCCGAGCGCGCCATGCGCGGCCTGAGCGAGCGGCTCGGCGGGCCGCTCAATGGCCGGGCCGGCGGGCAGGGGGACGCGCCGGGCCCGGAGCGGGCGCCGGGCGTCGGCCACGAGACGGAGCTCCAGGACCTGGTTCGCAGGTGGTCCGGCCAGCTCGCGGCGCTGCGCCGGGCCATGCCGCCGGAGACCGTCGTGGTGGGGGACAACTCCATGTTCGTCTACCACGGCGCGCTCGTCGGCATGCCGATGGACCCGCCCGGGCGGTTCCTGTTCCCCACCGGGTTCGGGACCCTCGGCTTCGCGCTGCCGGCCGCCATCGGCGCGAAGCTCGGTCAGCCCGATCGGCCGGTGGTGGCGCTGGCGGGCGACGGGGCGTTCCAGTTCACCCTGCAGGAGCTGGCCACGGCCGTGGAGCTGCGGCTGAGCCTGCCGATCGTGGTGTCCCTCAACGGCGGTTTCGGGGAGATCCGGGAGGAGATGGTCGCCCGCGGCATGACGCCGGTCGCCGTGGACCTGCACGCGCCGGACTTCCCCGCACTCGCCGCCGCGTTCGGCGCGCGGGGCCTCGCCGTCAAGACGCCCGGGGAGCTGGAGGAGGCGGTCACCGAGGCCCTGCACGCCCCGCTGCCCACATTGATCGCTGTACCCGAAGGGGAGTGACGCCGCCGCCGGATGGCCGGCGCTCGACGACGTAGCAGCCGTCGGCGAAGCCCGTCACGCGGCCGCCCTCAGCCATCAGGCCGCCGAGCGCCTCGCGTACGGCGTGCCGCCACGCCGCGGCCGTCGCGGGGTCGCGGCGGCGCAGCGTCTCCATGTCGGCGGGCACGGCGACGAGCACCGCCGGGGCGTCCGTGCGCAGGACCAGGGGCCGCCCGTCCCGTTCGATCAGCGCGCGGCCAGCGCCGTCCGCGCTCACCGGCCGGTACGGCACGCCGGCGCAGGCCCGCGACACGGCGGGAGAACTGAGGCGCCAGACCGCCAGGAGCCGGTCGGACTCGTCCCCGGCGTTCAGCGCGTCGCCCATCGGGCCGTAGAAGTCGGGAAGGTACTCCTCCGGCCGCGCGGCGAGCTTGACCAGGTTGAAATGGGCGTTGCGCCGGACCAGCGGATCGAACGTCCAGGTGATCCGGCTCAGCCCGCGTCGCAGGGCCCAGGCGCGCTGGTGCAGCTTGAGCGCGAAGCCGGCCCCCGGCCGCACGGCGCCGGTGACGTGCGAGTGCAGCACCTGTCCCGCGGGCGCGGCGAGGAAGCCGACGCACGCCCCGACGAGATCGGGTCCGTCGAACGCCCCCGCGACGTATCCGCCCGCGTGCGACAGGGCCCGCATCAGCTCCGCGGTGACCGGCGGGTTCCACGGCTCGGGATGCCAGATGTCGTCGAACAGCTCGACCACCCGGCCGAACTCGTCGTTCGTGTCCAGCTCGGCGATTCGCAGGCCGCCGCGCGCCGCCGCGGCCCGCGCGCGGCGGCCGGCGTCGGCGGCGCACCCGCCGCGCGGGGGCCGCGGCCCGCCGGTCTCCCGGCCGCCCGCGTTCACGCCGTGTCCCCGGCTTCGAGAGGACCCGTCTTCCCGCGACCGGTCTCCACGTGACCCGTCTCCCCGAGGCCGAAATGGCCGGTCCCCGCGCGGCCGTGCGCCGCGTGCGTCCCGCCACGGCCGTTGTCCGCCGTGTCGCCAAGGTCGCCGAGGTCGCCAAGGTCGCCAAGGTCGCCGTCCGTCGTGTCCCGGCCGCCCGGGGGTCCGACGGCCCCGCCGGCCAGGACGTACGCGGTGAGCGCGGCCACGAGGCGGGCCCGGACCGGCATCTCGGCGACCACGACGTGCTCCCCGGCGGCGTGCGCGCCGCCGCCGACCGCGCCCAGGCCGTCGAGCGTGGGGCAGCCGGCCCCGGCGGTGAAGTTGCCGTCGGAGCCGCCGCCGACCGCGACCCCGCGCAGCGGCGCCATGCCCAGCTCGCGCGCGGTCCGTACGGCGACCTCGAAGAGCCGGGCGGAGGCGGCCGGGTCGAGAGGCGGGCGGTTCGGCCCGCCCCGCAACTCAAGGCGTACGCCCGGGGTGCGGGGGGTGAGCGCGCGCATCAGCTCGTCCACCCGCCGCTGCGCGGCCTGGTCGGGCACCCGCACGTCGACCGCGACCCGGGCCCGCGCGGGCACGGTGTTGGTGCTCGTCCCGGCGGACAGCATGGTGGGGGTCACCGACGTGGCCCCCGCCCTGGACGACGACCCGACCTGGTCACCGATCGCCGCGACGGCCAGCACCTGATGGGCCAGCTCCACGGCGGCGTTGGCGCCCAGCTCGGGTTCGAGCCCGGCGTGCGCGGCCCGGCCGTGCACGATCAGCTCGTAGCGGGAGATGCCCTTGCGCGCCGTCTTGAGCGCGCCCCCGTCCGCGCTGGCCTCCAGCACGAACGCGGCGGCGCACCGCGCCGCGATCGACTCGATCAGCGGGCGGGAGGTCGGCGAGCCGAGCTCCTCGTCGCCGACGACGAGCACGCTCAGGCCGTCGGCGGACGGCAGAGAGGCGGCCGCGTGGAACAGCTGCACGAGCCCGGCCTTCATGTCGAACACCCCCGGGCCGCGGGCCACGCCGTCCGTGACCGACCAGGGGTGCTCGCGCAACGTGCCGACGGGCCAGACGGTGTCGTGGTGGCCGAGCAGCAGCACCCGCGGGGCGCCGAACGACCAGAGCAGGTGTGTCACCCCGTCGATCACCAGGATCTCCGGGTCCGCCCCGAGCAGCCTGCGGCCCTGCGCGGCCACGACCCGGGCGCTGCGCGCCACCGCGTCGTGGTCGCTGGAGTACGACTCGCAGAGCACCAGATCTTCGAGGTCGGCCAGCATCGCGTCCAGGTTCACCGCGCGGGCTGTTCCTCTCCCGCCCCTTCGGGCGCCGGCCGGCCAAGCTCGGCCCGGAACAGGCGCATCACGTTCGCGCCCAGGATCTTCTGGATCTCCTCCTCCGAGAATCCGCGCTTGACCAGCGCGTCGGTCACCAGCGGAAGCCCGCGCGGCCCCTCCAGGCCGGGGATCGCCGCCGCGGCGTCGATCCCCGGATAGCCGAAGCCCTCGCAGCACGGTGGCGTGAGGTCTTCGTGGACCTCGCGCATGAAGTCGGGGCCGAGGCCCACGTGGTCGATCCCTGCGACGGAGGCGACGTGCTCGATGTGGTCCACCAGATGGTCGGCGGTGGCCGAGCGCGCGTCCTCGGTGAGGAAGGCGGCCAGGAAGTTCACGCAGATCACGCCGCCGCCCGCGGCGACGCCCCTGAGCTGCTCGTCGGTGAGGTTCCTGTGGTGGTCGCGCAGGGCGCGGGCCGAGGAGTGGGTCGCGATGACCGGCCGGGCCGCGATCTCCAGCACGTGCGCGACCCCCGCCGCGCCCAGATGCGAGATGTCGAAGAGCATGCCGAGCCGTTCCATCTCGCGCAGCGCCTGCACCCCGTGGCTGGTGAGCCGGGAGCCGGCGCCGTCCTGGCCGCTGCCGTCGGCGAGAGCCGTACGGCCCCAGTGGGCGATCGACGCGACGCGGACCCCGAGCCGGTGCAGGGTCGGGATCAGCTCCACGCTCTCGTCGATCCCGGGCATGCTCTCCAGGGCGAGGACCAGGGCGATCCTGCCGAGGGCGAGCGCCTCGTCGATCTGCTGCCCGTCGTGGCACAGCGCGACCGCGTCCGGGTTGCCCTCCGCCAGCACGTGGGCGCACTCGATCATGCGCAGGGTCTGGCGCAGCGCCCCCTCCGGGCGGAACCGGCTCTCCACGAACACCGGCAGCACCTGCACGTCGACCCCGCCCTCGGCGAGCTGGGGCAGCCATCGGTCGCGGAAGAACGAGGACCAGACCTCCGGGGGCCTGGCGGAGACTGCCATCAGAAGGTCGTTGTGCGTGTCGGCGACCACGAATCTGTCGTGCGGGCTCTGCTGACCATCGGGCACGGCGGGGTCCCTCCCTGTGTCGAGTCCTCGGTTGGGACGTTACCTTTCCCGGGCCGCCCCGCCACCAGGCTGTAGTGTGCGCGGGTGGATTCGATCTCCTCCTGCGCCCTCGCCGAGGTCGTCGCGCGCCTGGACGCGTTGTACGACCCGTCCTGGGCCGAGTCATGGGACGCGGTGGGCCTCGTCTGCGGCGACCCGGAGCAGCCCGTAAGGAAGATCCTCTTCGCGGTCGACCCGGTCGCGGTCGTCGTCGACGAGGCCCTCGCCTGGGGGGCCGACCTCGTCGTCACCCACCATCCGCTCTATCTGCGCGGCACCACGAGCGTCGCCGCGACCACGTTCAAGGGCCGGGTCGTCCACCGGCTCATCCGCGGCGGCGCCGCGCTGTACGCCGCGCACACCAACGCCGACGTGGCCGATCCGGGCGTCTCGGACGCGCTCGCGCGGGCCGTCGGCCTCACAGGTGACCTGCGGCCCCTCCAGCCTGCCGCGGACGACCCGCGCCGGGGGCTCGGCCGGATCGGGGACCTGCCCGCCCCGATGCCGCTGCGGGAGTTCGCCGCGCTGGCCGCCGCCGGACTGCCGCGTACGGCGGCTCCGCTCCGCGTCGCGGGCGACCCGGACCGCACGGTGCGGACCGTCGCCGTCTGCGGCGGCGCCGGCGACTCCCTCCTGGGCACGGCCCGGGCGGCGGGGGTGGACGTCTTCCTGACGGCCGACCTCCGGCACCACCCCGCCGGCGAGCACCTGGAGGCGGGCGGGCCCGCATTGGTCGACGCCTCCCACTGGGCCACCGAATGGCCGTGGCTCGCGGACGCCGCCGAGCGTCTGACGTCAGCGTTGGCCGCAGGTGGCATTACTGTTGAGGCGCGCGTCTCGGGCGCCGTCACCGACGCCTGGACGGCGACGACCACCGACTTGGACCCCCGAGCATCTTGAGGGATTTGGGATGAAGGCCGCACCGGAAGCACAGAAGCGTCTGCTCGATCTCGCGGAGCTCGACACGGGTCTCGACCGGGTTCGGCATCGCCGCCGCACCCTGCCCGACCTGGCCGAGATCGACGAGCTGTCCAAGAGGCTCGCACGGCTCGCCACGCAGGTCATCGCCGCCGAGACCGAGGCCGGCGACCTCGCCCGTGACCAGGCCAAGGCCGAGTCGGACGTCGACGCCGTACGCGTCCGGGTCGACCGCGACACCAAGCGTCTCGACTCCGGGCAGGTCTCCTCGCCCAAGGACCTGGCGAGCCTCCAGTCCGAGATCACCTCGCTGCGGCGCAGGCAGTCGGACCTGGAGGAGGTCGTCCTGGAGATCATGGAGCGCCGGGAGGCGGCGGACGCCCAGGTGGAGTCGCTCAGGTCGGAGCGCGACAAGGTCACCGGGACGCTGCGGGCCGCCGAGGAACGGCGTGACGCGGCCTTCGCCGAGATCGACAAGGAGGCCGGCGAGCTGACCGGCGGCCGGACCGCGATCACCGCGGACATCCCCGCCGACCTGCTCGCCCTGTACGAGAAGCTGCGCGAGCAGAGCGGCGTCGGCGCCGCCATGCTGCACGGCGGCCGGTGCCTCGGCTGCCGTACGACCCTGTCGATCGCCGACCTCAACCGGATCAGGGCCGCCGCCCACGACGAGGTGGTCCGCTGCGAGGAGTGCCGCCGGATCCTCGTCCGCACGGCCGAGTCCGGGCTGTGACACCGGCTGCGTGAACGAGGGTGTGCGGATGACGAGGGCGTGCGGGTGACGGGGGTGCGTGGATGACCGGGGGGTACGTCGTCGAGGCCGACGGCGGGTCGAGGGGCAACCCCGGCCCGGCCGGGTACGGCGCGGTGGTCAAGGACGAGGCCGGGCACGTGCTCGCCGAGGCGGCCGAGTCGATCGGCACCACGACCAACAATGTGGCCGAGTACCGCGGCCTGATCGCCGGGCTCGAGTCGCTGCTCGCCCTCGGCCTGGAGGGCGCGCGGGTCGAGGTGCGGATGGATTCCAAGCTGGTCATCGAGCAGATGGCCGGGCGCTGGAAGGTCAAGCACGAGGGGCTGCGCCCGCTCGCCCTGGAGGCGGCGGCCCTGGCCCGGCGCCTGCGCGTCACCTGGACCTGGATTCCGCGGGAGCGCAACACCCACGCCGACCGCCTCGCCAACGAGGCGATGGACGCCGCGGCCCGGGGGGAGACCTGGCGGGCGGGCCCGGCCACCCCCGCCCCGCGGACCCCGCCCCCCGCCGGTCCCGCCGGGGGCCCCGGCGCAGATTACAGCGCGGACCCGCCGCCCGGCGCCGGGACGCTCTTCCCCGCACCCGCACCCGCACCCGCGTCGGACGCCGGCACCGGTGCCCCCGGTGGGACCGCGTCGGCGGAACGCGGTGCGAGACCGGGGGACCGCGAGGCTCGGGGCACGGACGCCGTGGCCGACGATCGGCGGGGGCACGGGTGGATGCCCGGGGCCACCCGGACCGCCACGTCGCTGCTGCTGCTCCGGCACGGGCAGACGCCGCTCTCGATCGAGAAGCGGTTCTCCGGGCTCGGCGACCCGGAGCTCACCCCGACCGGGCTCGCACAGGCCGAGGCCGCCGCCGCACGCCTGGCCCGCGGGCCGCGGCGGGTGGAGGTGATCGTCACCTCCCCGCTCGCCCGCGCCCGGCAGACGGCGGAGGCCGTGGCGTCCCGTACGGGTTCGGCGGTGCTGGTGGACGAGGACCTGCGCGAGACCGACTTCGGGGCGTGGGAGGGGTACACGTTCGCGGAGATCCAGCGGCGCTGGCCCGATGAGCTGGCCGCCTGGCTGGCCGACCCTGAGGTGGCGCCGCCTGGCGGCGAGAGTTTCGCCTCGACGGCCCGGCGGGTCGAGGAGGCGAGGGAACGCATCGTCAAGGCCCACGAGAGCCGCAGCGTCGTCGTGGTCTCCCATGTGACCCCGATCAAGACGCTGATCCGCTTCGCCCTGGGCGCGCCGCCCGAGGCCCTCTATCGGATGCACCTCGATCTGGCCTGCCTGTCGGCGATCGACTACTACGCCGACGGTCCTTCCGTGGTACGGACGTTCAACGACACGGCGCACCTCGGCTGAGGCCACCGTCCCGCAGGATCGCCCTGGCACTCCCGGAGCGGCAGGGCCGAGGCGGCGCTCGCCTTGGGCTCACCGGGAGGCGGGGCGGGGTTGGTGCTCGCCCGACGGCGAAGCGGGCGCGTTGCTCGCTGGGGGGCTCGCCGGGTGGACGGGCAGGGCGACGCGGAAGGCCGCCCCGGCGCCGGGCGCGGTCCGCAGTTCCACTCGCCCGCCGTGGGCGGCGACGATCGACCGGACGATGGCCAGTCCGAGGCCGGCCCCTCCCGCGCCGCCGCGGCTGCGTGATCCGTCCACGCGGTAGAAGCGGTCGAAGACCCGCTCCGCCTCCTCCGGCGGCAGCCCCGGTCCCTCGTCGGCGATCACCAGGACGCCTTCGGCGCCGCCGCCGGTACCGACCGTGCCGACGCCGATCCTCACCGGGGTGCCCGGCGGCGTGTGGGCGACGGCGTTGCCCACCAGGTTGGAGACCACCTGCCGCAGCCGCGCCTCGTCGCCGCCTACCGGCGCGGCACCGGCCGGGCCCCCGTCGGGGCCGGTCAGCGTGACCGTCCGGGCGGGATCGAGCGCGCGGAGGTCGTGGTGCGCGTCGGCGGCGAGCGTCCGCAGGTCCATGGGCGCGAGGTCCATCGGCAGGGCGTCCTCGCCCTCGTCGAGGCGGGCCAGCAGGAGCAGGTCCTCCACGAGCCGGACCAGGCGCACCGCCTCGCTCTCGATCCGGCCGAGGGTGTGGTCGACGTCGGGAAGGCCGCCCATCCGGTGCAGTTCCGCGAATCCCTTGATCCCGAAGAGCGGTGTGCGCAACTCGTGGCTCGCGTCGGCGACGAACCGCCGCATCCGGGCCTGCGACCGCTCCCGCCCGGCGAACGCCGCCTCCAACTGGGCGAGCATCGTGTTGAGCGCGGCGGCCAGCCGCCCGACCTCCGTGTGCGGAGCGGCGGGCACGGGCACCCGCCGGGACAGGTCGCCCGCGGCGATCGCCGCCGCCGTCCGCTCTATCGCGCGCAGCGGCCGCAGCCCCCGGCGTACGGCGAACCAGCCGATGACGGCGAGCGACGTCATGAGGGCGGCGGCGGTCGCGGCGCAGACGAGCGTCAGGCGGCCGACGGTCGACCTGACCCCGCCGAGGGACGCGGCCACGACGACGGTGCCCCCCTCAGCCGCACCCGCACGAGGCCCCTCGCCAGGCCCCTCACGAGGCCCCACGGCGGTGAGAGCGGCCCGGGGGACGGCGACGACCCGCCACGCGGCGCCGTGGCCGTCCCTGGCGTCGAACGGCCGCCCGCCCAGCCGGCGGACCGCCGCGGCGTCGAGCCGGGGGAGCTCCGGGCCCTCTCCCCGCAGCCAGGGGCCGCCCTCCTGCTCGACGGTCCCGTCCGCCCGCAGGTACGCCAGATACACCTGGTCGATCAGGTCCATGCCGGGCAGGGCGCTCAGCGGCACCCGGCTCTGCCCGGTGAGCGGGGCCGTCACCAGCCGGGCGGGGACCCGCGACAACAGCGTCGCCATCGGCCCGAGCTGCTGGTCCACCCGTTCGATGAGGTGGGCCCTGAGCGTGGCGACGGCGACCGCGCCGCTGGTCGCGAGGCCCGCCGCGAGCAGGGCCAGGGTGATGAGCAGGAGCCGCCCCCGCAGCGACAGGCTCCTCCGGCGTGCCGTCCGGCGGGTCACGGGCGCGGCCCGCGCAGGACGTAGCCCACGCCGTGCATGGTGTGGATCAGTTTCGGCCCCGCCTTGTCGATCTTCCGCCGCACGTAGCTCACGTACGTGTCCACGATGCTGGTGTCGCCCGCGAAGTCGTACCGCCAGACGTGCTCCAGGATCTGCGCCTTGGAGACGACCCTCCCGGCGTTGAGGATCAGGTAGTGCAGCAGGCGGAACTCGGTCGGCGACAGTCGTACGGGAACGCCCGCGCGTGTCACCTGATGGCCGTCGGGGTCGAGTTCGAGGTCGGCCACCCGCAGCGTGCGGTCCTCCGGGGCCGCCCCGGCCCGCCTGAGCACGGCCTCGATCCGGGCGAGCAACTCCTCCAGGTCGAAGGGCTTGGTCACGTAGTCGTCGCCGCCCAGCCGAAGCCCGTTGATCTTGTCCTGGGTCGTGTCGCGCGCGGTGAGGAACAGGACGGGCACCTGTCCCGGACGATCGCCGGACAGCGGGCGGGGGCGTTCCCGGAGACGCCGGATGACCTCGAACCCGTCCATGTCGGGCAGCATGACGTCGAGGAGGACGAGATCGGGAGGCTCGGCCCCCGCCGCCTCAAGGGCCTGCGACCCGGTCGCGGCGGAGGTCACCGTGTATCCCGCGAAGCGCAGCGTGGCCGCCAGCAGTTCCCGCACCACGGGCTCGTCGTCGACCACGAGCAGGCGCCGCCCGTCCACTCCGGCCTCCCTTCGTCGGTCAGCGGCAGGATAGGTCCGCCGTCCAGGATCACGTGCCTTCAGACGTCCCGTGCCCGGAAGACGGCGGCGGCCGCGCACAGCAGCGCGAGCACGGTGGCGGCCAGCACCCCGATCCCCGTGAGCGGGGCCGGCCCGCCGGACCCCGGATGGACCGCGAACACCCGCGCGCCCGCCGCGCTCGGCCACCAGGCGACGATCCATTCGGCCAGCGCATCGGGGAACAGGGACGCCATGCCGGGCAGGATCAGCAGGAACGTCCCGAGCGAGACGGCGCCCGCCGACCTGCGCAGCAGGAACCCGAGCGCCACGCCGTACAGTCCGACCAGCCCCGTGAACAGGCCGGCGCCCGCGACGGCCCCGAGCACGCCCGGGTCGCCGAGGCCCGCGCTCGGCACGTTCCGCGCGGCCAGCGAGAGCTGGCTCAGTGTGAACGACACCAGCGCCATCGGCGGTCCGGCGACGAGCGTGACCACCGCGACGACGGCGGCCTTGCCGCCGAGCAGCAGGCCCCGCCTGGGCACGGCGGCGACGCTGACCGGCATCGTCCCCGAGGCGTACTCCGACGTCACGGCGAGCACGCCGACCGCGCTGACGAGCACCCCCGCGAGCACGAGAGCGCGGAAGCCCGTGTCGGTGGGGTCGAAGGCCGCCCGGTCCGCCGCCGACCCGGCCAGATACCGGCGCGCGTCGGCCAGCCCGAAGAGGTACCCGTACGCCGCGGTCGCCGCCAGGGCCCCGGCCAGGCAGCCGAGCGTCGCCCGGATGCTGTGGAACTTGCCCCATTCCGAACGCAGGACGTCGTAGGCGGTCATCGGGCGGCTCCGCTGGTGGTCATGGATGCGGTGGTGGCTTCGCTTTCGGCGGGGGCCGCGGGCCGGGCGCCGGCCGAGGCGAAATCGGCGCTGCCGCCGGTGAGTTCGAGGTACGCCTCCTCCAGGGAGGCCCGCCGCGGCGTCAGTTCGTGCAGGACGATGCCGTGCGCGCCGGCGACGTCGCCGACCGCGGCGCCAGACACCCCCGTCACCAGCAACTCGTCCCCGGCGCCGGGCCGTACGGTCGCGCCGGCCTCTTCGAGCAGGGCGGCGAGCGGCCGCGCGCCCGGCGTGCGGACCACGACCGTCTCCCGGGCCGCGGACCGTACGAACGCGTCGAGACCGGTGTCCGCGAGCAGCCGCCCGCGGCCGACGACGACCAGGTGATCGGCGGTGAGCGCCATCTCGCTCATCAGGTGGCTGGAGAGCAGGACGGTGCGGCCCTCGGAGGCCAGATCGCGCGTCAGGGAGCGGATCCAGCGGATCCCCTCCGGGTCGAGCCCATTGACGGGTTCGTCGAGCAGCACGACGCCGGGATCGCCGAGCAGCGCCGCCGCGATGCCGAGGCGCTGCTTCATGCCGAGGGAGAACCCGCCCGGGCGGCGACCCGCGACGTCGGCCAGCCCCACCAGCCCGAGCACCTCGTCCACCCGGCGCCGGCCGATGCCGTTGCCGCGGGCCAGGGCCAGCAGGTGCTTCCCGGCGCTCCTGTACGGATGCACGGCGTGCGCGTCGAGCAGCGCGCCCACCTCGCGGAGCGGCGTGGGCAGATCGGCGTAGCGCCGTCCGCCGATCGTGGCGCTTCCGCTCGTCGGCCGGTCGAGGCCGAGGATCATCCGCATCGTGCTCGTCTTGCCCGCGCCGTTCGGGCCGAGAAAGCCGGTGACGACGCCCGGCCGTACGTCGAAGCTCAGCCCGTCGACGGCCGTGACGTCGCCGTAGCGCTTGGTCAGTCCGCGTATCTCAATCATGCGCAGCAGGCTGGCCCACCCGTCTAAGCGTTAAGGGAGAGAGCCTGTGAGATCTCTGTGAGCGGTCCCCCCGTGGCCTGCGCCGCTGCCGCCGGCCCGCCCGCCCCGGGTGGAGAACTCGCAGAATCCTCACATGACTTCCGGCCGTGCCGGGGAACGGAGCGGGAGCCGATAGGCTTGTCGTCACGGCGGACGAGCCGGCCGGGCGGCCGCGTCAGGGCCTCGCGCCCTGCCGAGGAAGGTCCGGGCTCCACAGGGCAGGGTGGTCGGTAACGCCGACCCGGGGTGACCCGCGGGACAGTGCCACAGAAAACAGACCGCCCCTTCCCAGGGGTAAGGGTGAAACGGTGGTGTAAGAGACCACCAGCGCCCACGGTGACGTGGGCGGCTCGGTAAACCCCACCCGGAGCAAGGTCAAGAAGGGACGTTCTCCGGAACGTCCCGCGCGCGACGTTCGAGGGCTGCCCGCCCGAGCCGCGCGGGTAGACCGCTTGAGGCCGCCGGCAACGGCGGTCCTAGATGGATGGCCGCCGGTCAGCCCCCGTGGCTGACCACAGAACCCGGCCTACAGGCCGGCTCGTCCACCTTCACACCCCTGACCACGGCCTTGGGGCGGGCCAGGTGCCGCTGTTCATGCCCGGCAGTGACCCGTCGGCGCCCGGCGACCGTGGCAGGCGCACAGGCGAATGGCTCTTTCTAGTACCAGAAACCGTACGGATCCATGCCGCCCATAAGAAACAGCCTGAGTGTTTCCCTCGTCAACTCGGCCTCGTTCTCCTCGCTTTCCGCGTAGGCCGCCTCGCGGGCCAATTCCGGCTCCAGTCGCAATGGCGCAAGCCGCAATTGGAGATTCGTCTGCTCCTCGGCGTAGGGATCCCAGCCCGGCTGCCATTCCCGCGGCTGAAGGGAGGGCCGTGCGGTGAACCGGCGGAGTGCGGTGAGCCGAGGGAGCAGCGTGGGCGTGGAGACCCTCGCCGGTTCGTGGACACGGGGAACGGTCGCCATGGACGACGTCGTGGACGGTGCCATGGGCGCCGGTGCCGGGGCCACCGGAGCGACGTCGGCGGATGCGGCGGACGATATCGCTACGGAGAGAAACGCCGTCGAAACAGCGACGCCGCCCAAACGTACGAATTGGTTCATGTCCAGCCTTCCTTCGATTCGTCGGTCAGCCGATCACTTCCGTCGAGGGGAATACCCGGCCGGGCCTGTCCCGCACACCGACACGCCCGCGCATATCGTTCTTCTGCTCCGGCATGACCACAGATTGGAAAATGGAGCCGCGTCGTGGGACGGTGTCCGGCACGGCTCGGCTCGCCGCCCGGGTGCCTGGTCGTCCGGGCACTCGAAGGGCCGACTGCCGCGAGATGCACGCCGGGATCGGATGGACGCTGATCGCCCTGGCTCGCTTACAGAGGGAGGGCGTCTCCGGGGAAGCCGTGGCACGGGTGGACCTCGCAGCGCAGCATCCCGGCTCGAACGCAGGGGTCCCCGGCCATGATCTCCACGGCCTCCTCGGCCGGCACGGTCATGATCGCGACGCCGGCCACGGTGTCGGAGGCGACCGGGCACAGGATCGCGATCACCCCCTCGGCGCGCAGCGACACCATGCGTCGCTGGTGTTCGAGTTCGATCGCGTCGGCGCCGTCCATGGTCCGCTCCGGCCCCCACCGAAGGAGCGCCAGGCTGTAGGGCTTCGCGGTCGCGGCCAGAGCCCGGATCTGTTCGTCGGTCACGGTCGTGCTCATGGTGTCTCCTCACTTCTCGATGCGCTCGGCCAGCGAGACGATGATTCCTTCGGGCCCGCGGACGTAGGCCATCCGCCACACGCCCTCGTATTCGCCGATGCCCCCCACCAGGCCGTAGCCGCCGGCCGCGGCGTGGTGGACCGCGGCTTGGAGGTCGTGCACCTCGAAGGCGACGTTGCGCAGGTGCAGCTCGTTGGCCGGCGCGGCAGGCGAACCCCGGAGGTGGTCCGGCCGCGTGAAGCTCGAGAGCTCCAGCGTCGTACCTCCGCCGGGCGCTCGCAGCATGACGATCTCGGTGCGGGCGCCGGTCATGCCGATCACCGTGTCCAGGAACTCGCCTTCGACGGCCATCTTCTGATCAGCCTCCAGACCGAGGCTGACGAAGAACGCCGTCGCGGCGTCGAGGTCGGCGACGGTGATCCCGACGTGGTCGAAGCGCCTTACGAATGTCATCGGATCCCTTTCGAGGTTTCTTCAAGAGACGCTGGGAAAGATAACACCCGAGGTTTCGTAAGGGAACCCCACTTGCTAGATTGCTGCCATGCAGCGAACGCGGTTCGGGGAGATGGCGTGTTCCATCGCGCGCACCTTGGACGTGATCGGCGAGCCCTGGTCGCCGCTGATCCTGCGCGACGTGTGGGCCGGGGTGCGCCGCTTCGACCACATCCAGGCCGACCTGGGGATCTCCCGCAAGGTACTCACCGAGCGGCTCAACCACCTGGTCGAACAGGGCGTGCTCGAACGGCTGCCCTACGACGCCCGTCCCCGCTACGAGTACCACCTCACCGCCAAGGGCGTGGATCTCGTCGAGATGCTCATGGTGATGGCCCGGTGGGGTGACCGCTGGCTCGCCGGCGAGGCCGGGCCTCCCGTCCTGTACCGTCACCACGCCTGCGGGCAGATCGGCCACGTCGACCCACACTGCAGTCACTGCGGGGAGCCGATGCACGCCGACGACGTCGACCTCCTCCCGGGCCCGGGTTCGGCCGGATGACCGTGACGACGGTCCGGGCCCCGCGGTTATCCGAGGACGAGCGGGAGTCTCGTGGCCAGCTCGCCCAGTTCGGTCCTCTCCGCGTCTGTGGGGGCTCGCCGTCCGGTGCCGACCAGCAGCGCGTCCCTGTCTGAGAACGACGAGGGAAACGCGCTCCCCGCGATCTTCTCCAGCATCTCGCGGGACCGGGCAAGCCCCTCCGCGGGCGGTCCCGCGGCGTCCGCCAGGTGCGCGACCAGGTCGAGGTGGTGCAGTGTCCACTCCATGACGTACGCGGACAGGTAGGCGCCCACGGTGAGGACCTCGCCGCGGGTCCCGACCCGGAGGTGCGGGTCGGCGAGCCCGGCGGCACGGCCTGCGGCGGAGCCGACGTCGTCGAGGTGGAACTTGAGCAGCCGCGGCTCCTCGTACGCGGCGGCCAGCCGGACGACCAGCGCGTCGAGCGGGTCGTCGCCGGTCGGCGGCGTCGTGGCGACCTCCCAGTAGGTCACCGCGTCGCGGGTCGGTTCCGTCTCCACGGGGGTCGCCAGGGTGATCAGGACATCCTGCGCGTCGATGACCAGATGGCACACGAGATCACGCACGAGCCAGCCGGTACAGCCCGACCGCTGGGCGAAGTCCTCGTCCGAGAGTTCGGCGACCGCCCTGCGCAACGCCGTCCACGAGCGCGCGAAAAGATCCACATCGGTACGGTAGTTCTGTGCCGCAAGGGCGGACAAGCGTGTTCGTACGGCCGGCTCCGCACGATGAACGGTCGTCGGCGGCTCAGGTCACACGTGCGAGACGACGCGCCTGCCGCGGCCAGGTCCTATTCGTCGCCCTCTTCGTAAGGGACCCATCGCATGCCGGCGGGCATGGCGACCGTTCCGACGCCGCTGCGGTCCCATCCCAGCTGGGCCACGGCGAAGATGTTGTCGGCACGCCCTCGTAATCCGGCCATGGCCGGGCACGTCGTCCTGTTCGGCTCGTTGCCGGCGGCGACCGTCATCACCCGTACGTCTGCGGCCGCCGCCACGGCCGCCTCGCAGAGATCGCAGGTGCCGTCGCAGGCGAACAACCCCCAGCGCCGTGAGTAGCAGCCGAGGCTGATGTTGACGCACACCGGCGACGACGTCCTCCGCGCGAAGTCGCGGACCCATTCGATCCCTTTGATCAGGTCGCGGGGCGTCGCGCGGCCGTTTCCGTCGGCGACCTTCACGTTGAGAAGGCGCGGCCGGCGGGTCAGGCCGGCCGCGAGGATGAGCGCCACCATCGTTCCGTGGCCGTTCGCGTCCTCGCCGTCGGGTTCCGTGGTCAGGTTGGTCCCGTCCACGATCAGCCCTCGCAGGAGGGGGTGACGGGAGAACAGGCCCGTGTCGAGGACGGCGTAATACTCAGGCGTCGGTTCCGGGCGCTTCCTCGTCAGTTCGCGCCAGATTTCCGGCCACGCGCGCTCGATCGCGTCCGCGTCGAATTCGGCTCCGGCCTGTGCCTGCAGGTACGCCGCCTTCACGCCCCGCTCGCGGAAGGCGAGCATCTGCTCGCTGTCCGCCGGACGGAGGTACGTGCCGGTGCCGGCGTCGAAAACGTACTGCATATATCTGCCGGGTGAGCTGCCCTCGTCTCCGGCGATCTCGACAATTCGCTCATCCATATGAGCCGTGACCCACGACATCGCCGGCCTAGACGAAGAGGGAAACGATCAGAAGGACCACGCCGGCCGCCACCAGAAGGGCGCAGAGCCTGACCCCGAACTCGGAGAACCACTCGGTGAAGCCTCTCCGGCCACCGTCTCCCAGCACGTTCACCTGCGCCGGCAGTTTGACGGCCACGATCCCCGCCAGCAGCGCGCCCACCACCAGCACCGCGAGTCCGACGCTCGTGGTCTCCGCCTTCGCCCCGGCGACCTCGCCCTTGAACTCGACGACGCCGCCCAGGCCCAGTATCGCCACCACGGCCCCCGCCACGGCGAGCAGAAGTCCCGTGATGATAAGCACCGTGTACGTGATCGAAATTCTGGTTCTGTTGGTTTTCTTGCCCTCACGCCCTTTGCCCATGCTGCCGCTCCAGAGCCCAGATCAATACAGAACCAACGTGAAAGGATCTATATCACATCTTCTTCGGGCGTTTCCACGGTTTCCTCGAATAAGGTTTCCGATGGTCGTTCTGTCGGGGCTCCGAGAATGGGCGATAAATACAGTCTTAGGCGATATTTCCGCTTGTGGGAATTACGAGAATCGTTCGATGGTCACGGGGATCGGGCCCGCGTGACGTATCGCCGTGGTCAGGCTCCGGAGCAGCGGCCGGAGGGCGTCGTCGGACATGGTGCCCAGGCGTGCCGTGAGATCGACGCAGCAGGCGACGCCGGGCCCGATCCGGCGCAGTTCCCAGGTGAACTCGTCCCGCGCCGTCCGCAGCCCGCCCGTGCCGGCGATCCGAGTACGGGGGTCGTCGGCGTTCTCGGCGAGCGTGACGACCTCCGGCGCGAGGCGGGCGAGGCCGGAAGGGCGGAGATCGCCCGCGAACAGGACGCGGTATGTCCGGGAGTCGTGGAACCCGCCGGAGCCCCCCTCCGGGCCGAGGCGCAGGGGAGCGGAGTCCGGAAGGGCGAGGGTGTCGCGGAAGCGGTCCCGCAGTGTCGCCTCTCCGGGAAGATCCCCTCCTCCGAGGCGGCGATAGGCGGCCTCGGCGTCCGCACGGCCGACGGCGACCACCCGGGCGCGCAGTTCCGGGTCCTCGCGCATGGCCCGCCCGAAGGCCGCCGAACTCCACCAGGCGCGGTCGTCCCCGCTCCAACCGGCGGTGTCCAGGCCGATGGTCCGCTGGTCGCCGGCGAAGACGAACTCCTCGACGACGAGACCCTCCGCCCGTACGGCGCCGGCCCCCGCCCCCGACGTGATCACGTAGTAGTCCAGGGCCGGCTGGGTGGGGGCGGAGGCGGTCGCCGCAAGCCCGGTCCGGAGGAGGTCATCAGTCACGGGCATACCGTACGGATCCGCCCCACATCTGAAGCGGTGTCTCTATCGACGAGGCGCCCCCGTCCCTCCGACGGGGGAGGGCTCGGGGGCGCCGTCGCGTCGCGTCCGTACCGCCTGCCGTCGCGACGTACGTGCTCGCGTCAGGCCGGGCGTGTGGTCGGGCGTGCGTCGGGCGGGGGCCGGTACGCCTCAGTGGGACATGTCCATGCCGCCGCCGGAACCGCCGCCCATGCCGCCCATGTCATGGCCGCCCGGCACGTTCCCCTTCTCATCGGACACCATGAAGACCCCGGCCATGCCCATGTCCGAGTGGCTCTGCACGTGGCAGTGGTACATCCACATGCCGGGACCGACACGCTCTCCCGCGATCACCTGGAAGCCGAACGACTCGGCCGGGCCGGTGGTCTTCGTGTCGATGATCCGGCTCGGGTCCTGGGGGCTCTCCAGCAGGCCGGTGCGGTTGTCGGCCCACCGGTGCCCGTGGATGTGGAACGTGTGGAACGCGCTCCCGTGCGTGATCACGATGAACTCGACCCGCTCGCCGATCTTGGCGAGGAAGTGCGGGCCGGCCGGGAGGTTGTTGATCCGTACGTCGTTGAAGACGACGGTGAACGTCTTGTCCGGCAGCACGTCGCCCTTACGGCGGACCACCAGCGGGCCGTAGAGGCCCTTCTTGATGCCTCCCGTGCCGTGGTCGGTGCCGACCACGTGGTCGTGGTAGTGCCAGTAGCCCGCGCTGCCGGGCTCGATGGTCCCGCCGGGGCGGCGGCCCGGGGCGTGGGTGCGCCAGACGTAGACGCGCCGGGCCCCCGGCTCGACCACGCTGTCGTTCATCCGCGTGCCGTCGCTGCTCGTCTCGTAGTCCACCCCGTGCACGTGGAGGCTGGCGGTGACGTCCGCGTTGTTCACCAGCTCGACTTCGAGGGTCTCGCCCTCGACCATCTCGATGAGGGGGCCGGGGATCGTGGCCTTGCCCGGCTCGAGACCGTAGCCCATGTCGCCGTTCGGCAGGTTCTCGACGTAGAGGGTGATGCGGCGCGGGTTGCCCAGGCGAACAGGCGCTGTCGCGTTCCTGCCGACGGGCGCCGCGTCGGCCTGAGCCGACACGACCAGGGGTGCTATCGCGGCGGCCGTCGCCGCCGTGGTGAAGGCGCGCCGCGAGAACGTGCTCCGCGTCGTTCCCCTGCCTACCTCGGTCATGGTTCCCCAATCCGTTGTGCCGTTCCGTCCGCGAGGCGCGTGGCCACGGGCCGGCGGCGGGGCCGGGCCTCGCGGCGTGACGCCGGGACCGGACCACGGGCGCGGTCCGGCCCTGGAACCAGGCGGGACGGGACGGGTGCCCGATGCTTTCCACCACACCGGGCATCACTTTTGATGGAATTAGGCGATAGTGGCCGAGGAAAGTCAATAAGTTGGAGATAAAGCGATAGGACTTCGTCACATAACGGACTGAAGTGATGTGAGATTGCTCCGTTCTGTCGTCGCACTGTCGCATTCTGTCGTCCGCGCCGCCGGTTCGACGGCGACTCGCGAGCCGGACGGGAGCGCGTGGCGGGTGTGCGCGCAGGGGGTGCCGGGGCGTGCCGGACATGCAGGTGTGCAGGGTGCGCCGGGGGCGGCTCAGTCGGTGCGGAAGGGGTCGTGCTCGGCGAGCAGCTTGTCGAGCCTGGCCTGGTCCACCCGGCTGACGACGGTCGCCTCCTCCTGCCGGTCCCGCACACACTTGGCCAGCGTGAAGGTCGAGGTCACCACGTACATCAGCCCGAGAGCGAGGAACGAGCGCACCCAGGTCGTGACGGGCAGGTAGAGGATCCCGGCGGCCAGCCCGGCGAGGGAGATCGCGAACGAGATGACGGCCTGCAGGTAGAAGGCCGTCGTCGTCGTGCTCTTCACTGGTTTCGTCATGGCGCCCATGCTCCGCGTCCGGCGCCGCCCGGACATGAGCGCCGATACTCAGTTACCGGTGAGTACGATCTCTCGGCCGGGCCGCCGGGGCGCGGCCCGAAGCGGCCACGCGGGAACGGCTCGGCGCAGGCGGCGGCCCCGACGGCATGGGCTCAGCGGCACGCTCTCAGTGGCGTGGACTCAGTGGCGTGGACTCAGTGGCGTGGGCTGAGCGACCCGGCTCAGTTCGGGGAGATCTCGTGGAGCCGGCAGACCTGACGCCAGACGCGGGGGTCGAGGGTGCCCGCTCTGTCGTCGAACGAGGCGGAGGGCACCCGGACCGGTCCGGTGAGGTCGAGGAAGCTGTTGTGGTCCGCGCTCGGGTCCCACGTGCGGGTGGGGATCTCGACGTGGTCGGAGCGGTCGCTCCGGTCCTGACTGGTGATCTTCAGGACCTCCGCGCCGCCGTGGTACGTCCTGAGCACCACGCAGGGACGCACCTTGTGCCCGGGCCCGTCCTCGTACGGTACGTCGGCCCACCAGATCTCGCCCGGCTGCGGGCCGGTGCGCTCGGCGGTGGAGGCTCCCGTCCGGGTTCCGCCACGGGTCGTACGGGAGGAGGGCGGGGAGGAGGACCGGGCACCGCGTGACGGGCGCGTCGTCCCGCCCGGGGAGCGTGGCGCGGGCCGGCGGCGGGACGTCCCGCGGGCGGGCCCGCGGGACGCCTGACGGGCACGTCCGGTCCCGGCCAGCGCGGCGAGCACGATCAGTACGGCCACGATCGAAAGAGCCACCCAGAGCATGCCCGACAGCCTACGGCCCGTGCGCCTCGCGGCGGCAGCCCTGAGCCCCTGCGCCCGGTGCCGCCGTGGTCGTCCATCGTGCTCCGGCCCGTGCGCCTCACGGGCAGCCCTGAGCCGCTGCGTCTGGTGCCGCCGTGGTCGTCCACCGCGCTCCGGGCCACGGCTTCCGGGGGCCGGACCCGGCTCCTGCTGGGGAACGCGTCAGCGGGCGTCCCAGGCGGCGAGCACGCGGCGCTCCTTGTCGGGGTCGATGCCGCTGCCCACCCGGACGCCGCGGAAGCTGCGCCGCTCCTCCGGGATGTCCTTCAGCCACTCCCATGTGTCGCGTACCGTCTCGCGGAGCGGGCGGCAGGTGAGACCGGCGGCGAGGGCCTTGGCGGAGGAGTGGTTCCACACGCCCAGGCCGTCCGCTCCCGGATACCACAGCGGAAGCTCGGTCCACGGCTCCACGCCCTGAGCGGTCAGGAAGTCGTCGTCGGCCCAGACGAGCTCCGCGCCCGAGCCGGTGGCCTCCACGCAGTCGCCGAGCCAGCTTCCGAACGTGGCCCTGCCCGGCACACCACCCGTCATGTAGCGGCCCGTCGTGCCACCGGCCGCCTGGTCGAGGGTGAACGCCGCGATGTCGCGGGCGTCGATGAGCTGGATCGGCTGCGCCGGGTCGCCGGGCGCGAGCACCCGGCCGCCCTTGGAGATGCGGTCGAGCCACCAGGGCAGCCGGCCGACGTTCTCGTGCGGGCCGAGGATCAGGCCGGGCTGGACGACCAGGGCGGCGCCGTCGAAGTGCTCCTCCACCGCGCGTTCGCAGCCGGCCTTGAGCACGCCGTAGTCGCCGAACTCGGCGTCCGCGTCCGCCGGGCACTCGTGGGTGGGGAAGGTCTCGTCGACGCCTGTCTTGTCGGGCCAGTCCGGGTACGCGGAGATGCTGGAGATGAACGTGTAGTGCGAGGCGTGCCCGGACAGCGCCCGCACCGACTCAAGGACGACCCGGGGGACGAATCCGCAGACGTCGACGACCGCGTCCCACCGTCTGCCGTCGGCGAGCCGCCGCAGGTCGCCGGTCACCTCGCGGTCGCCGCGCACCGCCTCCACCCCGGGCAGGTCTGTCCCGCTCCTGCCCCGGTTGAACGTCGTGACCTCGTGACCGCGCCGCAGCGCCTCCTCCACGATGGCCCGGCCCAGGAACACCGAACCACCGATGACCAGAATTTTCATACGGTCATCCTTGGCGCTGCGGCGCGCGGCGTCCGCCCGGTTTCACGATCGGCGGACATCGTCCGCTCACAGCGGAAGCGGGCACCGGTGCGTTCCCGGCCACTCCGCTCCGGGCCACTGCGCTGCGGGCCGGTGCGCTGCGGGCCGGTGCGGCTCAGCCGGTGGTGCGCAGCTCCGGGACCGGGGTGAAGCGTTCCTGCTCCAGCACGTGCACCCGGGCCGCGCCGATGTCGAAGTACAGGCCCGTGAGCTCCAGCCTGCCCGCCCGTACGAGCGTGTCCACAAAAGGGTGGGTCCGCAGGTTGTCGAGCTGCTGGATGACGTTGACCCGGCACAGCCGGTCGAGCGGCCCGGCGTCGTCGGCGTCCTGGCCGGGCCCGGCGGCCACGAACCGGGCCAGGCTCTGCCGTCCGTGCCGCAGCCAGGCGCGCAACGCCGGCAGGTCGGGGACCTCGCCGAGGAGGGCGGCCATCGCGCCGCACCCGGAGTGCCCGCAGACGGTGATCATGCGGACCTCCAGCACGTTCACGGCGTACTCGACCGCCGCCGCCACCGAGTCGTCCGGCGGGACCGCGCCCGCCCGCGGCACGAGGTTGCCGATGTTCCGCACAGTGAACAGGTCACCGGGGCCGCTCGCGGTGATGATGTTGGGCACGATCCGTGAGTCGGCGCAGGTGATGAACAGGTGTGACGGCGACTGCCCGCGGGCCATCCGGGTGAGCAGCGGACGGACCATCGGCGCGGTCCTGCGGTGGAACTCCCGCGTCCCCTCCAAGAGGTCGGGCACGCCCTGCGGCTCGCAGATCACGGCGTCGTCGTGGCCCGCGGCGCTGTCGCCGTCCGCGCCGATCACCTCGAAGGACCCGTACGGGCCCGGACCCGGGGAGTGGGCGCCGGAGGAGTGGGCGCGGCGCCGGTAGGCCCAGGGCAGCCACCAGCGGTCGTGCCGGGGCGGGATCCTGGCGGGGAAGAGCCGCGCACCGCTGATCGCGGCGGAGTACCACTCGCCGTGCGGCTCGTCCACGTCGATCTCGCCGCCGGCCCGTTCGTGCTCCAGCCGCCAGGTGTGCAGCGCCTCGAAGGCGGCGTTGTCCATGAAGTCGAGGTGCAGGTCGAGCTCCACCGCCGACCCGGCGGGGATGGCGCGCAGCGCCTCGGTCAGCCGGGGCACGCCCAGGAACGTCAGCGATCCGGTGACGACGACCCGCCAGTGCCGCTCGCCGTCCTGGCGCACGTCGACCGAGACCCACGCGAGGCGGCGCAGGGCGAGCAGGGCGGCCAGCCCGAGGCCGATCGCCACGCCCTCGGCGAGCCCGATCAGCACGACCCCGGCCATCGTCACGGCGTACACCGGCACCTCGCGGTGGTTGCGCAGGTTCCGTACGTGCCCGAGGTTGACCATCTGCACGCCGATGAACAGCAGCAGCGCCGCGAGCGCCTCCAGGGGGATCAACGCGAGCATCCAGGCGAAGGCCGCGGTGAACAGCAGCACCCAGACGCCGTGCAGGACCGTGGACCAGCGGCTGCGGGCGCCCGCCCGCGCGTTGGTGGTCGTACGGACGACGACCCCCGCCACCGGCAGGCCGCCGAGCACGCCGGACACCACGTTCGCCACGCCCTGCGCGGTGAGCTCACGGTCGAGGTCGGCGCGGGGGCCGTCGTGCAGGCGGTTCGACGCCACACAGGTCAGCAGCGACTCCACCCCCGCGAGGAGGGCGACGAGCAGGACGGCCCCGGCGATCGCGTGCCAGTCGCCCTGGGGCGCCAGCGGCCCCTGGACGGAGGAGAACCCGCCCCTGAGGTCCACCTTCGTCAGGTCCCAGCCCGACACCCCCGCGGTCAGCGTCGCGATCATCAGCGCGGCCAGCGGGGCGGGCACGGCCCGCAGGCGCGGAATCCGGCCCCACACGAGCAGCACCGTGATCGTCAGGACGCCGATCAGCACGGCGTGCGTGTGGTTGTGGACGATCTGGGCGGGCAGTTCGAGCACGTTCTCCAGCGCGGAGCGCTGCGGGCTGCCGCCGAGGACGATGTGCAGCTGGGAGAGCGCGATCACGGCGCCGACCCCGGCCAGCATGCCGTGGACGACGGCGGGGGAGACCCCCAGGGCCGCCCGCGCCACCCGCAGTGCGCCGAGCCCGACCTGGAGGAGCCCGGCCATGGCCGTGATCGCGCACGTCGCGCGCCAGCCGTACGTGTGGACCAGCTCCGCGACGACCAGGGAGAGCCCGGCGGCCGGGCCGCTCACCTGGACGACGGACCCGCCGAGCGCTCCCGCGACCACCCCGCCGACCACCGCCGCGACGAGGCCCGCCGCGACGGGAGCGCCGGACGCGACCGCGATGCCGAGCGACAACGGCACGGCCACCAGGAAGACGACCAGCGAGGCGGGCACGTCATGGCGGAGCACGGACTTCCAGTCACGATGCGAGATCGTGCCGTCACTGAGGGTCATGGGCCGACGATACGTCAGCCACGGAGACCGTCACCAGGCAGGGAACGGGAAAGTCACCGATAGTAGTCGGGATAGTCGGTGTCGGGATCGCGGTGGCTGCCCCGGCGACGGCCGCCGGCCGACGTGGAGGCGTCGCCGTACAGCTCGTCGTAGGAGGGCCAGCTTCCGCCCATGTTCTGCTCGGGCCACGACGGCTGCGTGCCGCCGTACCCCTGCTGTTGCTGGTCGTAGCCGTACTGGCTCTGCCCCGACGGCGCGTCGTAGCCCGCCGACTCGTACGGCGAGGCGGACCCGGGCGTGGTGCCCGTCACGGCGTCGGAGGCGTCGATCGACGCCCAGCCGGGGTTCACCTCGTACGACGGCGCGACCGGCGGCGGTACGGGCGACGACGCGGCCGGATAGGAGGACTCACCGGAGTGGCCCGCCTGGTAGCCGTCGTAGGCCGGGGTCTGGTAGGTCTCGGCGTTCGGCCAGGAGGACGAGCCGTGCGACGGCTCGGGGTCGTCCAGCACGTCCCGTGCGCCCGCCCAGTTGGAGCCCGGTGCGGGAGCCGAGGCGGCGGGGGCCGGCGGGTAGCTGCCGGTTGCGGGCCAGCCGGGGTCGGTGGCCCCGCCCAGGCTTCCGGGGTTCCCGGCGGACGGCTCCGGGGTGGGGGAGTACGAGGGGCGCGCGGCCGGGAACGGGCCCGTCGAGGCCTGGGAGGGGTCGTAGGCGTCGGTGCGGGCCGGCTGACGGGCCGTCCAAGGGTCGAAGGAACTCTGGGGCGCAGGCTCGGCGAGGGCGTCGGCGGGCTGAGCTGTGGGCTGGACGATGGGCTGAACGGCGGGCGCCGCCACCTCGAACGCGCCGCTGCCGCGGGCCGGGTCGAAGCTGCCCATGACGAAGGTCCCGGTCTCCGGGACGGGGGAGGCCGACGCGGCGTCGAAGGAACCGGCCGCGTGGCTGTCGTACGAACCCGTGCCGCCGGCGGACGGGAACGGGCCGGTGGCCGCGGCACGGTTGAAGAAGCCGGTGTCCCCGGAGGCGGCCATCGGGCCGGTGTTCGCCTGGACGCCGTCCAGGGCGTCGGCGCCCGGCGTCGCCGGGTACGAGCCGGTGCCCGACGGCGTGGTGAACGGGCCGGTGCCCGCGGACGCCGGGAAGGGGCCGGTGCCTCGGGGGATGTCGTAGGAACCGCTCGCCTGACCCGCGTCGGCGGAGGCGGCGGCCGCGGCGCGGCGGGCCGCTCGCGACGACCTGCCGGACCTGCCCGGCCTGCCGCTCTGCGTACCGGCCGCAGGGGCCGCGAAGGGCCCACTGGCGGGGGCGGCGGGAGTCGCGGGGGCGTCGAACGGGCCGGTGGCGGGGGAGCCGGCGGCGTCGAGCAGGTCGGGCGTCGGCGCGGCGAACGTCATGGTCTTCTGCTCGGCCATCGCCGAGGCGGGGACGGGGGCGTCGGCGCGGCCGGCCGCGGGGCGCGCGGGCAGGGGTGCCTGCACGGTCACCGCGTCGGCGTCGGCCGCCTGTCCCTGGGACGCGCCCGGAGATGCGCTCGCCGGGCCTGAGGTGTCCTGCACGGGCCGGGGGGTGGCCATCCTCGCGGCGATCGTGCCGCCGAAGCCGCCCTCGTCGGCGCGCACGCGCGACCAGTAGTCGTCGTCGTAGTCGTCCGGCTCGCCCCACTCGTCCACGCCGCGCTTGCCGCGGGCGGCGGCGGGCTGCTTGCCGCCGCGCTGTGCGGGACGCGCCTGCCGGCTGCCGGGGCGGGTGCTCGCCGGCCGCGGCTTGGGCGCTTCGGGCTCGGGCTCCTCGAAGGCGTCGAACCCCTTGGGGAAGCTCTCGAAGAACGTCTCCTCGGCCGGCCGGCGCGGCTTGGGACCCTTGTTCTCGGCCATCGCCTTGATGCGCTCTGAGGAGAGAGCGCTCTCTCTGCGGTTCATCGACCGCATGCCCAGCGCCACGACCAGCAGCACGAGAAGCACGACGGCGACAAGACCGACAATGACCGCAGTCATAGCACCACCTTCAAGGCCATGGCCTTTCTGCGGCGCCGGTGAGGTCGCGCGGCCATCGACGCGACCTGCCCCCTCTGGCCACCTGCGCTCAGCAATTGAAACCGATTCTGCTCGACCACGATGACCGTTGTCACACCCTAGGTGAAGATTGGTGTAGCACGACTACCTCCGGTGCCCAGCATGTCACTCGATCGTGTCCGCCGTGAGGCGTCCACGTGCGATGGTGTGGCTCGCGATCCTCTCCAGCGTCGGCGCGAGGCCGGCACCCTGCTCCAGACCGAGCTTCGCGTCCAACGCGTAGACAGTGAAACGGTAGCTGCCATCGGTCCGGCATGGGGGCGTATAGCCCACCTTCCCGCTCGTCGTCCTGCCCAGCCGGGCGCCCCGGGGGACGTCGTCCATGCCCAGCTCGGTCGTGTCGGGATCGATGTCGAACACCACCCAGTGCACCTCCGGCCCGCCGCGCGGGCTGCTGTCGTCGACCACGAGGGCCACGGACTTCGCGCCCGACGTGCCCGACCAACGAAGAGGCGGGTTCCCCTGCCCCCCCTTGCAGGAGTAGTCCTGCGGCAGGGGGGCGCCGTCGCGGAACTGCGGGCTGGACACGCTGATGACGTCGAGGTTCCTCGGCGATCCGCCGCCGATGATTGCGCAGCCCTGCGTGGCCAGCATGAGCGCCGTCACCGTGACGGCGGCTCCCGCGACCGCTGATTTTCTCGGCGACCCCATGCCCGATGATGCTACGCGGATTGGACAGGTGCCCCGACCGCATCGCGATGATCCGTACAGCCGTCCATGCCCGCGTTGGCCGGTTGACCTCTACTTGTTCGCTCTACGAGCAATATGACCGAAAAGTCAGTACGGAGGGCGGCGTGGGCTACCCGCGTACGGCGGGCACCCGGCCGACCGGCGACAGGCCCGCTCCGGGGTCGTGGTCGTAGAGCCAGGCCGTGGCGCGTTCGTAGGCGAACGGGAAGACGACCGGCATGATCAGGTTGCGGAGCCGGCGGGCGACCGGGCCCATGGCCTTGGCGTCCCGGTTGTCGTCACCGGCCTTGAGCATCCTGGCGACGCGGTCCCGCCGCGCCTGCCCGTACGCGGCCAGAGCGGTTGCCGGGCCGGTGGGCAGGGCCGTGGGCGCGTGGCCGGTGGCCGCCAGGCAGCGGGCCAGCACGACGGCGTCCTCGATCGCCATCGACGCGCCCTGACCGGCGCCGACGGGGTGCCAGGCGTCGCCGACCAGGGCGATCCGGTCGTCGTGCCAGACCGGCACTGTCGCCAGGGTGTGCATGAGCGTCGGGCGCCGGACGCTCGTCGCGGCGCGCAGCAGTGCGGACGGCGTCTCCTCGTGGCGGTAGAGGTCCCGGAGGTCGTCCAGGCCGGCCTCGTCCGGGCCGGGAGGCGTCGCGGAGGCGGCCTGGGCCGACCACCACACCTCGCCGCCGGGGGCGGCCAGGTAGACGAACGCGCCCTTGCGGCCGAAGACCATGTTGAAGACGCCGGGTTCGACGTCGACGCCGCGTGAGACGCCGGAGACGGAGTAGAACCCGGCGTACGCCGGCTCGGGCGCGGCCGGGTCGAGCACGCGCCGGGTCGCCGACCGGATGCCGTCGGCGCCGACCAGGAGGTCCGCGCGGGCGGTGTGGCCGCTCGCGAACCGGGCCCGGATCCCGGCGCCGTCGCGGACGGCGCCGGTCAGCCGTTCGCCGGTGACGAAGCGCGCGCCGTGGGCGGCGGCGCGGGCGCGGAGCGTCTCGACGAGGCGGCCGCGTTCGAGTGTGACGCTGTGCAGGGGCTCGCCCTCGGGGCGGCCGCGTGGCGCCTCACCCAGGAGTTTGCCGGTGTCGGCCCACAGGCGCTGGCGCGCCACGTCGAAGCCCGCCTGCTGCACGGCTTCGAGGCAGCCGAGCGCGCGCAGGCCCTTGAGCCCGTTGGCCGCCAGGCTGAGGAACGAGCCGACCGGTCCGGCGGGGTCGGTGTACGCCTCGTACACGGTGACCTCGGCTCCGATGCGCCGCAGCGCGAGCGCGGTGGTCGCCCCGGCCACTCCGCCGCCTGCCACGATGACCTGCATCCCATCCTCCTGAATCTCGGTTCACTGAACAGTCATTCGGCGAATCTGGATTCAGTATGATTTGACGCATGAACGAACGTCAAGGCGGGGTGCGCAAGGCGAAGGCGGCCGAGACCCGGGTCGCGCTGAAGGACGCCGCGCGCCGCCTGTTCATGGAACGCGGCTATCTCAACACCAAGATCGCGGACATCGCGGCGGAGGCGGGCCGGGCGACGGGGTCGTTCTACGAGCACTTCAAGAGCAAGGAGGAGCTGCTCCAAGCCCTGATGGCCGACCTGGAGGGCCAGGCCGACGAGGAGATCGGGGCGGCCGGGCATCCCCGCGACCACGACCTCACCGACCGGGCGCAGCTACGCGGGCACATGGCCGTCGCCTGGAGCGTGCTGCGGGCCAACCTGCCGGTCGTGGCGGCGCGGATGCAGGCGCTGATCGCCGAGCGCCCGGCCTCCGGAGCCGCCTGGGCGAGTCTGACCGCCGAGTCGGAGGTGCTGCGGGACCACCTGGAGTATCTGCGGGATCGCGGGCATCCATTGCCGGGCGATCCCGCCCTGCTCGCCGCGATGATGGCGGCGATGCTGTCGATGTTCGGCTACGCCGTCCTCACGGCGGGCGAGCACGGGCCCGCCGCCACGGACGACGAGATCGTCGACGCGCTTACCGGCCTGCTGCTGCACGGCCTGGCCGGTCCCTGACGCCCGGTGTCGGCGCCGGGCGTCAGAAACCGGGCCTTAGCAGGCGACGTCGGCGGCCGGGAGCGTCCCGGTGGTGAGGAAGGCATCGACCGCGCCGTTCAGGCACGCGTTGCCGTACGCCGGGTAGGGCGCGTGGGTGTGGGCGTCGATGGTGACCATGCGCGACCCGCGGATGCGCGCGGCGACGGCGCGGCTGTTGGCGATCGGCACAGCCACGTCCCGCAGCGCGGCGGTCACCAGGACCCCGGGCGACCGGTTGGCCGACAGCCGCACCGGCTCGTCCTCGATCCTCGGCCAGAATGCGCACGGGGTGATGTTGGCGTTGGCCGGCCCGAACAGCGGATACCGCTCACTGTAGGAGGCGATGTCCCGCAGGTAGTCGCGGGGATCGCGGGGCCACGGCCCGTCCCCGCACCGGTAGGCCATGTTGGTCGCGGTGTGGTTGTCGGCGGGCACCCCGGGCACTCCGGCCGGGGGCAGCGGGCGGAGGGGGAACGGCACGAACGGCTCCCGCCCCGCGGCGAGGGCGGCGAAGGCCGCCGCGACCAGGCCGAAGGACCGCTCGTCGTAGATGCCCACCACCAGCAGCGTCCCCACCTCATCGGACGTCCAGGCGTGGCCCCCCACGACGATCGGGGCCGTGCGGGCGCGGCGGATGAGCCCCGTGACGGCGTCCGTGACCTTCTGCGCGGTGTCGCCGAGGCCGTAGTCGGCGTTCCGCTGGGCCGTCCAGGCGGCGAAGGCGGCCGTCCCGGCCTCGAAGGCCGGAGTGCGGGCCAGTTCGTACGCCCGCCAGACCAGGTCCGCGTTGGGCGGGCTGTCCAGCACGAACCTGTCGACCCGGCGGGGGAACAACGTGCTGTAGACGGCCCCGAGCATGCCGGCGTAGGAGCCGCCGAGGTAGGAGATCTTCTCCTCGCCGAGCGCGGCGCGGATGACGTCCATGTCCCTCGCGGCGTTCGCCGTGGTGGCGTGGGGCAGCGCCCACCCGGCGGCGCGCATGCACGCCCGGGCGTACGCGCGGGCCTCGGCCGTGTCGGAGGGGAAGCTTCCGGAGGTGGCGGTGCGGACCCAGTAGCCGCCGGGCTCCTCCACGTCCTGGCCGCAGCCGATGGGCGTGCTGCGCTCGACGAACCGCATGTCGAAGCCGATCAGGTCGTAGCGCGCCCGCACCTCTGGGGAGAGCATGGGGGCGAGGCTCGACGGCAGCGGGACGCCGGGCCCGCCGGGGCCGCCACCGGTGGTGAGCAGCACCCCACGGCGGCGGGCCGGGTCGGTCGCGGGCAGCCGCGAAACGACGATCGTGATTTTCCGGCCGTGGGGGTGGTGGTAGTCCAGCGGCACGGCGACCTCCGCGCACCGCAGGGCCGCGTCGGCGACCCCCGCGCAGTCGCCCCAGTGCAACTCCTGCCGCCCGAACCGGCCCGCCGCGCTGTCCGCCCCTGCGGCGGCCTCCGTGCTCTCTGTGCTGTCCGTGCTCCGCTCGGCCGCCGCGCTGTCCGCCCCCTGCGAGGCCGCCACCGCGCTGTCCGCTGCCCGCGCGGCTGCTGCCGGTGGTGCGGTCAGTACCGCCGCGAGCGCGACGGCGAACATCACGACGACCACACGCCGCGACCCACTTGTTTGGTACGCCATCCCGCACGGCCTCCTGATCATGTGGATGGCGTGGATCATGGACGACGTGCCGCACTCCGCGCAACCCGCCGCAACCGGGGCGTCGGCCGTACGGGAGGGCACGCAGTTCCCGGGCACCTCACCCAGGTCCGCACGTGAAACTTTCTCGCGGGCGCACCACGCGTGCGAAAGTCTGCGTGCCGACCGGCCGACTCCGCCCTATCACCCGGACGCCGCCGCCCCATAGGGACGGCGGATCCACCAGCCTCGATCCGGCGCAGCCGGGTTTGCGCGACCCCTCGTAGGCGTGATGAGGACTCGTTTAGCTACAGCGATTCGCTGACCTACTGTAGTTGCGACCCGTCGTAGGGGTGATGAGGACTGGTCAGCTCGTTCTGGCGCTGGCAGTGGTACCCGAGCACGTTGTGACCCCTCGTAGGGGCGATGAGGACACGGTCGGGATCCTTCCCCTTACGCGCATCGGGCACGAGTTGCGACCCCTCGTAGGGGCGATGACGACGTGGGACGGTACCCAGAGAACCCCCCTTGGGGATGGATGTTGCGACCCCTCGTAGGGGCGATGAGGACCCGAAAACCCCATCCGAAGCCTCCGCCTCAGCCCCACCGTGTTGCGACCCCTCTTAGGGGCGATGAGGACCCATCAAGACCCAGATCAGGGACGCGATCTACGCCCTGAGTTGCGATCCCTCGTAGGGGCGATGAGGACCTGCGTCGACTGGGCACGGGCCCGTCGGCAGGCCAGGTTGCGACTCCTCGTAGGGGCGGTGAGGACCACCAACCTCATGGCGTATGAGCGCGGCCTCATGACGTTGCGACCCCTCGTAGGGGTGATGAAGACCGCCGTGCGCATTCGCGAGTCGCGCATGGTCACCGTCTTGCGACCCCTCGTAGGGGTGATGAAGACCGCCGTGCGCATTCGCGAGTCGCGCATGGTCACCGTCTTGCGACCCCTCGTAGGAGTGATAAGGACCACGAAGTACCGTCCATCCCGACCTAACACCAGCTGTTGCGACCTCTCGTAGGGGCGATGAGGACCGTCCCCCAGCTCAATAGGTTCCTCATAGCTCGGTTGCGACCCCTCGTAGGGGCGATGAGGACCCGACCGGTGCCTGTTCGTCACCGCCCCGGATGTCGTCGGGTTGCGACCCCTCGTAGGGGGTGATGAGAACTGACTGCGTATGCCGAGCGCACCTACGGGATCAAGACCATGTTGCGACCCCTCGTAGGGGTGATGAGAACGACTGCACGGGCCCGTCCACGTCGGTGATGTGCGCGTTGTGACCCCTCGTAGGGGTGATGAGAACAAGTCCTTGCACAAGAACGGCTAGGGGCGGGGGACATGTTGCGACCCCTCGTAGGGGTGATGAGGACACGACCGGACGGTGTTCTTCAAGGGCGCGCCGTACAGGTTGCGACCCCTCGTAGGGGTGATGAGGACTAGATCCCAAGGACTGGCGGACAGCCGCCCTCTTAGGGTTGCGACCCCTCGCAGGGGAGATGAGGACCTACACCCGCGCCCTGTGCCGGGCCAGCATGATGACGTCGCGACGCCTCGTAGGGGCGATGAGGACCACCAACCTCATGGCGTATGAGCGCGGCCTCATGACGTTGCGACCCCTCGTAGGGGTGATGAGGACTTCGGCCTGTGCCAGGTCTGCGGCAAGCCCGCCATGTTGCGACCCCTCGTAGGGGTGATGAGGACCCCACTATAAAGCGGCAGGTCAGAATGGATTCTGATGCCTGGTTGACGCGGGATTCTGCAGTGGACCTCCGGTTGTGCACGAAAACCGGGAGGTTCGCTGCAATCAGCATGATGATCAAGGCGTTGCTTCACAGGATGTCCGTGGGGGCGGGCTGGGCGACGCCCCATTCTTGGCGTTCGGGGGAGGCGCCGGGTGGGAAGGTGAAGACGAGAACGCTGTCGTACGACTGATCGATCACCTCTTCGACTCGGTGGCGAAGATCTCTTGAGCTGTGCCGGGCTCAGCGCTCCCTCGAACACGCTGCGCTGCACGTGGTGGAGATACTGCTGGCACAGCCGCAGGATGGCGGCGTTGCGCTTCGCCAGCGTGTCGTAGACCACGACCACGTACACGTCGCCTCACCACCAGATCCGGAACGGCTTGTATGGCGTGCCCTCCAGGCATCGGCGGGTGAGCTGAAGCGCCTCCAGATAGAGCAACTCGTCGTAGGCGACGTTGCGGCCGAGAGACCAGTGCTGAATAGTCACGGCCAGCTCGTCCCTGACGGTCTGGACGACCAGCTTCCTGCCGGTCTCGGCGAGCGGCTGGTCCATCGGCTGGATCTTCAGGGTTTGTCCCCGGTTGTTGTTGCTGAAGACCAGCAATTCCAGGCCCGCTGTCAACCGGTCGTCGTGGTCGCGCAACGCGCGCAGCGCGATCGTCTCCCGATCGGACCCTCCCCGAGTGTCGGCCGTGCCCAGCGCGATGAACTGCCGGCTCCGCTCGACCCGGCGCGACACCGTCCGCGCCATGAACCGCTCGTCCCAGCTGTGCAGCGCTATGGAGGGACCGCCTGTGAGACGGCAGCCGTACGGGAGGGCGTAGAAGCAGCACAGGCACGGCCAGCACAACGCCAACCCCTGATGGCCGCGCGGTGTGGTGTTGCGGTAGACGTCGCTCTCGGCCAGGGGGACGTCCTTCTTGCCATAGAAGCCGACGGCCGCCCGCCCGCACAGCGCACACGCCGCTTCCGGCCAAGCGCCGGGCTCGGGACACGTACGCCAGCTCCGCACGGCGGTGCGGATCTCCTCGTCGTCCTTCTTCGCGTTGCTCGGATGATTCATCTTCGAGTTCGGGAAGAAAGACATGCTGGCCTTGAGCCAGAAGCCCTGGTCATGCTTGGTGTCCCGCACGAGCGCCGCCCGGAAGGCGTCTTTTGTGAGGATGCCGACGGCTTCGTCGAAGGCCGAGGGCGCCAGATGCTCCGGTGTGCGCGCTCCGCCGAGGAACGCCAGTGCATACGCACCCACCCGCTGCAAGGGATGCGCGGTGAGCAGTGGCCGTTTCCCCTCATTGTCGACGTCGCTCAAGCGGCCACCCAGCCGAAACCGGCCGCGTTGGCCTGGCCGAGCCCCCAGCTCCAGATGGCCCGCAGCGTGTCGGGTGGCCCGGTCAACTCCACCTCCACGGGCGCGCCGGGCTTCGCACCCTGGCCCACGGCGAACGAGCGCTTCGCGCCGATCCAGGAGATCTCGGTGAGTGACACCTCCGGGTCGAGCCCCAGCGTCTCCGCCTTCCGCCGGAGGTTGCGCTGAAAGAACACAGGGAACTCGGTATCGGTCGGCAGCAGCCACGCCTGCCGGGTGGTCCGTTGGCCGGACTCTTCCCGGCCAGTGCCCTTCATGACGACCGGGGTGAGCGTCCGGAACCGTCCACGCCCCGACGCGTACGACGGAGGCTCGACCGGCGCGACGCTGAGGATCCGCAACGCGGCGCCTCCCCAGTCGAGCAGCTCCCGCCGCTTGATCCCCTGCGCCAACGCGGCGGTCACTTCGAACAGCGGGCTGCCCAGTTCCACCCAGCCACGACCCCCGAGGGCGTACGCTCCACGACGTCGCCGCGCCTGGGGAAAGACGGGCGCACTGTGCCCCAGCGGAACCATGCCGTACGGTCCCGCTCCCTGCGCGTGGAACTGCCGGCCCAGGTCCGGCGCTTCCCGCGCGAGCAGGTCGTACGCCAGGGACCGTCCGGGAGCCAGCACATTCGCCCATGCGAGCTCGGTCGCCGCCGTGGCCACCTCGATCCGTACTCTCACCGCTCTCCTCCTTGCGTCTGTCCTTCGTGGAACACAGATGGACGAAAGCCGAGGCCGGTGTCTGACCTCGGCGTTCTCCTCGGCGCGCCCGCCCGGGAGACAAGGCGGAACGGACGATGGCTACGGCAAGAGGTGGGTACGCTTCTGCCGGTGCAAGCGGCCTTCTCGATCATGGTTTTGCAGCGAACCTCCCGGGTTTTCCGCACGACCGGAGGTTCGCTGCAAAACGACTCTTTCAGCAGCCGCTGTTGCGCCCCGCGACCTGCGGCTTTACGTTGGGGTCCTCATCGCCCCTACGAGGGGTCGCAACTACCACCCCAGTACGCGTGGGCTCTCGTGGACGTCGTAGTCGTCCTCATCGCCCCTGCGAGGGGTCGCAACCCGCATCCACGGACCTGCTGTGTGTCGGGTACACCGGTCCTCATCGCCCCTACGAAGGGTCGCAACCGCACCGTGGGCAGCTCAACGCGGAACACCCTGGCCAGGTCCTCATCGCCCCTACGAGGGGTCGCAACAGCGTCTCCCGGACGATCTGGGAGACCTGCTCGGCCGTCCTCATCGCCCCTACGAGGGATCGCAACGCCGCGATCACCGCGCTCACGTTCATGTCGGCCAGCGGTCCTCATCGCCCCTACGAGGGGTCGCAACCATACCGCTCTGCCAGAGGCGCGCGGTGTGCTCGGGTCCTCATCGCCCATACGAGGGGTCGCAACCTGACGAATCCGGCGTCGGCCAGGCCCTGGATGGCGGTCCTCATCACCCCTGCGAGGGGTTGCAACCTCGATCCGGCCGGGCTCGCCATAGGCCGGCATCTCCATAAGTCCTTATCGCCCCTGGGGGGGTCGCAATGGCTGACTGGCGACGTCCATGCCGATTGGCAGCATGTCGGCCCGTCCATCCGGTTTATGACTGGTTGCGAGAGGCGAGGTCGCGGTTGCTGGTCTCGGGGGCGGTTGTTAGGAGTTCGGCCCAGACGGCGTGGCCGATGGCTTGGGTGCCGCGGAAGCCGACCCGCGATGCCAGGGCGGCGACGATGGCCAACCCTCGCTGCCGCTCGGCCAATTCATCCCCTTTCCGTTGCTTGAAACTGGGGGTGCCGCCCCAGCCGCAGTCGTAGACGGAGACGCGGATGATCTGGGGCTTACGGGTGACCTCGACGATGAACGTGCCGCCCAGGCCGCCACTGCTCGTATGTACGACGGCGTTCGCGGCGAGTTCGGCAGCGATCTGCTCAAGGTCGTCGCTCAGAGGTGAGTCCTCCAGCAGGAACCGTACGAAGCGGCGGGCGCGGGACACCTGCTCCAGGCGGCCGGGGAAGGTACGTCGCCAGGCGAGACCACCTGGTCGAAGCCGGATCATCGCGTCGATGAGTTCCGGCCGCACCTCACCGGAGCGCTTGGGCGAAAGGGTGCTGGTGTCATCGGTCATCTGGGCTGTCCTTCCGGCGGGGAACTTGTCTAGGTCACCTAGGCATGCTTGAACGATTACGCTCTGTGACTTCCCTGTCAAGAGAATCGGCGAAAACCCAGCTAGGCAGGCTAGGTAAACCTAGACTTCCGGTGTGATGAGCCTGGACCCCGACGATCCGCGGCCGCCGTACAAGCAGGTGGCCAACGCACTCAGGGCGGCGATCCTTACCAAGACGTTCGAGCCGGGGGAGAAGCTCCCCTCCGGGACGGAACTGGCCGCCACCTACGGCGTGGCGCGGATGACCGTCCAGCAAGCCATCCGGCTTCTGCGGGACGAAGGGCTCGTCGTCTCCCGGCAGGGGAGTGGCGTGTTCGTCCGGGAACGGACCGAGCGTCCCGTCGAACTGCGTCCGCACCTGGAGCGCGCGTTCGAGCAGGGGGTCGTCTCGCTCGACTTCGCCGGGTTCTCGGGCGAGACCCTGGCGGGAGTGCTCCAGGAGCCGTTCGACAAGGTCCGCATCGGGAGGCTTACTCCCGACTCGATTTCGCTACGCATCCTCATCCCGGACATGGAGCAGCCGATGCTCCTGCCGCGCCTTGTCGACGGCCCTGCCGACGAAACCGACGTCATGCAGCGAAGTCGGCGAATTCTGCGGCGGAGTGTCCAGCTCGTTAACGACAGCGTGCACGAACTCGCCGATCTCGGCCTCGTGCGGAACGCGTCGGTGGAGGTGCGCGCTTACGCGGCCACGCCGTTTTTCAAGCTGTACGTGATCAACCATGAGCAGGTCTTCTTCGGCTTCTACCCCGTCGTTCGCCACACGGCTCGCCTTGATGGTGAGCGCAAGGACCTCTACGACGTCATGGGCAGGGACACCGTGCTGTTCCACCATTCGCTGACGGATGACCCCTCCTCGACTTCCTCGCAGTACGTCGCCCAGGCCCGGGCGTGGTTCGAGAGTGTGTGGACCACGATCAGCCATGAGGCGGACCTCTAACAGATGACGGGTACGGTCAGTCCCGTCGAACCGACTTCTCGATCGTCTCGCGGGACACCGGCTTGGGGATACCCCACACAGCCGTCGCCGCGGCGTGCTTGGCGTGCAGCTTGTCGATAAGGTCCTGCTCTTCTGCGGGCGTCAGCTCTCCGGAGGAGATCAGCTGCCTGTAGCGGATGGTGTCGACGATCGCCGACTTCACCCGTTCGTGGGCGAGGTACGCATCCAGATCTCGCTCCCAGCCCCGTGTCAGCTCTGGAGTCATCGCGACGAGCCACCGGCCGAGCACGGCCTCCTGCTCGTCGTCCTGGTAAGCCATCTTGTGGAAGTGCACGGCAAGCTCGTACAGCGGGTCACCCCAGAGGGCGAGCTCCCAGTCGAGAAAGATCGTGCGTGCGCCATCGACGATCATATTCTTCCGGTGCACGTCGGAATGCACGAGCCGGAAGGGGCGTGCGGTCATGGCCGGCCATCGTGCGCGCGCCGCAGCAAGAGGATCGGCGGGGATACCCAGCTCCGCGAACAGCCAGGCGAACTCGTCGACAAAGGCGTCGTAGACGCGCTGGGTGGTGTCGGACAGGACGTTGGCGAAGGCGGACGTGTCCCCGTCGGTCGGCCAGGTCTGCGGTAGGCCAGGGACAGCGTCGCGGGGCACCCTCGCGAGTTCCGAGAACAGCTCCACCACCGCGTCCAGGACGACGGGAGGGACACGGTCACCGCGCGACGCCACGTCGTCCACGACAAGGCCGGGGATGAACTCGTGCACCTGGTACGCGGGTGATTCGGATACGTGCAGCAGCCGGGGAGCATGAGTCACATACGGCGCGATGATTGACAAGACTTCATGTTCCGGCCAGATCCGCAAGTCGACTTCGTCGGCTTCGTGCAGGGGGATTCGTACGATCACCGGGCCCGACGCGGTATCGATGCGGACGTTCT
Source organism: Microbispora sp. H10670 (assembly GCF_014161385.1). Taxonomy (NCBI): domain Bacteria; kingdom Bacillati; phylum Actinomycetota; class Actinomycetes; order Streptosporangiales; family Streptosporangiaceae; genus Microbispora; species Microbispora sp. H10670. The sequence continues at coordinate 209,419 of NZ_JABBWW010000005.1, read as the reverse complement.
TGTTGTAAAATCCGCTGCTCCCCGGTGCCTTCAGAGCGGCCTCGTACGCGGCCCGATAGTCCTCCCCGGTCATCCCAGCAGCCTTCGCAGGTAGTGCGTCATGCGATCCTCCAGCGCGTCATGGGAGTCGACCGGTTCAATCGCGACCCAGGCCCGTCGGGCGGCGGCCTTCACCTTCTCATCCGGCCGGTTCACGAGTTCCAGCAGACGGTCGGCGACGACGATCAGTGTGGGGTAGACCTCCACGCTGAGGAGCTCGTCGACCGCCCAGCACGCTGAGATCGCCACGTCGTCCGCCTCCCCACGGCGCAGGTGCAGGCACGCCCGCAGAAGCTCGGCGCGGGCCCGGCCGGAGCGATAGCGGGCCTTCTCCAGGGCCGCGCAGGCGGCGTCGAGTGCCTCGCCGGCTTCGGCGTGACGCCCGAGCGTCAGCAGGGCTTGGCCGAGAGCGCTGTAGGCCTTACCGATTTCGTGGATGGCGCCGATCTCTGAGTTGACCTCCACGGCCTCCTTCGCGACGGCGACAGCGGCGGTCGGATCAGTCCATGCCAGCAGCTCCGCTCGGTTGGTCGCGACCAGCGCCGTCCCGATGATGGTCTGTGCCTGCTCGTAGTGTTGCACCGCTTCGCCCAGATGCCTCTCCGCAGCGACAAAGTCGTACGAGAAGCGAAGTGCCAGATGACGTAGCCGGGCCAGGTCGCCCTGGAGCACGAGGTCGTCAGCAGGGCACTCCCTCGTGACCTGCTCCGCCAGTTCGAAGGCACGCCGGAACCGACCCTGAGCCATGTGCAGGTCGGCGGCCCACAGGCCGGCCGGACGCCTCGCCGGTCCGTCGTGGGTGGCCAGGACGTCGCTGTAGATCTGCAGAGCGCGTGCGGTCTGCCCGGCGATTCGCCGGCCATGGGCGGCGGCGACCGCAAGACGCGCGCCGGGCTCCGTTCCCAGCCGCCAGGGTGCGTCGGGCGTCAACTCGTTGATCCGGTCGGAGTCGCCGAGCAGTACGGCCGCCTCGGCGGCGAGACAGGCAGCGGCTTCCTCAAGAGCGGGATCGTCTCGGCCATCGGGCGAGTCGAGATAGGCCCGCAGATCCGAGATCAGACCGCTAATGCCCCGGGCTCCACCACGGGCGGTGATGCGGTCGGCGTACAGCAGCAGCTTGTCGGCCGTCAGCGCGTGCGCGTGCAGGCCGTGGAAGACAAGCTCACGAATGCCGGCAGGATCCTCGGCTCGCCTGCTCCAGAGAAGATGAAGGGTGTGGTGGGCTTCGCCGATCATCTCTGCCGAGAGCCGTGCCCGCAGCATCTCGGCCATGAGCTGGTGCAGATGGAAACAGCCGTTGCCCGCCGGGTACAGGAAGGAGTAGGCGACGAGGCCCTCCCACGCCAGCCTGCCCCCGGGCAGGTGGAAGGCCGCCGCCAGACCCCGGAACAGCTCGTAGTCGAAGGTCCGGGTCACGCTGAGCAACTGCAGGTAGCGGCGTTCCTCCGTGCTCACATGATGCAGAAAACGCTGAGCGATCTCATCCTGGGAGATCGCGTGACCGTCGGCCTGGCTGTCGGTGGCCAGGTGCAGGTAGAACGGCAGCCCTACGCTCGCCTGTGCGATGACGCGACGCTGGACGGGATCGCTCATGCCGCCGTCGGCCAGTAGTTCCAGCCGCGCCTCCATCGGCAGCCCTTCGACAGGAAAGTCCCGGACGACGCGCCGCCAGTCCGAATCGTGGACCTCCCAGTTCAGCCGCTCCCTGCTGGCGATGACTGTAAGGCCGCGATCGAGTTGTGCCGCCAGGTCGCGAAGCGAGGCGTCGTCACTGGGCACACGGCCCAGAGCTTCGTAGGCGTCCACGAGAATCACGTACGCTTTGTCCTCACTACTGGCACGCAGGTCCTCAGCGAACATGAAGGTGACGGCGTCGACCAGCGCCGCGCCGGGAAGCGTGTCGAGTTGCTGGAGAATCTCGTTCTCCCGTAGGTGGCGGCGATGCTTACGGCTGCTGTTGCCCTTTTCCAGAAGCTTCAGCAGCCCTACCGCGGTGCCGAATATCGGTACGCCGGCGGCGGTGTCGAGAACTTCGGTCAGAACCTCGCTGCGTTCCACGAACGGCAACTCCGCTCGGGTAAGGGCCAGGTGCGGATGAAGGCGCTGCCACAGCACCGCATAGGCAATGTCGTAGCGGTCGAATCGGACACCCTGCTCGCCGAGCTGCATGCGGAGCACGGCGAGGGCGTCCTCCTGCTGCCGGTGAGCGGGCACCTGCAGGTCGAGCGAAGCGATCCGGTGGGACGCCTTGACCCGTTCGCCGAACTCGCGTAGTAACCGCGACTTGCCGATCCCACCCACGCCGGTGATGTTGAGGACACGAGGCTCTTGCCCGATCCGGGAGAGTTCCTCATCGAAAACCGCGAAAGCGGCTTCTCGATCCACAAATGGGCGCTGCAACGCCGCAACCCGGCGAAAACGGGGTCCGAGGGGCATTCGACTTCTCTCGGTATGGGGGCCGTCGTGTGACGTGCCCACCAATGAAAACGGCAAGGGTACGGAGCGGTCAACGACTTTCAAGAGCTCCACGTCCACATTCCGATTTTCGGTGCGTCGTAGCCGACCTCATCACGGCCACGACCTTGATCATGCTTGTGCAGCAGACCTCCCGGGTTTCTTACACAACCGGAGGTTCGCTGCAAAACGGTCCTCTCAGCAGCCGCTCTTGCGCCCCGCGACCTGCGGCTTTACCGTGGGGGGTCTTCATCGCCCCTGCGAGGGGTCGCAACAGGTCACCCGCCTCTTCGGTGAGGGCGGCGGTGAGGGGTCCTCATCACCCCTACGAGGGGTCGTAACACGGCCGCTTGGATGTCGGCGGTGACGGCCTTCTTGATGTCCTCATCACCCCTACCAGGGGTCGTAACAGCACCGCCTGAGCGAGGGTCACGGCGGTCCCGAGTCCTCACCACCCCTACGAGGGGTCGTAACGCACCGGCAACGATAGCGCTGCCGACGATGATGCCAAGTCCTTATCGCCCCTACGAGGGGTCGTAACATCAGCCCATCCCTATCGTGCTTCTGCTTCTTATAGAGGTCCTCATCGCCCCTGCGAGGGGTCGCAACATGATCTGCTCTTGCCAGTAGTCCGTCAGGCTTCGAGTCCTCATCACCCCTGTGAGGGGTCGCAACGCCTTCTCAAGCCCCGTGATGATGCTCTGGCCCCGGGCGCCGAAGACCTGGCCCCTGGCCGCGAGGCGGGCCTCGACTGCCGACCTGACAAGGTCCATCGCCGCCTCACGGCTGGCGGTCGTCATGGTCACCCGCAATGTAGTCAGTCGCACCGCAGACCCTACGGCAGCCGTACATGTGGGCAAGGACGGCTGGTCAGGAGGCCGAGTGCGGTTGATCGTCCGGTAGCTGGCGGAGGCCTGCGTTTTCGTCCATCTGTAGGGGGTGAGAGCGCGGATCACGGGCGAGAGGGCGAGAGACGGATGAGGCGTTCCCCGGTCGGGGCCGGTGGAGGTACGGCGAGGCCGTTGCTGGAAGGCGCGTCGCGCTGGATGGTGGCGGCTTTCGCTGGTGTCGCGGGTGCGGTGGCCGCCGGCACCGTGCCTGATGTGATCAAGAGCTGGCTTGGCGACCAGCGGTCGTTCCTGACGCTCCTGTGCGTGGTCGCCGCCGCGACGTTCGCGGGCATCAATCTCTGGCAGCAGCGCAGCAGGGGCGTCGGCATCGTGATCTCCCTGCCGAGGAGCGCCTGGCGTGGGCCGTGGAGTGGCCAATGGAGCGCCGCGGCCGCCGACCACGCGCGCCGCCACCACGACTCCTGCTTCGCGGTGCGGCGCGACGTTCCGGCTCCCCCGCCGGGCGACGACGTCGAGGAACAGGCGGAGGCCCGCGAGGCGCGGAGGCAGACGCTCGACCTGGCGTACGAACTGGTCACGGCCCGGCTGACCGAGCTGTCGGAGTCGGATCCCGCCACCCCGGTCTCGCTCTACATCAACGCCGCGCTGCCCGACGCGTTCGAGCTGGGCGCGCGGTTCAAGTTCAACGTGCAGCGGCGGTTACGCGCGTTCGGTGGTGGTGCCCGGCCGGCCGGAGGCGGCGAGCAGGCGCACGACGGTGAAGCGGAGCTGGCAGGCGCTCCGGTGCTGCCGCAGCGTGCGGAACGGGACGGGTCCGACTTCTTCGCCGCCGTACGGATGAGCGGCCGGTTGAAGGACCCGCTCAGTTCGGCCGAGGCCGTGAGGGCGGCGAGGCTGGCCAAAGTCACCGAGCCGCCGGAGTTCGAAGAGGTGACCGATGGCACGGCCGTCGCGCTCGTCGTCCACCTGGCGGACAACCCGCTGATGGTCACCCAGGCGCTGCGGGCCGCCCGGGAGGGCTGCCTGGACACCGACGGCAGGTGGGAGCGGTGCCGGGCCGCACTCGTCGTCGAGGGCGGCCCGGCCAACCTGCCCGAGTCGCTCGCCGACTTCGAGCTGGCCGTACGGCACGTGTACGCGGCCTGGCGGGCCTGGACACTCACTCGGCCGCGATATCGCGAGCTTCGGCTGCGGCTGTTCATCGCCGCGCCGGTCAGCGTGGCCTTCGCGCTGGGCTGGCTGTTCGGCCACGAGGTCAAGGTCGTCCCGCATCCGTACCAGACCGCGAAGTGAGGCGGAACATGTATCTGGTTGTGGTCAACGCTGCGGGCAAGCAGCGCTACATCTTCTCGTCCCGCAAACGGAAGGAGACAGTCGGCGCGTCCGACCTGATCGCCAGGGTGAACGGGGAATGGGCCGCCGAGGCGCTTCGCGAGGTCTTCAGCGGCTACCGGGATGACTGGCGGCTGCGGCACGGCCACGAGGCCGAACTGCTCACGGCGGGCGCGGGGGCGGTGACCCTGCTCGTCGCGGATCCGGACGCCGGCCGCCGCCTGGTCGCGGCGCTCACTACAAGAGCGCTGGTGGAGGCCCCAGGGCTGGACGTCTGCGGCGTAGTTCACGAGCTTCGCAAGGGAGGCGAGGCGGGAACGCTGGCCGCAGGGCTGCGCGCCGCGCGGACTGCGCTCGCCGCGACGCAGGAGGCCAGGCCCGGTCCGCAGGCCCGGTTCCTGCGATTGCCGCTCATGGAGGAGTGCGGCTCCAGCGGGCAACCGGCGACCGAACTGCGTCGGGAGGGGCCGGGAGAGCGCCCGTCGCCCAGGTCCGCGGCCTCGATGGCCAAGCTGGCCCACTTCCCCGCAGCGCTGGACCGCCTGGCCCGGGACGCCGGCAGCGACGTGCCGACGATGCGGAAGATCGTCGACCGGCTCGGGCTGGAGGCCGAGTGGGTGTCGATCGTCCACGCCGACGGGAACGGCTTCGGCCGGATCTTCCGAGACCTCGGCACCAGCCCCGGACCCGGCAGCTCCGAGTCCGGCAAGTCCGGATCTGGCCATCGAGCGTCTGGTGAGCCTGAATCCGCAGGGCCGGGGGACGAGGCGTACGCGGACCTGCTGCGCGGGCTGTCGCATGCGGTGGATCGTTGTGCGCTCGCCGCCTTTCGGACGGCGTTGCGGCGAACGGCCGACGAGCACCCGGACCGCACCATCGCCGGTGTGCCTCCTGTCCTGCCGCTGGTGCTCGGGGGCGACGATCTCACCGTGCTCTGCGAGGGCGAGGTCGCGCTGGGCTTCACCCGGCACTACCTCGAGGCGTTCGAGCGGGCCACGGCCGACGACCCTGACCTTCTTCCGGTTCTGCGGGCGAAGGGCCTGCCGAACCTCGGCGCGGCGGCGGGAGTGGCGATCGTCAAGCGCAACTATCCGTTCAGGTTCGCCTACGACCTCGCCGAGGAGCTGATCACGAAGGAGGCCAAACAGGACCGGGACGTGGGTTCGGCTCTGGCCTTCGCCGTACTGCTGGAAAGCTCCGCCCCCGACCTTGACCGCATCCGTCGGTCGGTCACCGTCGCCGGCTCGGGCGGCGGGGCCCCGCACCGCTCGCCGTACGTCGTGGGTGTGGGCTGCGGGGACGCGCGTACGGAGGGACGGCGCTGGGCGGACCTGGAACGCCGGGTAGCCGCGCTCACTGGTACGCACGCCGCGTCGGGCGAGGCCCTCGTGCCGCGCGCAGCCGTTCACGACCTGCGGGAGGCGGTGTCTCTCGGAGCGGAAGTCGCCAGGGCGCGCCTCGGCTTGCTCCGTACGCGGTACCGCGAAGACGAGGACCGGCTGGGTGCGCTGACCGACCTATGCGGGGACCTCGCGGGGCAGGATGCGGCCGGCTTTCTCGACGCAGTGGCGGCCCGGCCGTTCCTCACCACCGCGCGGACGGCGACGACATCACGAGACGACGCGGAGCACGCGACGGTGCTGGAGGCGAGGAGCCGATGAACATCGATCTGGAGCTGTTCCTGATCTCGGACTGGCAGGTCGGCACGGGGACCGGCGCGCCCGGCTACGTCGACCGGCTCGTGCAGCGGGACGCGGTCCCGGTCGAGAGCGGCCAGGTGTCGGGTCCGGCCGCACCGATCGTTCCGGCGAAGACCCTGACGGGAGTTTGGAGGGACGCCTGCGAAGTGGCGGCGAACGCGCTCGACAGCGGTCCGGCCGGGGTGTGGTACGACTGGGTGACGTTCCTGTTCGGCGGTCAGTACGCGCCGGACGACTCGGCGCCCTCCAGCTCGACACCGGCTTCCACGGCCAGTGGTCAAGCGCCCGGCGACACGACCGGTGGTCACGCCGGCAGTTCCGGCACGGGTTCCGTAAGGTACGGCAGAGGCGGCGGCGCGGGCCGGGCGTTGCGGCCGGCGGCCCTCTCGCTCGACGGCCCCTTGAGGCTGCCCGAACGGCTCGCCGAGCTGCTTCGCAGACGCCCACGGGTGGCGTGGGCGGCGACGTTCCGCAAGCCCGGCGTCGCGATCGACCCGGTGACGGGCACCGCCGAGACGCGCAAGCTGCGCTTCGTGGAGACGGCCCGAGGCGGAGTCACGTTGATGGGCCGGGGGCAGCTTCGCGGCTTCGAGGAGCTGGACCAGGCACAGCGGGAGGCGGCGATCGCGCTCCTCGCCGCCGGAGCCCGGCTGATTGAGGGGATCGGCGGCAACCGGCGCCGCGGCGCCGGACGCTGCCGCCTGACCCTCCGGTCGCGCGATACGGGAATGGATCTCGACTTCGCCGCGCTGGGCCGCACGCCACCCGCCCCTCCTCCCGCCTCCCCGACAGGAACATCGGACGAGCGCCCGCTCCCGCCACCGCGACGTACGGCCGAGCGCGGGTGGGATCGGGCCGAGTTGTTGATCACCGTGACGGCCCCCGTGCTGGCAGGTGCGACCGTACAAGGCAACCTGGTGGAGGGGCAGGCGTACCTGCCCGGCTGGTGCCTCATGTCCGAGGTGGCGCGTCGCATCGGTGGCCCGGCGCACGCGCTGGTGCGCACCGGCGATCTGGTGGTCACGGCGGCCACCCCGATGACGCCGGACGGCGGGCGCACCCTTCCCGTGCCCCGAGTCCTCGTGCATGCCAAGGGTGCCCGGCAGATCGTCACCGGCAACCGGATGACCGAGGACGCCACGGAGGGCAAGTCCTACCGTGAGGGCCACATCGCCGTCGAGGGCGGGGAGACGGGCACGGTCGTCAGTCCCGCTTTCACGCTGCGCATGCACAACACGATCCGTGACGATGTCCAGCGACCCACCCGCGACGTGGGCGGCGTCTACATCTACCAGGCACTCGCGGCAGGGACAGCGCTGCGCGCAGAGGTCCGGGTGCGGCGCGGCGTGCTGGAACCGGGCTGGGAGGGACGGTTGTCGGGGCGCTGGCGCGTCGGGCGGTCGTCGAAGGACGACTACGGTCAGGTGCGGGTCGAGGCGCGCGCCGTCGCCGTACCTCCCGGGGACGAGGTGCGCCTACACCCCAAGGCCATGCCTGCTGGGCGCGGCGGCGACGGTCCCGAGCCTGGGCTGCTGCGCGTATGGCTGCTGTCGGATCTGCTGGTCCGCGACGTGCGGCTGCGTCCGAGCACCCACCCCGGCGATGTCGCCCGCGCCCTTGAACGGGCGCTCGCCGCAGCCGGGTCGCCCGGCGTCCGCCTGACCCCGCTGACAAGCTCTCCGGTGGATGGCCGGGTGACCACAGCGCTGGGGGCACACCGGACGGAAAGCTGGCATCGGGGCTGGGGACTGCCTCGGGCCACCCTCTATGGCCTTTCCGCCGGAAGCTGCCTGACCTTCACCGTCACCGGCGGGCCCATCGCCCCGGAAGCACTGGACGAGTTGCGCACGGCCGGGCTGGGGGAGCGCCGGGCCGAGGGCTTCGGACAGCTCGAAATCGACCACGATCTGCTGCTGCGGAGTTTCCGCGACCGGCCGGTTGCCGGCAGTGGGGCCGACGCGGGACCGGACGAGGATCAGGGCATCGCCGTCGAACCGGTGCCCGCTTCCGGAGAGGCGCGAGGGCCGCTGCGGCCCGACGAGGATGGTCACGACGCCGGGAGAGTCTACGAACGGGCGGCCTGGCGGGCCGAGATCGGTCGCAGGTGCGAGGTCGTCATGGCCGATCCGGGCCGACGGTCGGCGATCCTTCCCGACGGGGTTACGACGACCCAGCTCAACGGACTGCGGGAAGTCGTGGGGGAGCGATCGGCCGAGGGCGCGCTGCACCGGCTGGCCTGGCTCACGCGGGAGAACAAGGGACGCCGCCCTTGGCCGGAGGAGCGGGTGGAGTTTCTCAGGCGGCTCATCCGCGATCCCGAAGAGGTCTGGACGCTGCTCGGCCTGCCTGAGGACGAACTCACCGTGACCCGCGACGGAGCCGCCGTACTGCGGGCCGAACTGCACGCCGAGTCGGTGCGCGCACTGATCACCGCCTGCGTGGCCGCGTACGCACGAGAGCAGGCGGCGACCGGCACAGACGCGATCAGTACAGCCACCGGAGGTGGGCGATGAGCGCGAGGACGGGCCGCGGTGTGAGCCGTCGGGTGAGGGTCCGGGGCTGGCTGCGTACGGAGTCTCCACTGCATGTCGGTGGTCTCTCGGACAGCCTTGGGGGCGCGCTCCTGCAAGGGCCCACCGCGCCGTTGCCGATCGCCTTCGACGGGCTCGGCCGCCTCTACGTGCCCGGCACGTCGCTCGCCGGAGTGCTGCGGAGCTGGTCGCGGGGAGCGGGCCCGGAGAGCGCCGCGCTCGCCGGCCTGTGGGGAAACATCGTCGAAGGTACGCATGAGGGCAGAGCCAGCCGCGTCATCGTGGCCGACGCCTTGGTCACGTCCGATCACCGCCTGGACGAGCACGGCCTGCCCGCGTCTCCCCTCGACCCCGCACTCCTGGAGTTCCGTCCGTCCGTTGGCATCGATCGGGTGACCGGCGCGGCGGCGCAGGAGATCCTGCACGGGAGAGCGGTCGTCCCGGCGGGGTGTTTCGTCCGGCTGGAGATCGACGTCGAGTCCGGGACGGACGCAGAGGCGGAGTCGGACGAGGCGTGGATGGGCGCGCTGCTCGACGCTCTCCAGGCGGGCGACATCCGGGTGGGAGCCGCCACGAGCAGGGGCCTCGGCATGGTCCGGCTGATCGACGACCCCCTCGACATGGTCGTGGACCGGCTGGATTCGCCGGAAGGGCTGCTCGCCGTGCTCAGGGACGACCCGGCGCGGCGGCGCTCGCCGGCGTCACTGCGCGAAGCCGCCACGCCGGACCTGCCGCCGCGGCGTGACGTCCTGGAGGTGCGGGTCGCCTGGCGCCCACTGGCCCCCGTGATGGTTCGGGGCACGTCGAACGGGCTGGTCGTCGGCACCCTTCCGCTCACGACCCGGGTTGGCCGCCGCCACCTGACGTTGGCGCTGCCGGGCGCCTCCCTGAAGGGCGCGCTGCGGGCCCATGCGGAACTGGTGGAACACACCGCCCGGGGCACTGAGGCGGCCTCCGCGCGGACGTCGCCGAGCGGATCGGCGGCCGATCACAGTGCCGCATTCCGCGCCCGGCTCGACCGGCTGCCCGCCGTACGGGCGCTGTTCGGCGCGGCCCGGGACGACACGCCGGATCGGCGGATGGGGGCGCTGCGGGCGGAGGAGTGCACCGCCGAGGTCACCATCCCCGAGTCTTTGTGGCGGACGGTCACCGGTGGTGACGAGCCTCCGCGCGGAGATTCGGCCGATGACGGTGAGGAGAGGGCTTCGCTGCCGGAGGCGGTGCTGGACCGACTGGAAGATCACGGCATCGCCAAGGCCGACCATGTCGCTCTCGACAGGTGGACGGGTGGCGCCGCCGACGGACGTCTGTTCAGCGTGCTGGAACCACACGCCGTCGAGTGGGGGCCGATCCGGCTCACCGTCGACCTCACTCGGCTCGGCGACGACCGAGATCCGGCCCTCGCCCTGCTGCTCCTGACGCTGCGCGATCTCGCCGCCGGGCGCATCCCGCTCGGCGCACTGGTCAACAGGGGTTTCGGGGACGTCGAGGTCACCGAGGTCACCCTGACCGGCGGCCGATGGCCCGAACCGGCCGCGCTCGACGACGTGCTGGGCGGCTCCGCGGCGAGCGAGATCGGCCGGGCATGGACGGACTACCTGGAACAGGAGGTGTGATGACGAACGATCCCACAGCCAGGTACGGCACTCCCGGCGCCGTCGCGCTGCATGCTGTCACCGGGTCCGGGGTCACGCTGGCCGAGGCGCTGGAGGCGACCGGCCTCGACGGCGCGTGCGCCCTGCTGACCACCCCGTCCGCGTACCAGGTGGCCCGTGTCACCGGGCACACCTGCGTCACGCGGAATGGGCCGGTGGACCTGGCGGCGGTCTACGAGGCGCGTGTCTTCAGCCCGGATGTCGAGCTGCGCTGGATGGAGTCGGCGTCGGCGTCCGCGGTGGTGCTCGCCGAGGACGAGTACCTGCTGCCGGGCTCCTTCGATGACAGGCTCGACCCGCTGCCCGCGGCGAGAACGATCGAGGTTCGCTACCTCGTCTGGGGCGCGGTACAGGACGCCGCGAACGGATGGGCCACTCTCTCCTCGGCCCGCGTCGGCGTCCTCGACGTACCCACGCTCACTGCCTTCCGGCATGGGCGCGTACGGCTGGCGGCCCGCGAGTATGTCGCCGTCGATCCGGAGCACGGCAACGCCTACGTGGCCGAGGAACGCCTGCTCGGCTTCGAGCCCTACCAGGCGTCAGAGCGAGAAGTGGAAGGTGCCGCCTGATGGCCGACGAGTTCCTGAACCCCTACACCTTCGTCCCGGCGTACGACCGCGACGGCCTGCCCGAAAGGCTCGCCGACGGCCCGCCGCCGTCGCGTGAGCGGCTGCGGGAGGAGTGCTGGACTGGGCGCATCGGCGTCCGGCTCACGGTCGAGACGCCGCTGCTGCTTCTCGCGACCTCGCGGTCCCGGCCGCCGTCCGAGGGCGCGCAGGATCACCGGGTGTATCCGGTGCTGCTCCGCGACGGCCGTCCGCACCTGCCCTCCACTTCGGTGAAGGGCATGCTCCGGGCCGCGTACGAGACCATCACGAACTCCCGTTTCGGCGTCTTCGGCGACCACACGACCCCACTCGCCTTCCGCCGCGACGCCGTCTACGCGGTGGGGATGAAGGGTGTTCTGGTGGGCTCGGCAGGCAAGCTCTTCGAGTTCGAGCAGGCGCTCCTCAGGATGTACGACGCGAAGACCGGGGCCCTTGTATATCCGGACGAGAACGGCACGAAGCCGCCGCACCACCTGGAGAAGCTCCGTGCCGCCGTGAAGCGGGACAAGATGGGCCACGTGGTGACGCGGTTCGTCCGCGCCAACGAGGCGGTGAAGCTGCGTCTGGAACGCGGTGAGCGAGAAGTGGTGGGGCTCGCCTACATCACCGGCCCGAACATCGAGGGCAAGAAGTACGAGCGCCTGTTCTTCGTTGACGCGGGCAAGCAACCGCGCGAGATCCTCCTCAAGAACGCCGACGAGCTGACCGGCCGGTGGGACGCGCTGATGCGGAACTACATCGGCGCTCACCAGAAGAAGGAACTGTTCGGGCGGCGATGGCCGGACGGCACTCCCGCCGGCCCGGGGGAGAGGGTTGGCGACGGGCCCGGCCAGGTCGCCTGGAGCCCGCATCTTCACCAGGAGTCGCGCAGGGAGATCAGAGGAGGGGTCCTCTGTTACGCCAAAGTCGAGGACGACGTCGTGACTGCGCTCTATCCGGTTCTGGTGCCGCGCGATCTCTATGCCGCCGCCCCGGCGGAGTTGCTGCCCGAGTCGCTGCACCCCGCGCCCTGCTATGAGCGGCTCTCGCCGGCGGACCGGGTTTTCGGGTGGGTGGCTCCCGAGGGGTGTGGCGTGAAGCCGTCGGCGTACCGGGGGCGGTTGCGCATCGGGCCGGTGGTGTGCGAGCAGGACGCGGCCGAGGCGGTGGAGCGGTTCGACGGCGACGGGATGCCGCTGTCGATCCTGAGCAGCCCGAAGCCGCAGCAGGGACGGTTCTACGTCGCCGAGTCCGCCGACCGGCCCGACAGTCCCGTACCGGACGGCGTCGCCAAGGAGGACCTCTATCGGCCCGGGCGAGGACTGCGTGGCCGGAAGGCGTACTGGCACCATGCCGGGCTCGACCGCACCATGCACTGGAGCGAGGGGCAGGGCAAGCGTGACCCGGCGCAGGTCCGTGTGGGCGGCCACTACCGCGAGTACCGGCGCCCTTGGGAGCCCGCGGATGACAAGGGCACCCCGGCGCCTGACCGGAAGCGATATCTCACGGAGCACGGTAAGGAACAGCGCGACGGCCAGAATCGGTCGATTAAGGGCTGGGTGCGGCCCACGACGGTCTTCCGGTTCACCATCGACGTCCGGGATCTTGACGAGGTCGAACTCGGAGCCCTTGTCTGGTTGCTCACCCTGCCTCCGGGGCACTTCCACCGGCTGGGCTTCGGCCGTCCACTCGGCTTCGGCAGTGTCCGCCTCGACGTCGACGCCGAGGCGACGGCCCTGCACACCGGGAAGCAGTACGCCGCCTTCTACCGGTCACTGTCCGCGGTCCTCCCGGAGGGCGATCCGATGGCCGTCCTGGCTGGGGCGAAGGCCGCCTTCGAACGTCTCACCGAGGGCCTTTCTCAGATGAGGTCGATCAGGGAGGCCCTGCTGGCCGTGATGCGGGGGAGCCCCGGGTCACCGGTGCACTACCCCAGGGTCCGGCCGCAGTGGCTCCCTCGCGAGTTCCCCACGCCCCCGGATCCCCGTGGGCAGAACTACGAATGGTTCACCGAGAACGAACGCCTGGACGGAAAGAAGATCGCCTCCGGTCGTGGACGTTCTCTCCCATCCCCGACCACCGGAACGCCTCTCATCGTTTATCGCGTAAAGGAGGCAGACGGATCAAAACCCGGAAAATCTGGTAAAAGGTAAGATCCTGGCGCTCACATCAGCGGCCCGGGCGATGTGACCGCATAATGAGGCGAACGGTTGCTTCGTCGGCGAATTTTGTCAGAGCGAAGGGATACCGTCGGCGGGACTTTCCTTCTTGAATGCCTGGGAGGCTCGCACGTGAAAGCGACCGACGGTGTGCTGCTCGTCCACGCGGTGGGCGGGGGCGACCTGGGCCGGCCGGGTGCGCCACGTCTCGACCAGGTGATCCCCGACCTGGAGGGTGACCCGGAGTCCGTCGGCAAGCAGCGCCGTCCGCTGCGCAAGCTGTTCGAGGGCCTCGCCGCAGCCAACGTTCCCGTCGCTGGAGTCGTACTGCTCGGCACTACGACTCCCGTCGGATCGCAGGGCGAGACGCTCGCCGACCACGCCGACGAGATGCGGGCACGACTTGTTTCTGAGGCCGGGCTCTGCGGCAGACGCCTTGCCGCCGACACTGTGGCGGTCGTACGGGTGGAGGCTCCCGGACTCGCCGAGACTTCGCGCGCTGTAGCTTCGTGGCTCGCGGGGCGCGATACAGCCGAGATCCTGATCACGTGCGGTTCCGGAGCCTTCGCGCTGGGCGCCGGTGCCCTCTGCGGCGCTCTGGTGGCCCGTCGGCCGGCCCACATCGTTCACGTCGACGCTCCGGGTGAGCTGTACGCGCTGGAGCAGCGGAAGGAACCGGACCGCCACCTCGTGTCATGGCTGGTCCGCTACCGCTTCTGGGACGCGCTCGCGGACCTGGCTCCTGGAGATCACACGGTCTGGACGCTGCTCGCGGCACGGCAGGCCGGGGACACCGGCTACGCGGACGCTCTCCGGGAGCGCCCCACACGGGTTCCGGGTGTCAGCAGGGGACGGCTCGACAAGTTCGCGGAGACATGGCCGACGGCACAGGCTGCGCTGTTCGAGCGGCTCGGCCGTGGCGAGGCGGCTGACTACGGGCTGCTCCGGGCCTGGTTCGCCGGTCACCTGAGAAACCTGTACAAGCGGGAGAAAGACCTGAACGCCCGTACGCGGGATCGCCTCGCGGCGCTGATAGAGGCGCTCGGGAGCAGGGCCGACGGAGAGGGAGGACTGGCCGGTCGGCTCCGTACGGTTGCCCGCGATCTGCGGGCAGACACCGGAAGCGCCTGCGCGGCCATGCTCAGGGACGCGGAGCTCGTCGACCTGTATGCGCTGGCCTCGACCCACCAGGCCCACCTGAAGCCGGAGCGGCTCGAACCAGGGCCGTTGCCGCCCACCCTGATCGCCGCGGCCGACGAGTGGGAGCGTGGAGACCAGGGGCGGAGCCTGGTCGAGGCCACAGGCGGTCTCTGCTGGCCGGTGCTGGGCAGCGGAGACGTCCTGGGGCTGCTCGCCGTAGGGCTCGATCGCGAGGGCAGGGACCTGGAGGATCTCCAGGCGCTGCACGCCGTTCTCGCGGAGCTACGGCGACGGCGGGAGCGCCTGCTGCGCAGGGGCGTGGTGCGGCTGCGGCTGCTGGCCAGCCCCGAAAGCCTTGCCCGGGCGCACCGGCTCGCCCGCGCGGCCGCGGACATCGCCGCGGACGCCGATGTGCGCGTCATCGAGGGGGTCGCAGGAGGGCTGGCACATGTGCGGGAGACCGTCGTCGCCGCGCTGGCGTCCGAGGCGAAGCCCACCGGCCTGACGGGCTCGGAAAGCCTGCGTGACGTGGACGAGCTCGTTCTCGCGCTCAACCCCGGGCCGCCGATGACGAACTACGGCATGATCGCGGCGGCGGTGGAGTGGTCCCTGACTGCTGCATGCCCGTTGTGGGTCACGGAGCTGGTTCGCTCATCGGTCGCCGGGGCACACGGCGGTCCGGGGGTCGAAGTCCGCACAGGTCAGCGTATTCTCGGCCGCCTGGGCGCTGACCAGGTGCTCGCCCGGCTCGCTGTGAGCGCGGTCGAACGGCTCGACCTGCGCACGGCACGCCGACTGGTCAGGCGCGGGTCGGACGTCCTTCGGGGCGTCGACCCGGCTCTCGCCGAACTGGAGAATCTCGTGTTCGGCCCTGCACTGGACACGTGGACGTGGCACGAGCGACTGGCCGTCGCTCGGAGACGGCTGACACTGATCGCCGAGGTCGCCGACAACCCGCGCAGGGTGCTGCCGACGGCCTACCTCGCCGTGGAGGCGCTGCGTCCGGCGCTGTTCCCGTGGAGGCTGTGGCAGTCGATGCGGACTGCGTCCTCAGCATTGAACGACCTCGGAAAGCTCGCGAACCAGGGCGTACACGGGCACGGTTTGGACCGGCAGAAGCGGGGGCGTCGCCGGAGACCGGGCCAGGTGCGAGCGCTGCTCCGCCGGGTGGTCGAGGAACTGAACGGCCCTGCGGATGGCGACAGAACATTGCTCGAATTCCACAAGAAGGTCATCGCTCTGCTTGAAGGGATATCTCGCGAAACCGCTTGACGGACGCACTCCAGGTTGGCAGCCTGATTCCGTTCAACGGCAGACGCCCGCGAGCTTCGAGCGCATCATGTCGCTCCCTCTGAGGGCCTCGATTTCGAGGCCACCCGTCACGAGACCGCCTTTTCCGGCGTGTTCTCTTGTCATGCCTCGGAGGGGCATTTCCTATGAAGCTCGGTGCCATCGCGTCCTTGTCTGAGGCCGACGCCTTTTACGCCTACCACTCGCTCGTCTGGCCCGCGCTCCGCGACGCTGCACGCGGACCGTTGATCAGGGCCCGGCACCATGGCCGCCCCTGCAGGGGCGTGGACGTGAGCCGCTGGTGCGACGACTGCGAGGAGACGGTCGAGGACCGGATCGTCGCCGGATTCAGAGGGTTCCGCGAGTCCACGCACGGGACGGTCCGCCGAACTCGTGCAGGCGAGCCGCTGCGCGAGATGTCGACGATCGTCGATTGGGTGACGTCACCGGCGGCCGGCAACGAAGGCATCGATGGGCCGGCCCGTCTGCTTCGGCGGCGTCCGGTACAAGGCGAACCGGCCGGGGCGCGCGCCGCCCGCGCTCAGCTCGTTCATTATCCGCTCCTGAATCTGGAGGCGCAGGTGCGACGCGACGACGCGGTCGCCCGAGGTGCCTCGGCCCGTCCGGAACGCGATTTGAAGCAGGCCAAATGGGCGGCGCCCCTCCGAGCAGACTCCGCCGCGTTCGACCTGCTCGTCGACGCCGTCGTACGGCTCCGCAACGGTCACCAGGACCCGCATGCCATTCCCGGCGCGATGCTCGACCAGCTCGGCCTGGATCTCGCTACCGCGAGGCGTCTGCTGCGTGAGGAACTTGAGCTGCTGCGGTCGCTGCGGCGCGACTTCTTCATGGCCAACGTGGCCCTCTATCTCCACGACGACGAGCCCCTGCCGTGGCAGACCGTTCCCGAGTCGAGCCCCGAGGACCTCGTCATCCGCGCCGAGGAGGAGACGACGGCGCGGAAGGCGCTGTCCGGGATCCTCGCTGAGGGCGACCGTAGGGTGCACCTGCTGCTGGCCCGCATCTGCGCCGCCGCCTCCAGGCCGGACAGTCAACTGGTCTCCTGGACAGCGACGCAGTTCGGCGTCCAGTCTGACGAGGCGGAGACGCTCGTACGCGACTGGGTCAGGCAAGTCTGCCAGGCCGGTCTCGACTGGACCGCCCAGCGGTGCGACACCACGCCCGCCCAGTAGCACCTCATCCCGGGAGCCCTGGCCCAGGTCGCCGCCGCCAACCTGGGCCACCCGTTTCTTATCGGCCCTCGCGCCTGAGCTGCGTCTACGACCCCTCGTAGGGGCGATGAGGACCAGGTCGGTACGGATGCCCGCCGGCCGCGCGACTTGATTGCGACCCCTTGTAGGGGCGATGAGGACCGCGCGGAGGGGTTCGCGCCCTCGGCCGCCGCCCCCGGAGTTGCGACCCCTCGTAGGGGCGATGAGGACCTGACCAGTGCAGGCGATGCCGAGTTCAACGGCGGGAGTTGCGACCCCTCGTAGGGGCGATGAGGACAGCATGCTGTCTCTGAACTCGAAGAAGATCTGGTGCGCGTTGCGACCCCTCGTAGGGGCGATGAGGACTGTTCACCTGCCCCCACGGCCACGACGTGTACGCCGCGTTGCGACCCTCGGTGGGGCGATGAGGACAAGGTGTCGTTCAAGGTGTGCACGTTCTGGCGCATGTTGCGACCCCTCGTTGGGGCGATGAGGACTGCTCATCCCGCGGTTCTACCCGCAGTGCGTGCAGTGGGGTTGCGACCCCTCGTTGGGGCGATGAGGACGCGATCATGCCCGTGTCCATGCATGGCCTGATCACGTTGCGACCCCTCGTTGGGGCGATGAGGACCCGCTGCACACGCAACGGTGGGCCCGGTCACACCGACGGTTGCGACCCCTCGTTGGGGCGATGAGGACCCCACAGTAAAGCCGCAGGTGGGCGTATGCAAGATGGCACGACAGAAGAGGTTCTTTTGCAGCGAACCTCCGGTCGTGCAGAAACCCCGGGAGGTTCGCTGCACGATCAGGATCATCTCCTTGAACTTGGCACGATGCCATTAGGGCCATCTGCGCGATGACAGTCCTGCAGATATGGGCGCGTAGCAGCCGGGAGAGCGCTGCCGCGCTGATCAGTCCTGCTTGCGGGCGCCGAACATGATCTCGTCCCAGGTCGGGACTGAGGCCCGTCGGCCACGCGATTTGCGAGGACGCGGGGGAGCGGGCTTCGGCACCGGAGGAGCGGGAGTCTCCGGCTTCGACTCCTTCGGACCCTCCTTGGCGGTGTCCTTCGGGCTGTCCTTCAGCCCCTCCTTCGTGCCGCCCTTGGCCTCGTCTCTCGCACGGTCTCCCGCTTGTCGTGGGCGCGGCTGAGGGGCCGGGGTGGCCGCCTCAGCAGGCGGCGCAGGCGCGGGCACGGCGGGCCGAGTCTCCTGGACCGCGTCATCCGCGGCAGGCTCCGTTGCAGCAGCTACGGCGGGCGGGACGGCGGTGTCCGCCGCACCGTCCGCCGCGTTGTCGGCCGCGGCTTCCGTCCCGGCGTCCGCCGGAGCGCTTGCCGCGGTGTCCGTCTCCGTGGCCGACGCCACGACTTCGGCAGTCGCGGTGTCGGCTACCACCGGTCTCCCCGCCGTGGCAGAGGCGCTGTCGTCGGTGTGCGCCGTCCCGCCGCCCATGGCGGTGTCGGTGTCCGATACGCCGGCGTTCGCCGCGTCGGTGCTCCCCGGGCCGCCGGAGGTCGTGTCCTCAGCCGACGCTTCGGGTGCTGTGCCACCCGGCGCGCTGGAAGCGCTGTCAGCGGGCGCGTCCGCGCTCCTGGCGTCGGAAGCCGCGGAGCCCGTGCTCATGTCGGTGCTCGGCACTTCGGTCGCCTTGGCGGCCGCCTCCGCCTGCTTCGGCGCATCGGTGACAGGGTCCTGGACGGACGGGGCGTCGCTGTCCGCGCTCGCGGTGGTCGCGGGGGCGGCTGCTGCTGAAGTGTCGGCAGACGACACGCTGACAGGCGAAGGGGCGGGTGCTTCGACGTCGCGAGCCGCGGCTTCTCCCACCAGCCGGGCATCGGCGTCCGACTCGCGACCATCGGCATCCGTCTTGGAGGCGGGTGCCGTAGGAGCAGCCGGGGCGTCATCGGTGGCAGTCCGGGAGTCGGTTGCGGCGCTGACGTGAGCGTCCGGCACCGGGGCGGGCGTGACGGCCTGCACGGCAGGCGACACGTCCGCACCCGAGTCCGTCCGGTCGTCGGCAGCGCCATCCTCGGCGGCCGTAAGCTGCGGCGGTACGGGCGCGTCCGCGCCACGCTCCGCTTCCGCGACCGAGGTCGCGGGCGTGGCGGGCGGCGCAGTGTCCTCCACGGCGCTCTGTGCCGCAGACGGAGCGGAGGTGGCAGGAGCGGCCTGCGCTGCGGGTTCAGTCTGCGTGGGCGGCTCGGCGCTCGCGGCGGCGTCCGGCACCGAAGCAGGCTCGGGTTCCGTCCGGGCCGGAGGCAGCGCGTACGCCGCGACGTCCGGGGCCGAAGCGGGTGTTGCGGGTTCCGTTCGGGGCGGGGGCGGCGCGTACGCCGCGGCGTCCGGGACAGGCGCGGCCGGGGACACGGGCGCGGCAGCGTCGTGTGGCTCCCTGCTTACCGGAGGAGCGGGCTGAGGCGCGTTGTAGGGCTCCCGGTTCGCCGGGGGAGCGGGCGGGGCGGCGTCGTAGGGGTCGCGGGCGGGGGGAAGGGCGGGCGGGGCGACCGGTTCGGGCGCGGAGATCAGCGACTGCGGCAGCCGGAAGGGCACCGGGGTGAGCTCCGGCCGGTAGGCGGCCAGCTCCTCCTCGGACGGGTCCGTCCGTCCATCGCCGCGCCGCGCGGCGGGGTCCTGCTGCCGCCCGGGCTCCGGGCGCAGCGGAGCGCCCAGCCGCGGCAGCGGCTCGACGAAGGCTGCGGGCTCGGCGAAGGCGGCGGGCTCGGCCCGCGACGGCTCATAGCGCACCGGCTCGGCACGCGCGGGCTCGGGACGCGACGGCTCATACCGCACGGGCTCGGGACGCACCGGCTCGGGACGGAACGCGGACTCGTCGCGGCTGCGGACCTCGTTGGGCAGCGGCGGCACGGGGGCGAGCTTGGAGGCGAGGCGGGGCACGAACGGCCGCACGGTGGCGTCGTCCGCCTGGTCCGGCTCGACGTACTCGGCGGCCGACAGGCGCATGGCCTCGTCGTCGTTGGGCGTGATGTGGCGGCGGCGGGGGTCGAAGAGCCACTCGGCGTGCCGGGTGTGGCCGTTCCAGACGAAGCCGAGCCGCACTCGCCAGAGGTTGTCGTCGCGCTTGGCCGAGTCCCAGTCGATCTCGTCGGCGGGTACGCCGCGCCGGGTGAGCCGCTCGGCCACCAGCTCGCCGAGCGTCGGCCCGGGGGTGGTCTCGCCGGGCATCCGGACCGGGACCCGCTGGGCCTGCTGGGCCATGTACTCGCGCTCCTGGAGAACGGGCCCCTCGAACCAGCGGACTCGTTCCACCGGGATCCCGGCGGTGGCCGCGATCTCCTCCGCCGTCTCGCCGGCACGGATGCGCGCCTGGATCTCCTTGGGACGCAACGGGCTCTCCACTTCGATCTCGTACTGGCCGAGACGGGAGAAGTTGCCGCGAACCGCAGCACGGAGCCGGTCGTCGACGGGCAGCGTGAAGCGCGTGCCCCGCCCGGCCGTCGCCAGGACGAGGTACGTTCCGTCTTCACTCACCGCGACGAGACGGAGCTCCTGCATGCGAGTCCCTTCGTCGTCGTGCTCTGTCTTCCCCCGGACCCTTGAGTCTCTCGCGTGAACCGGTTGCCTTCCAGCACCGTACCCGGCATGTCCGAACATCGCCTCGCCGGGAGGCGAGGCAGGTGTTGTGACCCCGGTCACATTTTTGACGTTCACTTCGCCGCAACCCGTCGGTCATGATCGACCAGAGGAAAGGCGGCACCCGGAACGCGAGAGTGAGGGTCGTGTCTCGGATGGCGCGCGCCCACGGCCCGTCCGTACGGCCTGGCGACGGCGCACGTGCCGTACGCCGTGCGGCCGGACCTGCGGGAGGGTCTCATTACTGCGTTGCTCCCTCGGTTCGAGTGGCGCGCCGGGCTCCGGTCTGCCCGTGCTCCGCAATGTGCCTGCCCCGGGGGAGGCTTGGGCAACGCGACACGCGGAAGACGCCGGACCGTGGAGAGGGACTTTACGCGGCGATGGGGTCAGCCATCCCGCGACGCGCCGAGGACCCGGTCGAGGTAATCGTTGGCGAACAGCCCGTCCGGGTCCATCTCCCGCCGCAGCGCCACGAAGTCGCCGAACCTGGGATAGACGCCGCGCAGGTAGTCCGCGTCGCGGGTGTGCAGCTTGCCCCAGTGGGGCCGGCCCTCCAGCCGGGTCATGATCTCCTCGACCCCCGCGAAGTACTCCGGGTCGGGCGCGCCCCGGTAGACGTGGCAGGCGATGTACGCCGAGTCCCGGCCGTACGCCGTGGACAGCCAGGCGTCCGAGGGCGGCGTGACCCTGACCTCCACGGGGAACGTCACCGGCCGGCCCGAGCGGTCCAGCAGGTCGCGGACCTCCCGCAGGGCGCGGGCGAGGTGGCGGCGCGGGATCGCGTACTCCGTCTCCAGGAAGCGGACCTCGCGGACGGAGGTGAAGACGCGGTGGGAGGCGTCCACGTGCTCCGACGCCCCCAGCAGCCGGGCGGACGCCCGGTTGATCGCGGGCACCGCCCGGGGGAGGCGGGCGCCGAGGGCGCAGGCCGCGCCGAACGCCGTGTTCTCCAGGAAGACCTCGTCGAGCCACCTCTTGAACGCCGTGGGCGGCCGGGCCGGGCCGGCGTCGCGGTTGTTGCGCTTGACCAGGCAGGTGTCGGTGTGGGGCAGCCAGAAGAAGTCGAGGTGGTCGTCGGCCCCGGTCAGGTCGTCGAGCCCGTCGAGGATCCGGCCGAACGCCATCGGTTCCCGTCTGGCGCGCAGCAGGAACGCGGGCTCGACCCGGAACGTGACGGCGGTCAGGATGCCGAGCGCGCCCAGCCCCACCCGGGCCGCGTCGAACAGGTCGCCCTCCCGCACGGTCGCGACCGAGCCGTCGGCGAGCACCATCTCCAGCTCGGCGACCTGGTCGGCGAGCCCACCGGTGTGCCTGCCGGAGCCGTGGGTGCCGGTCTGGATCGCCCCGGCGGCGGTCTGCGCCGTGATGTCGCCCATGTTGGCGAGCGCGAGCCCCCGCCGGTGGAGTTCCTCGTTGAGCGCGTGGAGCGGCGTGCCCGCGGCCACCTTCACCCAGCCGTCGCCCGCGCCGAGCACCCCGGTCAGGGCGTTCGGCCGCAGCAGGACGCCGTCGGTCAGCGCCACCCCGGTGAACGAGTGCCCGGTGCCGGTCATGCGGACCCGGCGGCCCGTTCTCGCGGCGTCCCGTACGGCGTCCGCGACCTCGGCGGCCGACGCGGGGGTGCGCACCTCGGCGGGCGTGACCGACTGGTTGCGCGCCCAGTTGACGAAGGCGTCCATGCTCTCCATCCCATGCCCGGCAGTGAACGTGAACACTACTCATGAACGCCCCCGCTGCCTACACGCCGAAAAAGAGCGTCAGCCGGCCCGCTGCCGTACGCGGGCCAGCGCCGACCCGCCGAGACCGACCGCGACGGCGAGCAGCGCGCACGCGTAGGAGAAGCCGTACGCGTTGGACGCGCCGTAGGCGTCGGTGAGCCGCCCGCCCGCCCACGCGCCGACGGCCACCCCGAGGCCGATGGACGTGGAGATCCACGCCATGCCCTCGGTGAGCTGCCCGGCCGGGACCATCCGCTCGACGAGTGAGAACCCGGTGATCAACGTGGGGGAGATGGACAGCCCGGCGAGGAAGAGCGCCAGGGCCATCGCGCGGATGTCGTCCATCAGCAGCACCGGGGTGAACCCGGCCGCGAACAGCGACAGCCCTCGCACGAACCGGCTGCGCAGGCTGATCTTCCAGTGCCGGGAGCCGAACCACAGCCCGGAGATCATGCTGCCGGCCGCGACCGAGGCGAGCAGCAGCCCGGCCGCCGCCTTGTTGCCGTGTTCGTCGGCGAAGGCCACCGTGATGATGTCGATCGAGCCGAACACCGCGCCCATGGCGAGGAAGACGGCCGACAGCAGCGCCACCCCCGGGATCGCGATCGGCGACCCGCCCGCCCTCTGGTGCCGTACGACCGGCGGCTCGGTGCCGCGCAGGCAGGCGAAGACCAGCGTGCCCGACAGGGCCAGGACGATCGTCGCGATCAGCCCGGCGTAGGCGTTGACGCCCGTCGTCAGCGCGGTGACGAACGCCGGGCCGCCGACGAAGATCAGCTCGTCGGCCACCGACTCGAACGAGAACGCCGTGTGCAGCCGGGAGGGGTCGTCGAGCACGTGCGACCAGCGCGCCCGCACCATCGAGCCCAGCGACAGGCCGGTGGCGCCGGACGCCACGCCCGCCGCGTACAGGGCCCACTGGGGGGTCCGGGCGTGCGCGCACAGCATCAGCGCGGTGATGGAGGCGGCGTGCAGGAGGATGAACGGGATGAGCACCCGCGACTGGCCGAAGCGGTCCACGAGCCGCCCCGACAGGGGAGCGGCGACGGCGAAGGCCACCGAGACGGTCGCCGCGACCGCCCCGGCCGTCGCGTACGAGCCGGTGACGGCGTTGACGAGCAGGATGACCCCGATGCCGAGCATCGACATGGGCGCCCGCCCCACGAACCCCGCGAGAACGAAGCCCTTGACTCCGGGCGTGCCGAACAGCCCTCGATACGGCCCGACCATTGGTGTTTCCCCTTCGGCACGATGGTGCGTGTGCGTCCGGGCCGGCCGTTCGGACAGCGGCGGCGGCCTGCGGAAAGTTCCGGTGAGAACTCCTGAGGCACGCGGACGTCATTTATTTCCGGTTTCGACCTTCGCCTGCCCGCCTATCATGGGGCAAGTGATTTTCCGTCGCCGGGGGTGCGGGGTCTGACTGTGCGTTCCCGCTCTCCCTACGCTACCGGGCGCATCCGTCCCATCGTCACCGGGCTCGCGGTCGTGATCGTCAGCGTGCTCGCCATGAGTGTCGCCGCCCTCGTGACCTGGCCCGATTCCGGTGCGCTCGCTGCCGGCGACGTGGCCGGTGACCGGCCGCGCCCGGACAAGGCGCGTCCGGCCGCGCGGGCCACCACGGCCGCCCTCGTGCCCGACCGCACGCTGCCGTCGAGCGCGCCCGTCGCGGGCGGGCCGGGCGTGCAGGTCACGCCGCCGCAGCTCCTGGCGATCTCCCCGGCCACGGTTCCGGCGCGGACACTACGCAAAATAGCCAGGTTGCCGCACGTGCAGAAGGTGGCGGTCACCGATGGCGGCGCCGTGCACGTCGCCGGTACGGCCCTGCGCCTGCTCGCGGTCGACCCGGCGCAGTTCCGCTCGTGGACGCCCAAGCGGGTGGCCGAGCACCCGGAGGTGTGGAGCGGGCTCGCCCGGGGCGAGTTGGTCGCCGACAGCGGGACGATCAAGCGGCTCGGCGTGCGGCTGGGCGTCGACTACCAGATCGACGGCGGCCCCCGGCTGCGGGTCGCGGCCTCGGCCTCGCTCGGGCTGCCCGACATCGACGGGCTGGTCAGCCAGGAGGTGGGGCGGCGCCTCGGCTTCCCCGCCGGAGTCGTGGTGCTCGTGCACGGCGACCCCGGCAAGGTGGACCGGGACGCGGTCGCCCGCCTGCTCGGCAAGGGCGCGCAGGTCGTGCGCATCGGCCCGGACAGCGATCGGCCGAAGGCCGCCACGCCGCAGGGCCAGGCCCTGGTGGGGCGGCCGGAGAGCTACCTCGACCTCTACCAGCGCTCGGCGACCGTCTGCCCCGGCCTCTCCTGGACCGTCCTCGCCGCGATCGGCCAGGTGGAGAGCAGCCACGGCCGCAACAACGGCCCGTCGTCCGCCGGGGCGCTCGGGCCGATGCAGTTCATGCCCGCCACCTGGAAGTCGTACGGCGTGGACGGCGACGGCGACGGCGAGGCGGACATCTGGAGCCCCTACGACGCGGTGCCGTCGGCGGCCACGTACCTGTGCGCCAACGGGGCCGGCGCGGGCGGCGAGAAGCTCAGGAAGTCCGTGTGGTTCTACAACCACTCCTGGGACTACGTGAACAAGGTGCTGTCGCTCGCGGACGCCTACGCCCGCTCGTACGCCTCCTGACTCAGGACACTAGGAGGGCCGGCGGGCGGGAGCCGGGCAGCAGGTGCCCGGGCACGGCGCGGGCGCGGGTTCGGCGAGCAGCTCGGCCACCATCGACACGAACCGCGGGTGGGTACCCGCGGTCGCGGCCCTGGTGAGCGGCAGGCCGAGCTTGCCGGCCAGGGCGGCCGCCTCCGTGTCGAGGTCGTAGACGACCTCCATGTGGTCGGACACGAACCCGATCGGCACCAGCGTCACGGCCGGCACGCCCTCGGCGTGCAGCGCCTCCAGGTGGTCGCAGACGTCCGGCTCCAGCCACGGGACCTGCGGCGGGCCGCTGCGGCTCTGCCACACCAGGTCCCATGGCCGTCCCGCGTCCACCTGCTCGACCACCAGCCGCGCCGTCTCGCGCAGCTCGGCCTCGTACGCGCCGCCGGACGGGCCGGCGGTGCGCGCCATGGAGACGGGGATGCTGTGCGCGGTGAAGACGAGCCGGGCGCCGGTCCGCACGTCCTCGGGGAGCGCGGCGAGCGCCTCGCGGGTGTGGTCGGCCATCGCGGCCACGAACCCGGGGTGGTCGTAGTAGTGGCGCAGCTTGACGATCTCGGGGGCCCCCGGCACGGCGGCGCGGGCGCGGGCGATGTCGTCGAGGTACTGCCGGCAGCTCGAATAGGAGCGGTAGGCCGCGGTGACGAAGGCCGCCGCCCGGCGGACGCCGTCCTCCTTCATCCGCCGGACCGCGTCCTCCAGGAACGGATGCCAGTTGCGGTTGCCCCAGTAGACCGGGAGGTCCACGTCCAGCGCGTCGATCAGCTCGCGGCACTGCCGGTTGATCGGGCTGACCCCGCCGAACCGCTGGTAGTGCGCCTCGACCTCCAGCAGCCGCTCACGTGGCACGCCCCGGCCGCGTACGACGTTCTCCAGGAACGGCATGACGTCCTCGGGACCTTCCGGCCCCCCGAACGAGACGACGAGCAGGGCGTCGTACCCCGCGTCGCGCCCTGCATCAGACCCCGTGGTGCTCCCCATGAACGACAACACTATCGGGGGGTCGAGACGGTCGGCCCGGGCGAGTAGGTTCGAGCGGTGACCCAATTTCCCGACATCCGCGAGTACATGGCCCTGCCGCGCGTGGCGTCGCTGCGGCTGTCACCCGACGGAACCCGGCTCGTCTCCGTGGTCCAGTCCCTCAACCCCGACGGCAGGTCGTACGGAACGGCGCTGTGGGAGATCCCTCTCACCCCCGAGGGCGAGCCGCACCGGCTGACGCGGTCGGCGAAGGGGGAGGCGGGCGCGGAGTTCGCCCCCGGCGGAAGCCTGCTGGACGGAGGCCTGCTGTTCGTCTCCCGGCGGCCCGACGAGACGGTCAAGGAGCCGGGCGGCGAGGTGCCCGCGCTGTGGCTGCTGCCCGAGCGGGGCGAGCCCTCGCGGCTGGCCACCCGCCCCGGCGGGATCGGCGCGGTCCGGGCGGCCGGTGACGTGGTGGTCTACGCCTCCGAGGTGCTGCCCGGCGACGCCGCGACCGAGGAGGAGCGCCGTAAGGGCCGCGAGGACGACGGCGTCAGCGCGATCCTGCACGAGGGCTACCCGATCCGCTTCTGGGACCACGACCTCGGCCCGGCGCAGCCCCGGCTCTTCGCGGGCCGCGCCGCCCGGGACGGCCTGGAGGACGTCCGGGACCTGACCCCCGAGCCGGGCGGCGCGCTGCGCGACGCCTCCTTCGCGGTCACTCCCGACGGCTCGGCCGTGATCACCGCCTGGCGCGAGTTCCTGCCGAACGGCACGGGGCGCACCGACCTGGTCGCGATCGACGTCGCGGACGGGTCCCGGCGGACGCTCGCGACCTCGCCGGGCCACGACTTCGGCGGGCCGGTCGTGGTGTCGCCCGACGGGCGGCACGTCGCCTGCACCCGGGAGCGGCACGCCACCGAGCGGGTCTCGGCCACCGTCGACGTCTGGGTGATCGACCTGGCCACCGGCGAGGGACGGGCCGTCGCCGAGGAGATCTTCCCCGCGTCGGTCGCGTGGGCGCCCTCGTCGGCGGAGCTCTACGTCGCCGCCGACGACCGGGGCCGCCGGCCGGTCTTCCGGGTCGCCCTCAACGCGCCTTCCGACGCGGCGACGACCCGGCTGACCTCGGACGACGGCGCGTACGCCGAGCTGTGCCCGGCCCCCGGCGGCGAGGTCTACGCCCTGCGCGGCGCGGTCGACTCGCCGCCCGTGCCGGTGCGGATCGACCCGGACGGCACCGTGACCGCGCTGCCCTCGCCCGTTCCCGCGCTCGACCTGCCGGGCACCCTGACCGAGGTCACCGCCACGGCCGACGACGGCACCGAGATCCGGGGCTGGCTGGTCGTCCCCGCGGAGGCGACCGCCGAGAGCCCGGCGCCGTTCCTGCTGTGGATCCACGGCGGGCCGCTCGGGAGCTGGAACGACTGGAGCTGGCGCTGGAACCCCTGGCTGATGGCGAGGCACGGATACGCCGTGCTGCTGCCCGACCCCTGCCTGTCCACCGGGTACGGCCAGGGCATGATCGACCGGGGCTGGGGCGACTGGGGCCCGGTCACCCACGCCGACCTGATGGCGATCACGGACGAGTGCCTGAAACGGCCGGAGATCGACGAGCAGCGTACGGCGGCGATGGGCGGGTCGTTCGGCGGCTACATGGCCAACTGGGTCGCCGGGCACACCGACCGCTTCCGGGCCATCGTGACGCACGCCTCCCTGTGGAACCTGGAGCAGTTCGCGGGCACCACGGACGGCGCGGACTACTGGCAGCGCGAGTTCGGCGCGCCCGGCTCGGCCAGCTACGAGAGGCTGTCGCCCCATCGGTGGCTCGGCGAGATCAGGACGCCGATGCTGGTCATCCACGGCGACAAGGACTACCGGGTGCCGATCGGCGAGGGTCTGCGGCTGTGGTGGGACCTCCAGCGGTCGGGGGCCGAGGCGAAGTTCCTCTACTTCCCCGACGAGAACCACTGGGTGCTCAAGCCCGGCAACGCGATCGCGTGGTACGAGACCGTCCTGGCCTTCCTGGGTCAGCACGTGCTCGGGGAGGAGTGGCGCCGCCCGGCCTCCCTGCGGTGACCGTCCGAGAGCTCCCGATCCTGGTTTGGAAGGATGTGGGAGTTATCCGTGGCCGTTCCGTTCCGGCGGGCGGCCACGATCACGAACTCAGGAGGGGGCAGACCGGCATGGACGAGCGGGAGCGGCGGGACGACCGCGTTCGGGAGGAGGAGCTGCTGGAGCTGGCGGCCCGCATAGCGGAGGAGGCCGGCCAGATGCTGCTCGCCAAGCGGCCCGCGCGGCCCGAGGTGCTCGCCACCAAGTCGAGCCCCACCGACGTCGTCACCGCGCTGGACCGGGCCGCGGAGGAACTGATCCGCGCCCGCATCGCCGAGGCCCGGCCGCGTGACGCGATCCTCGGCGAGGAGGGCGGCGACACCCCCGGCGAGGGCGTGGTCCGCTGGGTCGTCGACCCCATCGACGGCACGGTCAACTTCCTGTACGGCGTGCCCGACTGGGCGGTCAGCATCGCCGTCGAGGTGGACGGCGAGATCGTCGCGGGCGCGGTCAACAACGTCCCGCGCGGTGAGCTGTTCACCGCCCGCAGGGGCGGCGGCGCGTGGCTGCGGGGCGAGCGGCTGCGCTGCAACACCGGCGTCCCGCTCGACCGGGCGCTCGTCGCGACCGGCTTCGGCTACGGCGCCGCCCGCAGGCGCGTGCAGGCCGAGGTGGTCGCGCAGGTGGTGCCGAGGGTCAGGGACATCCGGCGGGGCGGCTCCTGCGCGATCGACCTCTGCTCCGTGGCGGCGGGCCGGGTGGACGCCTACTACGAGCGCGGCGCCAACTACTGGGACCACGCCGCGGCCGGTCTCGTCGCCGCCGAGGCGGGGGCGCGGCTCGGCGGCCTGAACGGCAGGAAGGTGAGCCCCGACATGGTGCTGTGCGCCGCGCCCGGGCTCTTCGAGGAACTGCACGACCTGCTCGTCCCCCTCGATCCCGAACGGGACTGACCACCACGGAGTTCCACACGGCCCGGCACAGTCGAAGGGGCCCGCCGTACGGCGGGCCCCTTCGTCAGGTGATGGCGCGGTCAGCGGTTGATGGAGACGCCGTGATCCTCCGCGAGGCGGTGCAGGTCCTCGATCTCGGCGGTGAGGGTGTCGGCGAGGAAGTCGTCCCCGCTCGTCGTGGCCTCTTCAAGACCCTTGTAGGCCTGGTCGAGCCTGGATTCGATCGTGGTCGTGAACTCGCCCATCTCACCTTCTTTCTCAGGGGGCGGACGTGGCACGGAGACGCCGGCGCGGAATCCGCTCAGGAGAGACGCGCCTACCCCGGCACACGACAATGGAGGGTGCCCGGGCCCATACCCATGACAGGACCCAGCGCAAACCTGTGAATTTCTGTGCTCTACGTCACGTAGAGTGCCGGGGCCGCTTACCGGCGGCTTACGCCGGTCAGGGCCACAATGAGGCGTCCGTACCAGCGAGGAGGACCTGATGCGCGTGCTAGTGGTGGAGGACGAGAGGGTGCTCGCGGACGCGATCGCCACCGGCCTCCGCCGGGAGGCGATGGCCGTGGACGTCGCCTACGACGGCGCGGCCGCCCTGGAGAAGACGGGGTACATCGACTACGACGTGATCGTGCTCGACCGCGACCTGCCGAAGGTCCACGGTGACGAGGTGGCCCGCCGCCTGGTCGCGGAGCGGTCCGCCTCGCGGATCATCATGCTCACCGCGGCGGGCGACGTCGACGCCAAGGTGGAGGGGCTGGAGCTCGGCGCCGACGACTACCTGGCCAAGCCGTTCGTCTTCATGGAGCTCGTGGCCCGGGTGCGCGCGCTCGGCCGCCGGTCCGCGCCGGCGCTGCCGCCCGTGCTGGAGCGGTCCGGCATCCGGCTCGACCCCGGCAAGCGCCAGGTGGCCAGGGACGGCGCGGAGATCCATCTCACCAAGAAGGAGTTCGCGGTGCTGGAGGAGCTGATGCGCGCCGAGGGCGCGGTCGTCAGCCAGGAGGACCTGCTCGACAAGGCGTGGGACGAGAACATCGACCCGTTCACCAACGTGGTCAGGGTGACGATGATGACCCTGCGCAAGAAGCTGGGCGACCCGCCGGTCATCGAGACCGTGCCGGGCGTCGGCTACCGGCTGTGACGCCCGGCCGGATGTCGGACCCGATGGGCACCGGTCCCTACCGCAGCCAGGTTCCGCCGCCGCCCAGCGGGCCGCCCGCCTGGGACGGCCCGCCGCCCCTGGTCGCCCACCCGGTCCAGCGGGCCAACATCCTCGACGAGATGCGGTCGCTGCAGAACCGCGTCAGCATCCGCTGGCGGCTGACCCTCACGTACGCCGCGCTGGTCTTCGTCGCCGGCGCGCTGCTGGTGATGGTCATGTACGTGCTGGTCGGGCATGCGATCAACGTCGGGTGGCAGAGCGTGCCGAAGATCCTGCTGCCGCCGAGCGTGCCGCAGGAGGTGATCGACGAGTTCAACAACAACTACGCCAACCTGCAGGCGGAGGCCACCGCGGCGGCGCGGAGCGAGCTGCTGCAGCGGTCGCTGCTGGCGCTGCTGGGCGTGGGCATCTTCGCCCTGATCCTCGGATACGTCGTGGCCGACCGGGCGCTGCGGCCGATCAAGAAGATGACGGTCACCGCGCGGAAGCTGTCGGAGACCTCCCTCGCCCACGAGCGCATCGACCTCCAGGGCCCCGACGACGAGCTGAAGGAGCTGGCCGACACGTTCGACGCCATGCTCACCCGGCTCAACACCGCCTTCGACGCCCAGCGGAGGTTCGTGGACAACGCCTCGCACGAGCTGCGCACGCCGCTGGCGATCAACCGCACCGTGCTTGAGGTGGCCCTGTCCGACCCCGAGGCGTCGGACGACCTCAAGGTGCTCGGGCGCACGCTCCTCGGCACCACCGCCCGCAACGAGCGGCTCATCGAGGGCCTGCTGCTGCTCGCCCGCAGCGAGCGGGAGCTGTCGGTGCGCAAGCCCGTGGACGTGCAGGAGGTGGCGCGGACGGCGGTGGAGCAACTGGCCGCCTTCGCCGAGGAGGAAGGGGTCACGGTCGAGCACGACCTTCATCCCGCCGCCACGACGGGTGATCCGGTTCTCGTCGAACGCTGCCTCTCGAACCTCGTCGAGAACGGCATCAAGCACAATCTTGGTCCCAACGGAAAAGTATGGGTCCGTACGGGAATGGTGGACGGGGGTGCGGTTGTTCAGGTCGCGAACACGGGACCGCACGTTCCCGCGTACGAGGTGGAGAGCCTGTTCGAGCCGTTCCGGCGGCTGAATGCCGACCGGGTCCAATCCGCCAAAGGCGCGGGTCTCGGCCTGTCCATCGTGCGCGCGATCGTCCGGGCGCACGGCGGAACGGTCGTCGCCGTTCCCCGCGACGGGGGCGGGCTCGTGGTGACGGTGCGACTCTCCGGAAACGGGGTTTCTCCGGGGATGCCGCAGTCGGCGCGCTGATGGAGCGTGCGCGCCGTACATGTGGTTGGATGTGCCGTCGAACACGGTGGGGATACCGCCGATACTGTGGTTTTCGCCATATTTGGCTAACCGCAGTCCCCGGCGGTGCACGCCACCCGTGTCGGGAGGTTCAGTGTTCGTTCAAGCGGGTACCGATTGCACGATTTCCCGGCCCCCGCGGGCACAACACCGGCCTCCCGAGCGTTAAGACGCGCGACACGAGCGCAGGCAGATAGATGAGGGGGATGGAGTAGCAGATGGCTACCGACTACGACAGCCCGCGTAAGACCGACGACGACCTCAGCGAGGACAGCCTTCAGGAACTACAGGCGCGCCGGAGCGACAAGTCGTCGGGCAGCATCGACATCGACGAGACCGATCTGGCCGAGTCGCTGGAGCTGCCGGGGGCGGACCTGTCGAACGAGGAGCTCTCGCTTCGGGTGATTCCTCGGCAGGCCGACGAATTCACCTGCTCGCGGTGCTTCCTGGTGCACCACCGCAGCCAGCTGGCCTCGGAGAAGAACGGCCAGCAGGTCTGCCGCGAGTGTGCCGCCTAGGAGACCCTGAGGAGGGTCCGTGACTTCAGACGCGGATCGATCGAACGACGAGGTGGCCGACCTGGTCGGCAAACTCGTGGCCCCTGAGGAGACGGACGGGGCCGAGCGGCGACGGCTGCTCGGCCGCCTCAGCCAGGCCCTGGCGAAGTCCGCGGGAAAGGCGCGCGAGCGCGGGACCGGCCGGGGCCGATGGCTGGCCGACGTCTTCATGAACATCGCCCCGCGGTTACCGATCAGGGACCTGGCGACGCTGCGGGAGCACCACTACGGGCTCACCGGCGATCAGCTCGCCGACGACCTCGTCCGCACGGCCGCCAAGGCGACCATGGCGGTCGGCGCGGTCGGCGGAGCGCTCGCCGCCGCCGAGTTCGCCGCCCCGCCCCTGCTGCTGTCCGCGCCCGCCCAGATCGTCGCCGAGACGCTCGTCGTGGCGGCCATCGAGGTGAAGCTCCTCGCCGAACTCCACGAGGTGTACGGCGTGCAGGTGCCCGGCAACGGGACCCAGAGGGCGGCCGCGTACGCGCTCGCCTGGTCGAAACAGCGGGGTGTCAATCCCCTCGCCCCCGGTTCGGCCACGATCGCGCTCGGCACCGCCGCGAAGACCGCGCTGCGCAACCGCCTGATGCGCACACTCGGCCGCCACCTCACCACCCTCGGCCCCTTCCTCACCGGGGCGGTCGCGGGCGCCGCCCTCAACCGGGCCGCCACCAAGAAGCTCGCCGCCTCCGTTCGCGCGGACCTGCTCCGCGGGCACGCCCTCCCGCCGGGCTGACCCCCGTTCCCCGGCTGACCCCCGTTCCCCGGCAGCTCTCCGGCCGTCTCCTTCCGCCGTCCCCTCCACCGTCTCCCGCCGTCCGGCACGCCTCCGGCGACGGCGGCCGGTCCAGGTGACCATCCCAATCGGCACTCTCCGGCCGTCCCGATGTTCCGGGTAGAGAAGTGTCACCGATTGGTCTAAACCACTTGGCGAGCCCCCGTGAGCTGCGTGAGATCATTCTCACAGTTTCGGCTGTGAATTGTGCACGTCATTACGGGTATGGGGTCGCCTGGTGGCTTTCCGTATGGTGGTCACAGGCGACCCTGGAGGGGTTCATGCGTGATGGCACCAGCTCATTTCTGATCGTCGCGAACCGGCTGCCGGTGGACCGCGTGGGTGAGAACGAGTGGCGTCGCAGCCCCGGAGGGCTGGTGACCGCCATCGCGCCCGTGATGCAGCGCCGTGACGGCGCCTGGCTCGGCTGGACCGGTGCGGCGGGAGAGGAGCTCAAGCCGTTCGACCACGACGGCATGCACCTGATCCCCGTTCCGCTGTCCCAGCTCGAGGTCGAGCTGTACTACGAGGGGTTCTCCAACGCCACCCTGTGGCCGCTGTACCACGACGTGGTCGCCACCCCGATCTACTCCCGGGTGCTCTGGGACGCCTACAAGGCGGTCAACGACCGGTTCGCCCGGGCCGCCGCCGAGGCCGCCGCCCCCGGCGCGGTCGTGTGGGTGCAGGACTACCAGCTCCAGCTCGTGCCGGCCATGCTGCGCAAGCTGCGGCCCGACCTGAAGATCGGGTTCTTCCTGCACATCCCGTTCCCGCCGGGCGAGCTGTTCTACCAGCTTCCCTGGCGCAACGAGATCCTGGAGGGCCTGCTCGGGGCCGACCTGGTCGGCTTCCAGCGGCCGGGCGGCGCCGCCAACTTCCTGCGCCTGTGCCGCCGCCTGCTCGGCGTGCAGTACCTGCGCAACGAGATCCAGCTCGAGGACCGGACGGTGCGCGCCGAGTCGTTCCCGATCTCGGTCGACTTCGGCGAGCTGGACCAGCTCGTCCGCGAGCCGCGCGTCCAGCAGCGGGCCAGGGAGATCCGGGCCGAGCTGGGCGACCCCGAGCACATGCTGCTCGGCGTCGACCGGCTCGACTACACCAAGGGCATCGGCCAGCGGCTCAAGGCGTTCGGCGAGCTGCTCGACGACGGCTCGGTCAAGCCGGGCGAGGCGGTGTTCGTCCAGGTGGCGACGCCGACCCGGGAGCGGGTCGCCGAGTACATCCGGCTGCGCAACGACATCGAGCTGCGGGTGGGCCGCATCAACGGCGAGCACGGCATGCTCGGCCGTCACCCGATCTCCTACCTGCACCAGTCGTACAACAAGGAGGAGCTGGCCGCCCTGTACTGCGCGGCCGACGTCATGGTCGTCACGCCGCTGCGCGACGGCATGAACCTCGTCGCCAAGGAGTACGTCGCCTGCCGCCACGACCTGCGCGGCGCGCTGGTGCTGAGCGAGTTCGCCGGGGCGGCCGACGAGATGCGCCAGGCCTACATGGTCAACCCGTACGACATCGCCGGCATGAAGCGGGCGATGCTGGCCGCGATGCGGGCGACCCCGCACGAGCTCGCCCGCCGGATGCGGTCGCTGCGGCGCAGGGTCGCCTCGCACAACGTGGACAGGTGGGCCAGCGACTTCCTCACGGCCCTGGAGTCCGGGGAGCCGGTGCCTACGGAGTGAGGTCGCGGGCGGCGTCCTTCCAGGAGCGCCACTTCCTGGCCGCCGCCCGGGTCGCCACGATCCGGGTGACCTCGATGCCGAGCCCCATCACGACGGCGTAGGCGATCGCCTCGCCGAGGCCGATGTCCGGGGAGTCGGCGCTCGCCGGGGGCTCCTTGCCGGTCGCCTTCTCCCAGGCGTACGCCAGCACCTTGCGGGAGGCGAAGCCCACCGCGAGGCCCAGCACTCCGCCGATGATCCGCCACTGCATGTCGGGCTTTTCCGACAGGCCGAGTTCTCGCTTGGCCGCCCGAGCCGTGTCCGCCATGATTCCTCCTCCATAACGACCTTAGTGTCTCCCCTCGGGGAGGCGCGCCACGCCATACCATGTGGTGGCATGACCGAACAGCGACTCCCCGCAACCATGCCCGAGAAACCTGCTCTCGACGGCCTGGAGGCGGTATGGGTAGCCCGCTGGGAGGCCGACGGGACCTACAGGTTCGACCGGTCCCGCGGCAGGGACGAGATCTACTCCATCGACACCCCGCCGCCGACCGTGTCCGGATCCCTCCACGTGGGGCACGTCTTCTCCTACACGCACACGGACACGATCGCCCGTTACCAGCGGATGCGGGGACGCGAGGTGTTCTACCCGATGGGCTGGGACGACAACGGCCTGCCCACCGAGCGCCGGGTGCAGAACCACTTCGGCGTCCGCTGCGACCCCTCCGTGCCGTACGACCCGGACTTCACGCCGCCGGAGAAGCCGGACGCCAAGCGGCAGGCGCCGATCTCGCGCCGCAACTTCATCGAGCTGTGCGAGCGGCTGACCGCCGAGGACGAGAAGGCGTTCGAGGAGCTGTGGCGCCGCCTCGGCCTGTCGGTGGACTGGTCGCTGACCTACGCGACCATCGACGCCGGCGCCCGGGCCGCCTCGCAGCGGGCGTTCCTGCGCAACCTCGCCCGGGGCGAGGCGTACGTCGCCGAGGCGCCCACGCTGTGGGACGTGACGTTCCGCACCGCCGTGGCCCAGGCCGAGCTGGAGGACCGGGAGTGGCCCGGCGCCTTCCACCGCATCGGCTTCGACCTGTCGCCCGCGCAGCGTGAGCAGGGGTTCGGCGAGCGCGTGTGGATCGAGACGACCCGGCCCGAGCTGATCCCGGCCTGCGTGGCCCTGGTCGCCCACCCCGACGACGAGCGCTACCGGCCGCTCTTCGGCACCACCGTGCGCACCCCGGTCTTCGGGGTCGAGGTGCCGGTCGTGGCCCACCACCTGGCCGAGCCGGACAAGGGCTCGGGCATCGCGATGATCTGCACCTTCGGCGACGTGACCGACGTGACCTGGTGGCGCGAGCTCGACCTGCCGACCCGGCCGGTGATCGGCTGGGACGGCCGCCTGCTCCCCGAGCCGCCGCACGGCGTGCCCGCCGGGCCGTACGCCGAACTGGCCGGCAAGACCGTGCACAGCGCGCGCGAGCGCATCGTGGAGATGCTGCGCGAGTCCGGCCACCTGGACGGCGAGCCGCGCAAGATCCAGCGGCCGGTGAAGTTCTACGAGAAGGGCGACCGCCCGCTGGAGATCGTGACCACCCGGCAGTGGTACATCCGCAACGGCGGCAGGGACCTCGCCCTGCGCCGCGCGCTGCTCGACCGGGGCGGGGAACTGGAGTGGCACCCGCCGCACATGCGGGTCAGGTACGACAACTGGGTGGAGGGCCTGGCCGGCGACTGGCTGATCTCGCGCCAGCGGTTCTTCGGCGTGCCGATCCCGGTCTGGTACCCCCTCGACGCCGAGGGCGAGCCCGTCTACGAGGCCCCGATCACCCCGCCGGAGCGGGCGCTGCCCGTCGACCCCTCCAGCGACGTGCCGCCCGGCTACGGCGAGGACCAGCGCGGCAAGCCGCTCGGCTTCGCCGGCGACCCCGACGTCATGGACACGTGGGCGACCTCCTCGCTGACCCCGCAGATCGCCGCCGGGTGGGAGCGCGACGACGACCTGTTCCGCCGCGTGTTCCCGATGGACCTGCGGCCCCAGGCCCACGAGATCATCCGTACCTGGCTGTTCTCGACGGTCGTGCGGTCGCACCTGGAGCACGGCGGGCTGCCCTGGCGGCACGCGGCGATCTCCGGGTGGATCCTCGACCCCGACCGCAAGAAGATGTCGAAGTCCAAGGGCAACGTGGTCACGCCCATGGGCCTGCTGGAGGAGCACGGCTCCGACGCGGTCCGCTACTGGGCGGCGAGCGGCCGGCCCGGCACCGACACCGCCTTCGACACGGGCCAGATCAAGATCGGCCGGCGGCTGGCGATCAAGATCCTGAACGCGTCGAAGTTCGTGCTGGGCTTCCGGTCCGAGGGCGGCGGGGAGGTCGTCGAGCCGGTCGACCTGTCCATGCTGGCCGCGCTGCGGACGGTCGTCGACGAGGCCACCGAGGCGTTCGAGGCGTACGACTACACGCGGGCGCTGGAGCGGACCGAGCGGTTCTTCTGGTCGTTCTGCGACGACTACGTGGAGCTGGTCAAGGCCCGCGCGTACGCCGGGGACGCGTCGGCGGTCGCCGCCCTGCGCGCGGCGCTCGGCGTGCTGCTGCGGCTGTTCGCGCCGTTCCTGCCGTTCGTGACCGAGGAGGTCTGGTCGTGGTGGCGGGAGGGGTCGGTGCACCGCGCCGCCTGGCCGTCGCCGCGGGACCTGCCCGAGGCGGAGCGCGGCGACCCCGCGGTGCTGGACGCGGTGGCCGAGGTGCTGCGCCGGGTGCGGCGGGCCAAGTCGGAGGCCCGGCGGTCGATGCGGGCCGAGGTGTCCCGGCTGACCGTGTCGGGGGACCAGGCCGACCTCGTCAGGCTCGCCCAGGACGACCTGTGCGCGGCGGGCAACGTCGAGGAGTTCGTTCTGGAGCCCGGCGACGGCCCCCTCGACGCCGTGGCGGAGCTGGCCGCCTGACGCGCCGCCGGCAGACGGAAGGTAAAACGACTGCGCGCCGCACCTCCGGGCATGCCAGGCTGGAGCCGTGATCCCGTCTAAGAGGCGATCCCCCGAGGGGGTGCCGCCGACACTCGCCACGCTGGCGGCGTGGAGCTGGCGGCTGCTGCTGGTGGGCGCGGCGGTCTACGTGCTGGCGATGATCATCGGCAGGATCAGCTTCGTGGTCCTGCCGGTGGCCGTCGCGCTGCTGCTCGCGGCGCTGCTGTACCCGCTCACCAGGCGGCTGCGGGAGGCCGGGCTGCGGCCGATCTACGCGACGTGGATCACGATGCTTCTCGGCCTCGCCGTGATCGTGGGCATCGGCATCCTCATCGGCACCCGGGCGAACGAGGAGTTCCCCCGGCTGGTCGCGCAGATCCAGCTCACCGCGCGCAACCTGCAGAACTGGCTGCTGCACGGCCCCCTTCACCTGAAGGAGGCCCAGATCGCCGACATCGTCGACCAGCTGAGCCGGCAGGTCAACGAGCAGCGCAGCCAGATCACCAGCACCCTGCTGACCGGCGCCACCGCGTTCGTCGAGGTCCTCGCCTCGATCGTCCTGCTGCTCTTCGTGACGTTCTTCCTGCTCAAGGATGGCGACCGCATCTGGGCCTGGTTCCTGCGCGGCTTCGGCCAGGCCGCGCCCCGGGTCGACCGGGCCGGCCGGGCCGCCTGGGTGACGATCTCCCACTACGTGCACGGCACGGTCGCCGTCGCGGCCATCCACGGCATCGTGATCGGCATCGTGCTCGCCGGGATGCGGGTGCCGCTGTGGGCCCCGCTCGCCGTGCTCATCTTCTTCGCGAGCTTCATCCCGATCGTCGGCATCCTCTTCGCCGGCGCGATCGCGACGCTCGTGACGTTCGGCTCACAGGGGTGGGTCTACGCCCTGGTGTTCGTCGGCATCCTCGTGGTCGAGCAGCAGCTGGAGAACCACGTGCTCCAGCCGCTGATCGTCGGCCGCGCGCTGGCCTTCCACCCGCTGGCGATCATCCTCGTGCTGGCCGTCGGCGGCGTGCTCGGCGGCATCGCCGGGGCGGCCGTGGCCGTGCCGCTGACGGCGGTCATCTACCGTGCGCTGCCGGAACTGCGCTCGGAGCGGCGCGCCATCGAGTCCTCGGAGAACGGGGGAGACGCCGGCCCTCCGGACGGCCCTCCGGGCCCCGCCGCGGCCGCCCCGGAGCCCGGGCACGCCGGACCCGCGGCCGAGCCCACAGCCGGTTCCGCGGCCGCGGGGGGCGGGGAGGGGGAGGCGGACCGGCCCCCGGGGACGGCGCCCCCGTCCTCCGGCGCGGGAGAGGCGGTGTCGCCCCAGCGCAACGGGTAGGGTCTTGCCTCATGAGCAGCCCTGTGCCGAACGCCACATCGCCGGCTCCGGCGGACCCGGGTCCGGGAGGCGCCGTCCCGGGACGCGGCACCGCCCCCCTCCGGGGAGCCGAGGCCGCGGCATGAGCGTCGAGATCCTGATCCACCGGCTCGATCCGGGCCTGCCGCTCCCCGCGTACGCGCACCCCGGCGACGCCGGGGCCGACCTGTACGCGGCGGAGGACGTCGAGTTGCTGCCCGGGGAGCGGGCCGTCGTCCGGACCGGCGTCGCGATCGCGCTGCCGGACGGCTACGCGGCGTTCGTGCATCCGCGTTCGGGCCTCGCCGCCCGG
The DNA here is from genome assembly GCF_014161385.1 of Microbispora sp. H10670. Lineage (NCBI taxonomy): Bacteria > Bacillati > Actinomycetota > Actinomycetes > Streptosporangiales > Streptosporangiaceae > Microbispora > Microbispora sp. H10670. The sequence goes on along the minus strand of NZ_JABBWW010000005.1, from coordinate 170,431 downwards.
CACGGCGTGACGCTGGTGAACGCGCCCGGCACGGTCGACGCTGGCTACCGGGGCGAGATCAAGGTCACGATGATCAACACCGACGCCAAGGACGCCGTACGGTTCCGGCGGGGCGACCGGATCGCCCAGCTCGTCGTCCAGCGGGTGGAGCGTGCGGCGTTCTACGAGGTGGACCGGTTGCCCGGCTCCGTACGGGGCACGAACGGGTTCGGCTCGACGGGGAGCTGACAGCCCCGGGCACGCACATGCCCGGCACACGCAGGACACGAGGAGAGTGAGCGAAGTGTTTCGACGCCGGCGACGCGCGGAGGAGGAGACCGCACCGGCCGTCGTGCGGGAGAACGGCCCCGCCACGACGCGGGCGACGGGCCCCTGGGACGCGGCGGACGACTATCCGGAGGCCGAACGGGTCGACCTGGGAGGCCTGCGCCTGCCCGTCGACCCCCGGTTCGAGATCCAGCTCAGGGTGGACGGCGACCAGATCACCGGGGTGATCGTCCTGCTGGGGGAGAGCCTGCTGCAGGTGCAGGCGGTCGCCGCGCCCAAGCGGAACGGCATCTGGGACGAGATGCGGGCCGACGCCGTCAGGGACGTGACCGCCGCGGGCGGGGCCCTGGAGGAGCGGGACGGCCCCTTCGGCCCCGAGCTCGTGGGCCGGGCTCCCGCGCAGGGCCAGACGGAGCCGCAGCCGGTGCGTTTCCTCGGCGTGGACGGCCCCCGCTGGTTCCTGCAGGCCGTCATCAGCGGCCCGGCGGCGTCCGGCGGGGAGGCCGGCGACGTCCTGGAGGACGTGGTCCGCGGCATCGTGGTGGTCCGCGGCGACGAGCCGATGCCGCCCAGAGAGGTGATTCCGCTGCGTCTTCCGGTGGACCGGCAGCCCGCCGACGAGCAGGCCCCCCACCGGGATGAACTGCGGCCGTTCGAGCGCGGCCCGGAGATCAGCGAGATCCGCTGAACGGCGGCGCCCGGCCCGCCGGGACGTCGCCGCCGGGCCGGGCGGTCCGGCACGCCGGGACCGCGCCCGCGGGCCGTTGACGAATCGGGGGCAAGCCCTGCCCATGCCGTCCTTCTGACCGGCTGGCGTTCTCACGTATGCTGCGGGGAGGCATGGCCCGGGAACGACACCCGGGGTGGAGCCAGACGATGGGTCCCCCCGTGGGGACAGCGAGCGAGGAAGCCGGGTGAGCGACCGATGGACACGCCGGAGCCTGCCAGACGGGGCGGACTGCGGGGTCTCCTGCGGCGGCTGACCACCAGCCAGGCCGAGCTGGAGGCCGCCGAGCTCCAGGAGGACCTGGAGCAGGAGGGGGCCACGCCCATCGCCAGGTGCGGCGAGCGCCAGCGGTCGTGCGTGGCGGGGACGCTGCGCACCGTGACCCTGCGCCCGCGCGGCGGCGCGCCCGCCCTGGAGGCCGAGCTGTACGACGGATCGGACGTGATCGACCTCGTCTGGCTCGGCCGCCGGAAGATCGCCGGGATCGAGCCCGGCCGGGTGGTCCGGGCCGAAGGACTGATCAGCGTCCAGGACGGCCGGAAGGTCATGTTCAACCCCCGCTACGAGCTGCGCCCGGCTGGTGGCCCTTGATCTCTCAGGAGACCGTATGAGCACAGCGGACATGACGGCCCCCGCCGCGCACGCCACCGTTGAGGCGGCCGTTCGTGCCCAGATGAGCAAGGCGCTGGGCGGCAAGCGGGGGATCGTCGAGGCGGCGGTGCCCACGATCGCCTTCACCGGCACGTGGATGGCCACCCAGGACCTCAAGACCTCCCTGATCGTGGGCATCGCCTCGGCGGTGGCGCTCCTGGTGGTGCGGATCGCGCAGCGGACCACGCCGCAGTTCGTGCTCAACAGCCTGGTGGGCATCGGGATCGGCGCGTTCTTCGCCGCCCGCACCGGCGACGCCAAGGACGTCTTCCTGCCCGGGATCCTCTACAACGGGGCCTACGCGGCCGGCATGCTGCTGTCGATCGTGGTCCGCTGGCCGATCGTGGGCTTCCTGATCGGCTCGGTGACCGGCGACCCGACGGCCTGGCACAACGAGCCGGCCCTGGTCCGGCTGTGCGCCCGGCTGACGTGGCTGCTCATGCTGCCCTGCCTGCTGCGGGTGGTGGTGCAGCTGCCGCTCTACCTGGCCGACCACGTGACCGCGCTCGGCGTCAGCAAGATCGTTCTGGGCTGGCCGCTCCAGGTGGCCGGGCTGGCGGCGATGGTGTGGGTGCTCGCCCGGGGCCGTACGCCGATCGAGCCGCCCGCCCAGCCCTCCGTCTGACCCTCCCGGCGGACCGGCCGCCCGGGGCGATGCCCGCGCGGCCGGCGCGGCCGGCGTACGGCTCAGGAGCGGTCGTGGGCCGACAGCAGTTCGGTGAGCTCCTGCTCGACCTCCTGGCTGGCGACGAACAGCAGCTCGTCGCCCGCCTCCAGCGGGTCGTCGGCCGAGGGGACCAGCACCCGGCCCTCCCGCAGGATCGCGACCAGGGCGGAGTCCACCGGCCAGGGAACCGAGCCGGTCCGCTGGCCCACCACCGGGGCGTCCTCGGCGAGGGTGAGCTCCACCAGGTTGGCCTGGCCCTGCCGGAAGGTCATCAGGCGCACCAGGTCGCCGACGCTGACCGCCTCCTCGACCAGGGCCGACAGCAGACGCGGGGTGGAGACGGCGACGTCCACGCCCCACGACTCGTTGAACAGCCACTCGTTCTTCGGGTGGTTGACGCGGGCGACCACCCGGGGCACGCCGTACTCGGTCTTGGCGAGCAGCGAGACCACGAGGTTGACCTTGTCGTCGCCGGAGGCGGCGATGACCACCTGGCAGCCGTTCAGCCCGGCCTCGTCCAGCGAGGAGATCTCGCAGGCGTCGGCCAGCAGCCACTCGGCCCGCGGCACGCTGTCGATCTTGATGGCGCGGGGGTCGATGTCGATGAGCAGGACCTCGTGGCCGTTCTCCAGAAGCTCGACCGCGATGGAGCGGCCGACGGCTCCGGCGCCGGCGATGGTGACGCGCATCAGTGCTCCTCGTCGGACGGCGGGGCGGACAGCGCCTTGTTGACCCGGTCCATGTCGTTCTCGGCGGCGACCAGGTGGAGGATGTCCCCTTCCTGGACCACGGTCGCGTCCCTGGGGACGAGCGCCTCGCCCATCCGGTTGACGAAGGCCACCCGCGCGCCGGTGGCGTCCTCGATCGCCCTGGCCCGGGTGCCGATCCAGCCCTGGTGGAAGGCCACCTCGGCGAGGACGACCGTACCCGTCGGGTCGCGCCACAGGGGCTCGGCGCCCTCGGGCAGCACCCGGCGCAGGATCTGGTCGGCGGTCCAGCGGACCGTGGCGACGGTGGGGATGCCGAGCCGCTGGTAGACCTCGGCCCGGCGGGGGTCGTAGATGCGGGCGACCACGTTGTCCACGCCGAACATCTCGCGGGCGACCCGCGCGGAGATGATGTTGGAGTTGTCACCGCTGCTCACGGCGACGAAGGCGGCCGCCGAGGCGATGCCCGCCTCCTCGAGGACGTCGCGGTCGAAGCCGATGCCGGTGACCCTGCGGCCCCGGAACCCGGCCCGCAGCCGCCGGAAGGCCTGTGGGTCGCGGTCGATGACCGCGACCGAGTGGCCGTTGTCCTCCAGGATGTGGGCCAGGGTCGAACCGACCCGCCCGCATCCCATGATCACGATATGCATGCTCCCCCGCCGTGGGCGTGTGGCGGACTCCTATTGGAGACAGTATGTCGCCCATGCCGCACACCGCATGACCCGGGCATGGCGCGGGGGGACTAGGCTCAACAGACGTGTCCAAGGTGCCAGATCTTGTCAAGCGGCTCCTCGTGGGGCGTGCCCTGCGCAGCACCCAGCTCCACCACCAGCTGCTGCCCAAGCGTGTGGCACTGCCGGTCTTCGCGAGTGACGCGCTGTCCTCGGTCGCGTACGCGCCGCAGGAGATCCTGGTCATCCTGTCGCTCGCCGGGGTCAGTCTCTACGCCATCAGCCCGTGGGTCGCGGCGGCGGTCGTCCTCGTCATGCTCGTCGTGGTTGCGTCCTACCGGCAGAACGTGCACGCCTACCCCAGCGGCGGCGGCGACTACGAGGTGGCCACGACGAACCTCGGGCCCACCGCCGGGCTGACCGTCGCGAGCGCCCTGCTGGTCGACTACGTGCTGACCGTGGCGGTGTCGGTCGCCAACGGCGCCGACTACGTGGGCGCGACGATCCCGTTCGTCGCCGAGCACCGACCGCTGGTGGCGATAGCCATCGTCGTGCTGCTGACGATCATGAACCTGCGCGGCATCCGGGAGTCGGGTGTCGCGTTCGCCGTGCCCACCTACGCCTTCATGGCCGCGGTCATCGGCATGATCCTGTGGGGCCTGTTCCGCGTGTTCCTGCTCGGTGACGAGCTGCGGGCCCCGACGGCGGGCTACCGGCTCCTCGCCGAGCAGACGGACCTCGCCGGGTTCGCGCTGGCGTTCCTGGTGCTGCGCGCCTTCTCCTCCGGCTGCGCCGCGCTGACCGGCGTCGAGGCGATCAGCAACGGCGTCCCGGCCTTCCGCAAGCCCAAGAGCAGGAACGCCGCGACGACGCTGCTCATGATGGGCCTCATCGCGGTCACGATGTTCGGCGGGATCATCTTCCTCGGCCTGGAGTCCGGGGTGAAGGTGACCGACCCGGCCACCGTGGCCAGGGACCTCATCATCGACGGGCACCCGGCGGGGGCCGGCTACTACCAGCAGCCGATCATCGCGCAGGTCGCCTCGGCCGTCTTCGGCGACGGCTCGGCCCTGTTCGTCGTCATCGCCGCGGTGACCGCGCTGATCCTGTTCCTGGCGGCCAACACCGCGTTCAACGGCTTCCCCGTGCTGGGGTCGATCCTCGCCCAGGACCGCTATCTGCCGCGGCAGCTCCACACCCGCGGCGACCGCCTGGCGTTCAGCAACGGCATCGTCATCCTCGCGGCCGGGGCCTGCCTGCTCATCTGGGCGTTCGACGCGGACGTCAGCAAGCTGCTCAACCTCTACATCGTCGGCGTGTTCGTCTCGTTCACCCTCAGCCAGATCGGGATGGTCCGGCACTGGACCCGGCACCTGAGGACCGAGAGCGACGCGAAGGCCCGCTTCCGCATGATGCGCGCCCGGGTGATCAACGGCTTCGGCGCGGTCATGACCGGGCTGGTGCTCGTCGTCGTGCTGGCGACGAAGTTCACCCACGGCGCGTACATCGTCTGTCTCGCGATGCCGCTGCTCTTCCTCATGATGAAGGGCATCAGGCGGCACTACGACCGGGTCGCCGCGGAGCTCGCCGCGCCGGAGGAGACCGAGGTCGACGAGTCGATGCTGCCCGCCCGCAACCACGCGATCGTTCTCGTCTCCAAGATCCACAAGCCCACGCTCCGGGCCCTCGCGTACGCCAGGGCGACCCGCCCGTCGAGCATCGAGGCCGTGACCGTCAGCGTGGACGCCGGCGAGGTGAGCAAGCTCAAGGACGAGTGGGAGCGGCGCGGCATCGGGGTGCCGCTGAAGATCCTCGACTCGCCGTACCGCGAGATCACCGGCCCGGTGCTGGAGTACGTCAAGTCGCTGCGCCGGAGGTCGCCGCGCGACGTCGTGACCGTCTACATCCCGGAGTACGTGGTCGGCCGCTGGTGGGAGCACCTGCTGCACAACCAGAGCGCGCTGCGGCTCAAGGGCCGCCTGCTGTTCAAGCCCGGCGTGATGGTGACGAGCGTGCCGTGGCAGCTCGCCTCCTCCGACCGGCTCAAGCGACGCAGGGAGCCGTCCGCGCCCGGCGCATCACGCCGTTCCTACCAGCAGCCGTCGAAGGACGCGCAGGTCGGGGCATGACCGATACGAAAGGGGCCGGCCGGATGAACGGGAACGGCAGCACGGCACCGCAGGAGTCCGGAGAGACGCACCCCGCGCGGCTCGAACTGACCGTGGGCGCCGTCGCCAACGGCGGCTGGTGCGTGGCCAGGCACGAGGGCCGGGTCGTGTTCGTCCGGCACGCGCTGCCGGGCGAGCGGGTCGTGGCCGAGGTCACCGAGGAGACCACCCGGTTCCTGCGGGCCGACGCGGTCGAGATCCTGGAGGCCTCACCGGACCGGGTGACGCCGCCCTGCCCGTTCGCCGGCCCCGGCCGGTGCGGCGGGTGCGACTGGCAGCACGCGTCACTGGAGGCGCAGCGCCGGCTCAAGGCCGACGTCGTCGCCGAGCAGTTGCGGCGCCTGGCCGGGCTGGACCACAAGGTCGTGGTCGAGGAGGTGCCGGGGGCGCCGGACGGCCTCGGCTGGCGCACCCGGGTGCAGTTCGCCGTCGACCGGGACGGCTCGGCCGGGCTGCGCAGGCACCGGTCGCACGAGATCGAGCACATCACCGGCTGCCTCATCGCCCATCCCGCCGTCGAGGAGGCCGGGGTGGAACGGCTCGCCTGGCCCGGAGCCTCCTCGGTGGAGGTGGTGGCGGCCTCCGGCGGGGACCGGGCCGTGATCGTCGAACCCCTGCCGCACCGCAGGGCGACGATCCCGGACGTGGACGCCGCGGTCCTCCTCGACGAGGGCAGGCGGGGGACCCGCGCGCTGCGCGGCCGGGCCTCGCTGACCGAGCGGGTGGGGGAGCGGGACTACCGGGTCACCGCGAGCGGGTTCTGGCAGGTCCACCCCGGCGCGGCGGCCACACTGCTCGGCGCCGTGCTCGACCTCGGCCGTCCCGAGCCGGGGGAGTGGGCCCTCGACCTCTACTGCGGCGCCGGTCTGTTCGCCGCCGGCCTGGCCGAGGCGGTCGGCCCGGAGGGCGCCGTGCTCGGCGTCGAGTCGGATCCGCAGGCCGTCCAGGACGCCCGGATCAACCTGCGCGACCTGCCGCAGGCGCAGATCGAGCGGGGGAAGGTCGAGGAGGCCCTCGACCGGCTCGGGATCGAGCGGGCCGACCTGGTGGTCGCCGACCCGCCCCGCGCGGGCCTCGGCCGCCCGGTCGTCGAGCGCGTCGCGCGCCTGGAGGCCCCGCGAATCGTCTACGTCTCTTGCGACCCCGCCACCCTGGCGCGGGACATCGCCTGGTTCGCGCCGTACGGCTACCGCCTGGAGGACCTGCGGGCGTTCGACCAGTATCCGATGACCCACCACGTCGAGTGCGTGGCGCTGCTCGTGCGGGAGTGATCCGGTCCCGGCCGTGCCTCACGCGCTTCGGCGAGCCGGGGCTCACGAGTCGGGATATCCCGAATGCGGGATAATGGACGGATGAAATTGAGGATCTTCACCGAGCCGCAGCAGGGCGCGACCTACGACGACCTGCTCCGGGTGGCGCAGACGGCCGAACGCCTCGGATTCGACGCCTTCTTCCGGTCTGACCACTACCTGCGGATGGGGGACGGCGACCCGGGGCCGGGCCCCACCGACGCCTGGATCACCCTGGCCGGGCTCGCCCGGGAGACCTCGCGCATCCGGCTGGGCACGCTGGTGACCGCCGGGACGTTCCGGCTGCCCGGCCCGCTGGCGATCAGCGTCGCCCAGGTGGACCAGATGAGCGGCGGGCGCGTCGAACTGGGCCTCGGCACCGGCTGGTTCGAGGAGGAGCACACGGCGTACGGCATCCCGTTCCCTCCGCTGGGTGAGCGGTTCGAGCGCTTCGAGGAGCAGCTTGAGATCGTCACCGGCCTGTGGGCGGCGGCGAAGCCGTTCTCCTTCGACGGCGCGCACTATCGGCTGGTGGACTCGCCCGGCCTGCCGAAGCCGGCGCAGCGGCCGCGGCCGCCCCTGATCGTCGGCGGCGGAGGCGCCAAGCGGACCCCGCGGCTGGTCGCGCGGTTCGCCGACGAGTACAACGTGCCGTTCCTCCTGCCCGAGGACACCGCCGCGGCCTTCGACCGGGTCAGGGCGGCGTGCGAGGCGGCGGGGCGCGAGACCGTCCTGCTGTCGGCGGCGCAGATCGCCTGCGTCGGCCGGGACGAGGCGGAGGTCGCCCGGCGGGCCGCCGCCGTCGGCCGGGAGGTCGGCGAACTGCGCGTCAACGGCCTGGCCGGCACCCCGCAGGAGGTCGTCGACAAGATCGGCCGGTTCGCCGAGATGGGCGCGGAGCGTCTCTACCTCCAGATCCTCGACCTCGACGATCTGGAGCACCTGGAGTTGATCGCCACCGAGGTGCTGCCGCACGTCTGAAAAGCCGGTGGCCGGTGAAAGGGGGCATCCGGCACACTTTGCCGGGTGCTCCTGACGATCACGACGACCCTGCGGCCCGCCACGGACCTCGGTTACCTCCTGCACAAGCATCCCGGCCGGGTGCAGGAGTTCGGGCGGTCGTTCGGCACCGCGCGGGTCTTCTACCCGGAGGCGGACGGGGACCGCTGCACGGCGGCGCTGCTCCTGGAGGTCGACCCCGTCCGGCTGGCGCGCTCGCGGGGCTCGTCCTCGCCCGACTTCTCGCTGAGCCAGTACGTCAACGACCGGCCGTACGCCGCGTCGTCGCTGCTGGCGTCGGCGCTCGCCGACGTGTTCCGCACCGCGCGGACCGGGCGCTGCGCCTCCCGGCAGGACCTCGCCGACTCGGCGATCCCGCTGGAGGTCACGCTGCCCGCGCTGCCCTGCCGGGGCGGGTCCGACCTCGCGCGGCGGCTGTTCGCGCCGCTGGGCTGGGAGGTCGACGCCGAGGCCGTACCGCTGGATCCCGGCTTCCCCGAATGGGGCGACTCCCGGTACGTACGGCTCGCGCTGCGGGGGCGGGTGCGCCTGGCCGACGCGCTCAACCACCTGTACGTCCTGCTCCCGGTGCTCGACGACGCCAAGCACTACTGGCTGGCCGGCGACGAGGTCGACAAGCTCGTCCGCGCCGGAGAGGGATGGCTCGCCGGGCATCCGGACAAGGCGCTGATCACCCGGCGCTACCTCGGCCGGCGCAACGCGCTGACGCGCGACGCGTTCGCGCGCCTGGCGGAGGTCGGCGACGACGTCGAGGAGGCCCTGGAGCCACCGGTCGAGGAGGAGCCGGGCAGCGAGCCCGCCGAGACCCCTGAGCTCGCAGAGACCACCGAGATCACGGGACGGCCCGGCCCCGGCGATGACAGCGGTCTCGGGAACGGCAGCGGTGCCGGGGGTGAGCCAGCCGAGGCGCGGGTGCCGCTGAACACCCTGCGCCGGGACGCGGTCGCCGCGGTGCTGACGGAGATCGGCGCGCGCTCGGTGATCGACCTGGGCTGCGGCTCGGGACAGCTGCTCGGCGTCCTGCTGCGCGACCCCGCCCTCACCCGGGTGACCGGCATGGACGTGTCGGCCCGCGCGCTCGCGCTGGCGGGGCGCCGCCTGCGCACCGACCGGATGCCGGACGCCGTGCGCGCCCGCTTCACGCTCTTCCAGGGCTCGCTGACGTACACCGACGCGCGCCTGGCCGGGTACGACGCCGCGGTGCTGATGGAGGTCGTCGAGCACGTGGACCCGTCGCGGCTGCCCGCCCTCGAACAGGTGGTCTTCGGCACGGCCAGGCCGTCCCACGTGATCGTGACGACTCCCAACGTGGAGCACAACGTCAGGTACGAGTTCCTGGCGGGCGACCGGCGGCACCCCGACCACCGGTTCGAGTGGACCCGCGCGGAGTTCGCGCGGTGGGTCGCGGGCGTCTGCGCCGCGTACGGATACACGGCCGATCTGCGGCCGGTCGGTGAGGACGACCCCGAGGTGGGCCCGCCGACCCAGATGGCGGTCTTCGGCAGGAGGGAGGAGCGGCCGTGACGGAGGTCAGCGTGCCGGAGCTGTCGCTGGTGGTGCTGGTGGGCGTCTCCGGCAGCGGCAAGTCGACGTTCGCCGCCCGGCACTTCGCGCCCACCCAGGTCGTCTCCTCCGACTTCTGCCGCGGCCTGGTCTCGGACGACGAGAACGACCAGACGGCGACGTCCGAGGCGTTCGACCTGCTCCACCACATCGTGGGCGTCCGCCTGCGGCGCGGCCTGCTCACGGTGGTCGACGCGACCAACGTGCAGTGGGAGGCCCGCAAGCGGCTGATCGAGCTGGCCAGGTCGCACGACGTGCTCGCCGACGCGATCGTGCTCGACGTGCCCGAGGAGGTGGCCCGCGCCCGCAACGCGGCCCGGCCCGACCGGGCCTTCGGGCCGCACGTCATCACGCGGCAGCGCAGGGAGCTGCGCCGGTCGCTCAGCAAGATCTCCAGGGACGGCTTCCGCCGGGTGCACGTCCTTAGCGGTGACGAGATCGACGACGTGACCGTCACGCGCGAGAAGGCGTGGACCGACAGGACCCACCTCACCGGGCCGTTCGACGTCATCGGCGACGTGCACGGCTGCCGGGCGGAGCTGGAGTCGCTGCTGACCAGGCTCGGCTGGGAGGTCGGGCCGGAGGGCGCGGTCCACCCCGAGGGCCGTACGGCGGTCTTCGTCGGCGACCTCGTCGACCGCGGCCCGGACACGCCAGGGGTGCTGCGGCTGGTCATGGGCATGGTCGCGGCGGGCACCGCGCTGTGCGTGTCCGGCAACCACGAGCGGAAGCTGGTGCGGGCCCTGGACGGCCGCAAGGTGCGGGTCGCGCACGGCCTGGAGCGGTCGCTGGAGCAGCTCGACGCCGAGCCGGCGGAGTTCCGCGCCGCCGCCCGGACGTTCATGGACGGCCTGATCAGCCACTACCGCCTCGACGGGGGCAGGCTGCTCGTCGCGCACGCCGGGCTCAAGGAGGCCTACCACGGGCGCGCCTCCGCACGGGTGCGGTCGTTCGCCCTGTACGGCGACACGACCGGGGAGACCGACGAGTACGGCCTGCCGGTGCGCTACCCCTGGGCGGACGACTACCGGGGCCGCGCGATGGTCGTCTACGGCCACACCCCGGTGCCCGAGCCGGAGTGGGTCAACAACACGATCTGCCTCGACACCGGCGCCGTCTTCGGCGGGCGGCTGACCGCGCTGCGCTACCCGGAGAGGGAGCTGGTGTCGGTCCCGGCCGAGCAGGTCTGGTACGAGCCGGTGCGCCCGCTGACCGCGCGGACGCCCGCCCGCGACCCGGGCGTGCTCGACATCGGCGACGTGGACGGCACCCGTTTCGTGGAGACGCGGTTCGGCGGCCGGATCAGGATCGCGGAGGAGAACTCCCGCGCCGCGCTGGAGATCATGAGCCGGTTCGCCGTGGACCCCCGCTGGCTGGTCTACCTTCCGCCGACCATGGCGCCGCCGGAGACCTCCACGCTGGACGGCTACCTGGAGCACCCGGCCGAGGCGTTCGAGGAGTTGGCCCGCGCGGGGGTGACACGGGTCGTGTGCGAGGAGAAGCACATGGGCTCGCGGGCGATCGCCGTGCTGGCGCGGACGCCGGAGGCGGCGGCGCGCCGTTTCGGGATCGCCGACGGCACGGCGGGCAGCGTCTACACCCGCACGGGCCGGCCCTTCTTCGACACGCGCACGCCGGAACTGGTGGACCGGCTGCGCGAGGCGTGCGCGCCGCTGTGGGAGGCGCTGGACACCGACTGGGTGGCGCTCGACTGCGAGCTGCTGCCCTGGTCGGCCAAGGCCGAGGGCCTGATCCGCGACCAGTACGCCTCGGTGGGAGCGGCCGCGCGGGCGTCGCTGCCCGCGGCGGTCGCGATGCTTGAGACGGCGGCGGAACGTGGCCTGGATGTAGGCGCTCTGCTCGACCGCACCCGCCGCCGCGCTCACAACGCTGCCCTGTTCCGCGACGCCTATGCCCGTTACTGCGGGCCGGTTTCGGGTCTCGACGGCGTACGGCTCGCACCGTTCCAGATCCTCGCCTGCGAGGGCAGGGCGACGGCGGTGGACGAGCCGCACGAATGGCACCTGAAGACCCTCGGCCTGATCGACTCCCCGCTCGTCACCCCGACCCGTCACCGGTTCGTCGACCTGGGCGTACCGGAGGAACGTGACGCGGCCGTGGCGTGGTGGACGGACCTGACCGAGGCCGGGGGCGAGGGAATGGTGGTCAAGCCCGCGTCCTTCACCCCCGTTCCGGTGACCGGGGCGCCTCCGGCCGGGGCTCGGGAGGCCGGCCCGGCCGGCGAAAGGCCGCAGGACGCGCCGCGGCCGGTGAGGGCGCAGCCCGGCGTGAAGGTGCGCGGCCGGGAGTACCTGCGGATCGTCTACGGCCCCGACTACACCGAGTCGCTCGGCCTGCTGCGCCGCAGGTTCACCGGCAGGAAGCGCTCGCTGGCGCTGCGGGAGCACGCGCTCGGGCTGGAGGCGCTGGCGCGCCTCGCGGAGGGGGAGCCGCTCTGGCGGGTCCACGAGGCGGTCTTCGCCGTGCTCGCCCTCGAGTCGGAGCCGGTCGACCCCCGTCTGTGAGACCGGACAGCCCTCGGGTACGGCCTTCCGCTCACGCGACGGGAGCCGTACCCGAGGGCCGGGTCCCGCCGGCCGTTCTCGGATCGCCCGCACCAGGGACCGGACGCGCTGCTCCTCGCCGTACAGGAGGGCGTTCTCCTTGCCGGCGAGGGCGCGGGGCGACCGCCTCCGGCTTCCAGAGGCCCGGCGGCGGGGCTCAGCCCGTGAAGCGGGCCAGGAACAGCCTGAGCCTGAGCTCGTGGTGCTCGCGCGGCAGTCGCCCGCCACGCATGAGGGTCACCAGGCCGTGCAGGGCCGCCCAGAAGGTCTCGGTCAGCGCGCCCAGGCTGTCGGCGCCCGAGTAGGGGCGGACGGCCTCGGCCAGCTCGCCGAAGGCCGCCTGCAGGGCGGGCGGCGCCTCGGGGGTGGCGAACGGCAGCGGGACGATCTGGCTGAACATCACGTCGTAGAGGGCCGGGTGCCGGTCGGCGAAGGCCATGTAGGCCGCGCTGACGCCGGCGATGGCGCGGCGGGCGTCCGGCGCCGCGGTCCTGGCCGCGCGCAGGTCCACGGCCAGGTCGGCGCAGCCCTCCACGGCGACGGCCGCCATGATCGCTTCCTTGCCCTTGAAGTGGCTGTAGAGCACCGGCTGGCTGTACTCGACGCGCTCGGCCAGCCGCCGGGTCGTGACCGCTTCCCAGCCCTCGGCCTCGGCCAGCTCCCGGGCCGCCGTGATGATCAGCTTCTCCCGCTCGGCGCGCTCCCGCTCCCTGCGTGACTGGATCGACATGCCTAGAACTCTAGCAGTGCTAGCGTTTATGGCAACGCTCTGCTAGCGTCATTATTGTTCCTAGCGCTGCTAGTTCCCGGAGAGAGACATGCTCACCCCCATCGCGTACGGCCTCGCCGTCGTCCTCAACCTGTTCGTCCTGTTCATCGGAGCCCGTTTCCTGCTCGCGCCCCACGCGGCGGCCGCCGGCTACGGCGTCCCGGCCAAGAAGGACGGCGACGTCGCCTACCTGACGATCAAGGGCCTGCGTGACGGGGGCTACGGTCTGCTGGGCCTGGCCCTGCTGGCCTTCGCCGGCGCCCGCGCCGAGGCCTGGTACATGCTGATCGTCGCTCTGTTGCCCCTGGGCGACACCCTGATCGTGCTGCGCAACGGCGGCACCCGGGCGGTCGCCTTCGGCATCCACTTCGCGACCGCCGTGATCGTGCTCATCAGTGCCGCCCTGCTCTTCGCCGTCTGACCCCCGCGCCCGTCGCACCACTTCGCTGAAGGACTCCCAGAGGCAGGCAACCCCCGGAGTCCCTCCTGGAGGTTCAGGAGCTCTACGACAACCACCTGCGCACCAGCGCCGTCCGGAACGCGACCAGGAGCGGGCGGCACTAGCATCGCGGCATGGCCCCCACCAAGGCCGACCTCGAGGCGGCCAGGAACGCGACGATCGAGGACGTGCTCGGCCCCGAGCTCGACGTGCTGTTCTGCGGGATCAACCCCAGCCTCTACTCGGCCGCGACCGGTCACCACTTCGCGCGACCGGGCAACCGGTTCTGGCCCGCCCTGCACCTGTCCGGTCTCGTGCCGCGCAGGCTCGCGCCGTCCGAGCAGCACCTGCTCCCGTCGTACGGGCTGGGCATCACCAACATCGCGGCCCGGGCGACCGCCCGTGCCGACGAACTGGACCCGGAGGAGCTCCGCGTGGGCGGCGAGCGGCTCGCGCGGCTGGTGGCGGAGGTCCGGCCCCGCGTCCTGGCGGTAGCGGGGGTGTCGGCCTATCGGGTCGCCTTCGCGCGACCCGCCGCCCGGATCGGCCCGCAGGAGGAGACGATCGGCGGGACGGCGCTGTGGGTGCTGCCCAACCCCAGTGGGCTGAACGCCCATTATGATCTTGACAAGCTCACTGCCGAGTACGCACGGCTGAGGTGCGCCACGTCGCGTTCGCCGGCCGATCGTCCCGAAGGAGGCCGTCCATGACAGCGGCAGCGGATCGCCCCGTCGTCTCATTGATGCTTGCCGTGCCCGACGCGAGCGCAGCCGCACGCTGGTACGCCCAGGCGCTTGGCGCCACCACGCTGTGGGACCTCGGCGGGGTCGTCGGGTTGACGGTCGGTGGAGCACCCTTCTTCCTCGGCGAGCCGGAGAAGAACGGCTGGGCCACTCCCGCCGAGGCGGGCACGAGGACCGTACGAGTCGAGGTTTTCGTCGACGATCCGGACGCCTTCATCGCGCGAGCCGTGGCCGCCGGAGCCGACGGCGGCGTCGATGAGATTCGCGACCACGAGATGCCATGGGGCGTTCACCGCCAGGGCGGTTTCCTCGACCCGTTCGGTCACCTGTGGCTCGTCGGAGACAGGTCCCCGCTCATGGCCCACGAGGTGTGACCGCCGGCCCCTTCAGCCGGCTGAACGCCCACTGGAGGCTGGAGGCCATCGCGGCCGAGATGGCCCGCCTGCGCCCACCGCGGGCCTGACGTGATCGACCGCGGCGGTCAGGGACGGCCCGCCCCGGGCTCCTCGGGGTCCTCCGGCTCCAGGCACCGGTCCGGCTGTGCGCCGTACCCGGCCTGCACCCGTGCGGACAGGAAGCGCGCGGCCTCGTCGAGCGCCTCGTCGGCCTCGTCGAGGTGGCCGAAGTGATTCTGGAAGACGTGCGGCACCTGCGGCCAGACCCGCAGCGTGACCGCCACCTCGTCGGCGGCCGCGCGTCCGGCGAGCCGGACGGCATCGTCCAGCAGGAGTTCGTTCGAGCCGGCCTGCACCAGCAGCGGGGGCAGGCCCCGCAGGTCGGCGAACACGGGGCTCGCCAGCGGCTGGGCGGCATCCTGACCCGCCAGGTAGGGGGTGGCGAACGCCTGGATCGCCTGCCGGGTGAAGATCGGGTCGGCGTCCTCCTTCGTGCGCATGCTCTGCCCGCCGAGTGTCAGGTCGGCCCACGGGGAGAAGACGACGGCGCCCGCCGGCTGCGGCAGGCCGGCGTCGCGGGCCGCGACCAGGGTGGCGACGACCAGCCCGCCGCCCGCGGAGTCCCCGGCGAGCACCAGTTCCTCCGGTCGCACACCCCCGTCGAGCAGTGCCCGGTAGGCGGCGAGGCCGTCGTCCACCGCGGCGGGGAAGGGATGCTCGGGGGCCAGCCGGTAGTCCAGGGACGTCGCCCGCAGCCGGGCACGGCGCGCCAGCTGGGCGGTGACTCCCGCGTGCGTGCCGGGCGACCCCAGGACGTAGCCACCGCCGTGGAAATGGAGCAGCCGCCCGCGGCCGGTGGCGGTGGCCGGGGTCAGGTCGAGGGCGGGACGGCCGGCGAGCACGGTCTCGTGCGCGGCGACGTCGCCGGGCAGGGGCCGGGAGAGCGCCTGGGCGAATCCGGCGCGCTGCTCCGCCAGCGTCGGGTTCGGGGGGGCGGGGGCGTTGCGAAGCAGGGCGTCGACGGCCTCGCGCTGCAGGCGGGTCATCCGGACCTCCATGATGTCGGGGGTGAGAGGATGCATTCCGTGGAATGCACATGTGGCCCCCAAGTCGATTCCGCAGAAGATGATTCCCTGGAATCAACTGAATCGGCGGATGTGACGGACATCACTCGCCTGTTCACCGATCTCGTCCGCGTCGAGACCCGCCTGTACAACGCGGTGAGCGACCGGCTGCGCGCCGAGCACGGCATCGGCCTGGGTCAGTTCGAGTTCCTGCAGATCATCGACGGCCGCCCCGGGTGCCGGGTGCTCGACATCGTGCGCGAGGTGGGAATCACCGTCGGAGCCGTGAGCAAGGCCGTCGACCGGCTTGAGAGCGCGGGTCTGTGCGTGCGCGCGGCGCATCCGGAGGACCGGCGGTCCTCCGTCCTCAGCCTCACGCCGGAGGGGTCCCGGCTCCTGGCCGCGGCCCGCCCGACCCTTGAGGCCGAGCTGGCCGCCCGCACCGCCGCCGTCCCGGCCGCCGACCTCGCACGGACCGCCGGGACGCTCGCCATCCTGCGCACGGTGCTGGAGGAGCACCAGCGGGACGGGGCCTGAGCCCTGTCCCGCCGGCCGGAACGGGCGAGTCTCAGGGGTGGCCCGGGTGGGAGAGGATGCGCCAGGGCGAGGGAGGCGGCAGGGGCGCCACCTCACGGTCGTGGAAGGTCACCATGTCCTCCGCCTCCGCGTACAGCTCGGCGATGATCTCGGCGCACTCGTCGATCACGGCCGGGTCGGTGATCCGCCGGCCGCCCACGTGCGCCCCCATATCGTCGTAGAGGACCTCGTACATCAGGCCCGGGCCGAGGATGAGCAGCTCGGGCAGGGGTCCGCGGTCCTCCAGGTGCCGCACCGACCGGGCGTGCAGCGCCCTCGCCCGCTCACCCGCCCGGGTGCGGGCCGCGAGCAGGACGATCTCCCATTGCAGGTACGGCGTCGGCGGCGTCTCCACGATCCGCAGGCGGCGTAGCTCCGCCCGGGGTGGGAGGTCGTCGGCGAAGCGCATCTCGCCCATCAGCGCGAGCGCCCGGTCCCAGTCTCCGCTCACCATGGCGACCCAGCTCGGCGTGTCGGGCTCGTGGAAGTGCTGGGCGCGTTCAAGCTTCCACACCACGCCCTCCACCTCGCGCAGGTGCTCGTAGAGCTCGGTCCGGTACTCCGCCGCGGGGAGGACTTCTCCCGCGACCTTTCTGACGTGCTCGAACGCTTCTCCGGGCATGGGGCCTCCTCGGCCGAAGCCGAATAGTGGTCGGAGCGCGCCCGGCCCCGGCCCGGATCGAGGAACGTGGCGCGCGTCGATCTTCCGCGGACGTGTGGCGCGTGTCAGTTCCCCGTCGAGTTGCTGCAGGCGCTCGTCTCCGCGGCGTCCAGCAACCTGATCCTGATCTGCCTCGTCCCCGCCGTTCGCTCGGTCTGCGGCACCACCTCGGGTTCCGGCTCGGCTGCCTGCATCTCACCCTCCGTTCATCGGGGTGGCCGCGATCTCTCCCCCGAGGGCGACATGTCGATCGTTGGCCTCCGCCGATGCCGGGTCAAGGCCCAATTCGCGAGCGGCGCGGCCGGTGCCGGTGCCGGGCGAGGCGGAGGACCGTCGTCACCAGCCAGGCCAGGAACAGCAGCTTGGCGACCAGGAACAGCGGCCAGGCGAACCCGGAGACGAACGCGACCACGAGGACCACCGCGGCGACGAGCGGCAGGACCGGTGGCCCGCCCCTCGCGCGCCTCACGCCCGCCCAGTGGGCCCCCCGGGGCGCGCCCCACGCCGCCCCCCAAGGCGCCGCGTACGGTCCCCGGGCCGCGCCGTACGGCCCCCAGGCCGCGGGGAAGCCGTGGCGGTGGTGCCCGGGGTATGGGGATCCGGGCAGGGGAGCCGCGTTCCGGAAGCCGGCCCGGACGTCGGGGAGGAGGTCGGCGGTCACCCGCCGCAGGTCCTCCTCCGTACGGGCGGCGAGGGTGGCGTCGAGGCGCTCGTCGAGTTCCTCGCGGGTGATGCGGCCCTGCGCGAACGCGTCGTGCAGGACCCGCATCACCTCGTCGCGCTCCCTGTCGCCGATGCGCAGGGCGCCGGCGGGGGGCCGCCGGCCGGCCCCGCCGCCGCGCCCGCCGCCGGTGTCGTCGGGGAATGCCATGGTCACTCCTCGGCGGGGTCGCCGTCGGCGAGGATCCGGTAGAGCTGCCGCCGGGTCTCGGTCAGGACCTGCCTGGCCTGCCTGATCTGCCCGTCGCTGCCCGACTGGGCGATCTGGAACAGCGCCGACGCCGCCTGCCGGGACAGGCCGAACAGCTCGTGGACGTCGTCCCCGATGTCCGGCGTCATCTCCTCCCAGGGAGCGCGCACCTCGGTCTCGTGCTGCGCGACGTACTCCCGGCCGGCCTCGGTGAGCTGGAACGTCTTGCGCCCGTCGGTCTCCTCGGCACGGACCAGGCCCTCGTCGCTGAGCTGCTGGAGCGCGGGGTACACCGCGCCCGGGCTGGGCTTCCAGCCGCCCTGGCTGCGCTCGGCGATCTCCTGGATGATCTGGTAGCCGTTGCGCGGCTCCTCCGCGAGCAGGGCGAGGATCGCCGCGCGCACGTCACCCCGCTTGGCCTTGCGGGGCCGCCCGAAACCCCGGCCGCCGAACGGGAAGTTCCCGCCCGCCCACGGCCCGAACGGGCCGCCCGGACCGCCCGGACCGAAACCGCCCCACGGGCCGCGCCCCCGCATGCCGCCCCTGTGCCGGTGCTCGTGCGGACCGGTCTCCTGATGCTCCTGGTGCCACATGGCCGCCTCCTTCATGTTCGCGTACGCCCGGCGCAGGGCGCGCCGCAGGTGGCGGCGCATCTCGTCGCGGAGCGCGTCCCGGGCGTCCCGGGGGTCGTGGCCGGCCCAGGGCCCGCCGAACGTGTGTGCCTGGCTCATCGCGTGTCCCTTC
This sequence comes from Microbispora sp. H10670, assembly GCF_014161385.1. Lineage (NCBI taxonomy): Bacteria > Bacillati > Actinomycetota > Actinomycetes > Streptosporangiales > Streptosporangiaceae > Microbispora > Microbispora sp. H10670. Next base: position 151,836 of record NZ_JABBWW010000005.1, on the reverse strand, counting down.
TTTCCGATCCGTTCTCGATGCCTCAACGATATATCGAGATTGTTCTCCTGGCGCATTCGGGGAAGAGTGATGTAGCTCACCCGGAACTTTTTCCGGTTGCGGGGAACACCGGCCGAGACCGTAGCGTTATCTGCCACAGGCGGGATCGTTCTGCTCTGGGAGGGCTGGGGGGTGCTCTTGGAGCGGGACGATCCCGCACCCTTTTCTCGCGGCGGCCCGCCCCGCCGCGTTCTTCGACTCCGGGACTGCCGCGGCGCCGATGACGAGAGCCCGACACAGGTCCGGCCTCGTGGGCGCTTCGCGGATTTTGTCGGTGCTTTGCCGTACAGTCTCAAGGCGTGATCTTGACATGATGGGGCACTCGCACGCCCTCAGCGGGGCGGCGGTGTGGCTCGCGGTCGCGCCGGCCCTGGTGGCGCTGCCGGGCGCGGTGGGCCATGCGGAACTGGCGACGCTGACGGGCCCGATCCTCACCCCGCCGGAACTCGTCGCGGGGGCGGTGGTCTGCGCGGGCGCGGCCATGCTGCCCGACCTCGACCATCCGAGCGCCACGATCGCCCAGACGTTCGGCCCGGCGACCTACCTGCTGAGCAAGGGCGTCAACTTCGTGAGCGGCGGGCACCGGCACGCGACGCACTCGTTGCTGTTCAGCGTCGTGATGGGGGTGGGCGCGCACCTGCTCGGCGACCGCTACGCGGTGGGCCGCGACATCCTGGTCGTCCTGATGATCGGCCTGGCGCTGCGCGCGGTGGGGCTCGGCGTGCCCGGCAAGACGCTCATCTCCGCGGTGGTGAACGTCGGGATGACCGCCGCGCTGTTCCTGACGTTCATGACGCTCGGGGTCACCTACTCCTGGCTGGGGATCGCCATCGGGGTCGGCTGTCTCGTGCACGTCATCGGCGACTGCCTGACCGAGCGCGGCTGTCCCGTCTTATGGCCGATCAAGGGGCGCTGGCTCCTGCCGTTCGACATCGGCATCAAGACCGGCAGGGCTTTCGAGAAGCAGTTCCTCGGCCCGGCCCTGTCGATCGTGGTGATCGCGCTGCTCTGCCTGCGGCTGATGCCCGCCTGAGCGCGGGCCGGCGGCCTGCGGAGGCGCGAAATCCGGGTACCTACTCACAAGTAACTTGATGTCGAGATATCCGGGGAGATATCTTGATATCGAGACATCCTCGCGCCGCACAGGTAAGGGCGACCTCATTGTCAGGAGTGTTCCTTCGGTGCGGGAGGATGCATAGCGAACTTGTGAACAAGCCCGGAACCCTGGGGAGGCGAACTTCGTGTCCGCGAACAGCTTCGGCAGCCGTGACACGCTGCGCGTCGGTGACGCGTCATACGAGATCTACCGGCTGGACGCCGTCGAGGGGTCGGCGCGCCTCCCGTACAGCCTGAAGATCCTGCTGGAGAACCTGCTGCGCACCGAGGACGGCGCGAACATCACCGCCGACCACATCCGCGCGCTCGCCGGCTGGGACCCGAACGCCACGCCGAGCGTGGAGATCCAGTTCACCCCGGCCCGAGTGATCATGCAGGACTTCACCGGCGTCCCGTGCGTGGTGGACCTCGCCACCATGCGTGAGGCCGTCCGCGATCTGGGCGGGGACCCCGCGAAGATCAACCCGCTGGCCCCCGCCGAGATGGTCATCGACCACTCGGTCATCGTGGACTACTTCGGCCACCCCGACTCCTTCCAGCGCAACGTCGACCGGGAGTACGAGCGCAACCGCGAGCGCTACCAGTTCCTGCGCTGGGGCCAGACGGCCTTCGACGAGTTCAAGGTCGTGCCGCCGGGCACCGGGATCGTCCACCAGGTCAACATCGAGCACCTGGCCCGGGTCGTCATGATCCGCGACGGCCGGGCGTACCCCGACACCTGCGTGGGCACCGACTCGCACACCACGATGGAGAACGGCATCGGCGTCCTCGGCTGGGGCGTCGGCGGCATCGAGGCCGAGGCCGCGATGCTCGGCCAGCCGATCTCCATGCTGATCCCCAGGGTGGTCGGGTTCAAGCTGACCGGCAAGCTGCCCGCCGGCGCCACCGCCACCGACCTCGTGCTCACGATCACCGAGATGCTGCGCAAGCACGGCGTCGTCGGCAAGTTCGTCGAGTTCTACGGCGAGGGCGTCAGCAGCGTGCCGCTGGCCAACCGCGCCACGATCGGCAACATGAGCCCGGAGTTCGGCTCCACCTGCGCCATCTTCCCGATCGACGGCCAGACGACCGACTACCTCACGCTCACCGGCCGCTCGCCCGAGCAGGTCGCGCTGGTCGAGGCGTACGCCAAGGAGCAGGGCCTGTGGCTCGACCCCTCGGCCCCCGAGCCCGTCTTCAGCGAGTACATCGAGCTCGACCTGGCGACCGTCGTCCCGTCGATCGCCGGGCCGAAGCGCCCGCAGGACCGCATCCCGCTGTCGGACGCCAAGTCGGCCTGGCGCGCGGCGGTGCGCACGTACGTCACGGACGAATGCATCGAGGGCCCCGCCGACGAGGCGTCGGCCGAGTCGTTCCCGGCCTCCGACTCGCCCGCGATCTCCCACAGCGGAGCGGGCGACGTGCCGCACGCCGTGCGGCGTAACGGCGAGCGGCCGCACCGCCCGACGCGGGTCACGCCGGCGGACGGCGCCTCGTTCGAGATCGACCACGGCGTGGTCACCATCGCCGCGATCACCTCCTGCACCAACACGTCCAACCCGTACGTCATGCTCGGCGCGGCCCTGCTCGCCAGGAACGCCGTCGACAAGGGCCTGGCGCGCAAGCCGTGGGTGAAGACCTCCCTCGCCCCGGGCAGCCAGGTCGTCACCGGCTACTTCGAGCGGTCCGGCCTCCAGCCGTACCTCGACAAGCTCGGTTTCAACCTGGTCGGGTACGGCTGCACCACCTGCATCGGCAACTCCGGCCCGCTGGACCCGGAGATCTCCGAGGCGATCCAGGAGAACGACCTCGCGGTCACCGCCGTGCTGTCGGGCAACCGCAACTTCGAGGGGCGCATCAACCCCGACGTCAAGATGAACTACCTGGCCTCGCCGCCGCTGGTCGTGGCGTACGCGCTGGCCGGGACGATGGACATCGACCTGAACAACGAACCGCTCGGCGTCGGCGCCGACGGGCAGCCGGTCTTCCTCAAGGACATCTGGCCCGCGCCCGAGGAGGTCGCGGCCGTGGTGTCCGAGTCGATCGGCCAGGACATGTTCCTGCGCGACTACGCGGACGTGTTCAAGGGCGACGAGCACTGGCGGTCGCTGCCGATCCCGACCGGTGACACCTTCGAGTGGGACTCCGACTCGACGTACGTCCGCAAGGCGCCGTACTTCGACGGCATGCCCGCCAAGCCCGAGCCGGTGACGGACATCAGGGGCGCCCGGGTTCTCGCCAAACTGGGCGACTCGGTCACGACCGACCACATCTCGCCCGCCGGATCGATCAAGGCCGACACTCCGGCCGGTCGCTACCTGCGCGAGCACGGCGTCGAGGTCAGGGACTTCAACTCCTACGGCTCCCGCCGCGGCAACCACGAGGTGATGATCCGCGGCACCTTCGCCAACATCCGGCTGCGCAACCTGCTGCTGGACGGCGTGGAGGGCGGCTTCACCCGCGACTTCACCAAGGGCGGGGAGCAGGCGTTCATCTACGACGCCTCGCAGAACTACCAGGCCGCCGGCATCCCGCTGGTCGTCCTGGCCGGCAAGGAGTACGGCTCGGGCTCGTCGCGCGACTGGGCGGCCAAGGGCACCGCGCTGCTCGGCGTCCGCGCCGTCATCGCCGAGTCGTACGAGCGCATCCACCGGTCGAACCTGATCGGCATGGGCGTGCTGCCGCTGCAGTTCCCCGAGGGCGAGACGGCGCAGTCGCTCGGCCTGACGGGCGAGGAGACCTTCGACATCGTCGGCGTCGAGGAGCTCAACGCCGGCGCGACCCCCGCCACCGTGACCGTGCGGGCCGGGGACGTCGAGTTCCAGGCCGTGGTGCGGATCGACACCCCGGGAGAGGCCGACTACTACCGCCACGGCGGCATCATGCAGTACGTCCTGCGCTCCCTGCTCGCCAAGAGCTGAACCACATCCTCGCTGGACACGGCGTCGTCCTGGGCGGAATCCAGTCCCGTCCAGGACGACGCCGTCGTCCTACAACATGTCGGCGACCCAGTCGGTGATCTCCGACATGACGTCGGGCGGGACCACTCCGATTCTTGTGCCGAAGCGTTCGGGTGAGAGCGCGCGGAGCTGTTCGACCATCGCCCAGCTCGTCTTCGGCAGCCCCGTCTCCTCGGGCGTCATCTCGATGTGCGTGTCCCAGTCGCGGAACCGCGTCGTCAACGGGATGGCGAGCACGGGATCTCGCACAAGCCTGTTGAAGATGTCGTTGCTGACGACGACGGCGGGCCGCTTGTACCCTTGCTCGCGGCCGATCGGCTCGCCGAGGCTGGCCCACCAGATATCGCCTTGCCTAGCCCTCATTCCTCTCCTTAGGTCCGTCGGGGAGATCTTCGGGCAGATCGAGCAGACCTTCCCAATCGGGGGCGATGCGATTCGACGGAGGGCCGAGCCACAGGTCGCGCTCGGCGACGTACTCCGCCCAGCTTTCGGGGTCTTCCCTTCGCGTCCGCTCCATCTGCGCCGCGACACGCTGCCAGCGGAGCTTCTTCCTGTGCTCCTTCACGGCGTCCTCGACCAATGCGGTCATGCTCTTGCCTTCCTGCTCCGAGAGGCGCGCTATCAAGTCCCTGATCTCGACACTGACCCGGATCGTCGTGTGGCGTTGCTCGCTGCTCATACTGCGAGGCTACGATCCTGTCTACAAAGGGGTCTACAGAAAGCGCTATGGCGCTGTCGCTGTAGGGGAGTCTACGGACCCTGTGATTACTCTCGCAACATATATTGATTACTGACGGTGATTGTCTAGGTTCCCGGGCCGGATATCCGGTTGCCGCGCCGCGGGGAGCCCCCGCTAGGGTCCCGCCATGGATCACGAGGCGGCGTTGCTGCTGGTCGCGGGAGTGGCCGTCTTCGCCGGGGCGGTCGTGCAGGGCGGGGTGGGGTTCGGGCTCGGCCTGGTGGCGGCTCCCGTGATCACCCTGCTCGACCCGACGGTGATGCCCGGCGCGGTGCAGGTCGTCAACATGACGATGCCGCTGCTCACGCTGGCCCGGGAGTGGCGCCGGACCGAGTGGCGGGGCGTGGGCTTCGCCCTCCTCGGCAGGCTGCCGGGAAGCGCCGCCGGGGCCCTGGTGATCGTCTACGTCAGCACGGCGACGCTGGGCGTGCTGGTCGGCGTCATGGTGCTGGCCGCGGTGGTGCTGACGGCGCGCGCCGTCGCGGTGCCCCGCAACGGCGCGACGCTGACCGCGGCCGGGTTCCTGTCGGGCATCACCGGCACGGCCACGGGGATCGGCGGGCCGCCGATCGCCCTCGTCTACCAGAGCGCCCGCGGCCCGGAGATCCGGGCGACGCTGGCGACGTTCTTCTGCCTGAGCGCCGCGCAGTCGCTCGTCATCCTCGGCCTCCTCGGCAGGCTGCCGGCCCGCGCACTGGTCGCGGGGGCGGCGCTGGTGCCGTTCGTCCTGCTCGGCCACGCCGCGTCGGGGCCGCTGCGGCGCTATCTCGACGGCGGACGGGTGCGCGGGGCCGTCCTCGCCGTGGCGGCGGTCTCCGCGTGCGCGCTCCTCGGCCAGAGTCTCGCCCGGTGAGCGCGCACGTGCCCCGAGGACGGCGGCCCGCCCCCGTGAGGGCGGGCCGCCCGGCGGGTCAGACCCCGGTGACGGTCCACTGGTTGTTGGCGTTGGTGTTCGGCGTCCACATGCCGACGTTGGAGCCGGCGGTGGTGTAGCCCATGCCGTCGAGGGAGGTCCCGGTGCCGCGGTTGATGATCTGGTAGCGGCCGTTGCCGACGTCGTTGAGCCGCCACTGCTGGTTGTTGCCGCCGTTCCAGGCCGACTGCCTGGCGTTGGCGCCGTTGGCGGTGTTGCCCCAGCTGTCGATGACCATGCCGTTGGTGCGGTTGACGATGCGGTACCAACCGCCGCCCAGGTCGACCAGCTGCCACTGCAGGTTGTTGCTGCCGTCCCAGTTCCACTGCTTGAGGTTCGACCCCGACGCCACGTTGCCGCCGCTGTCCAGCACCAGGCCGGTGGCCACGTTGGCGATCCGCACGTAGCCGGTCGGGGTGGGGCCGGAGCCCAGGGAGGGGATCTGGCCGTTGAAGGTCAGCTTGACCACGTACGCGGGGGCGGTGAACGGGGGGTTGGACGAGGGCATCGAGATGTGCAGGCCCGAGCCGTCCTGGGTGCGGTTGGGCAGGTTGGTGTACTGGCCCGCCGACGAGCCGAGCAGCTGCACCGAGGCGAGGTTGCTCAGGCTGATCCGGTTCGCGCCCAGCGTCGCGATGTTCAGCGTGGCGCCCGGCCAGCCCAGCACCGTGGCGTACAGGACGGTGTTGTCCTTGCTGCGGGTGAACCGGATGTCCTGCGCGGTGCCCGCGCGGGGGGTGGTGAAGGAGCCGCCGCCCATCTGCGTGGGACCCTCGCCGAAGGCCGCCCAGGCCCGGGTGGCGTAGATGGACTCCCCGAAGCGCTTGAGGTAGTCGCCGATGCCCAGCAGGATCGACCGCTGCCCGGAGGGGATGGTGCCGTCGGCCATGGGCGCGATGTTGAGCAGCATGTTGCCGTTCTTGCTGACCCGGTCGATCAGCGAGTGCAGCATGGCGTTCAGCGAGTAGTAGCCGATGCCGTTCGTGTAGCACCAGCTGGAGCTGGAGATGCTGTCGTCGGTCAGCCAGTAGGGGGTCTGGATGCCCGCCGGGCCGCCGCGCTCGTAGTCGACCACCTCGCCCCGGGTGTTGTACCCGTCCTTGTAGGTGGCGACGACGTCCTTGTTCCAGGCGACCGCCTGGTTGTAGTAGTACGACAGGAAGTTCAGCCGGTACGACTCGGGGATCTGGCTGAGGTTGAAGTCCTCCCAGATGACGTCGGGCTGGTAGCCGTCGATGATCTCCTTGAGCTTGTCGTACCAGAGCTGGTATTCGGTGGTCTTGTCGAGCTGGCCGTACAGCTTCTTGAGGCTGGTGCTGGACTGTGACGGCACCCACTGGTAGAAGCCGGTGAAGTTGTAGGCGTGGTGCATGGCCACCAGCAGCTTGAGCCCCTTGGCCCGGATTGCGTCCGCGTGCAGGCGCAGCAGGTCGAGCCTGGGGCCGGTGGCGACCGAGTTCCACTCGTTCACCCTGCTGTTCCACATCGAGTAGCCGTCGTGGTGCTCGGCCACCGGCCCGGCGAACCTCGCGCCGGCGTCCGCGAAGAGCTGCGCCCACTCGTCGGGGTCGAAGTTGCCGCCGGCCGACTTCAGCTTCGGCGCGAACTGCACGAAGTTGCCGGCCTTGTCCCGGGCGCCGTTGATGAAGTTGTGGTACGGCCACGCCGACGGGTCGCCGTAGACGCTCTTGTGGTGGTTGTTCTCGTTCGACCCGCTGTTGTACATGTTGCGCGGATACCACTCGTTGGCGTACGCCGGGACGCTGAAGACGCCCCAGTGGTAGTAGATGCCGAACTTCGCGTCCTGGAACCATTCGGCGGCCGGCGGGTGCTGGTCGACCGAGGACCAGTTCGCGCTGTAGCTCTGCGGGCCGGCGGTGGCCCACGCGGGGCCGGCTTTCAGCACACCGGCGGCAGTGGCGACCGCGGCGGAGGCGAGCAACTGGCGGCGGCTCATCCGGAACGAAGGCGAAGACATGGGCGTGCCTTTCGGGGAGGGGGTCCTGTGGGGTGCCGCGCACGAGGGTTACTGCTGAGACATGGGATGTCTTTGTAGGACGGGCTGGGAGGCCTGTCCAGACCCAACGCGACCGGCGGCCACTCACCGGTGCCTGTCCCACGGTCCGCCGCCATGCCGGAGGGGGGTCAGGCCGGACCTCTTAAGCGACGTTCGCGCATGCCGCGGGCCCTGGCGGCCGGCGCCGGCCCGCTCTCGTCGTCCGCGCCACGGCGCCGGGCCCGGCATGACGGCCGGCCTTACAAAGGCATGGGATGTCTGTAAGTTTCACGGCGCGCTCTCGCCGCTGGTGCGGTCACTCCGGCGGCTCGCCCGCGAGACCGGGCACCGGACGGCCGAGGTTCTCCCTGAGCCAGGTCTCCGTGGTGTTCACGTGCAGCAGCGCGGCCGCCTGCGCGAGGGGCGCGTCGCCGTCCGCGAGCGCCCGGTAGATGGCGGCGTGCTCGGCGATCGTCCGGCCGGCCGCGTTCTCCACCACCAGTCCGCGCCACACGCGGGCGCGGAGCGTCCGGCCGGCGATGCCGGCGAGCAGGGCGCACAGCGATCGATTGCCCGTGGCCGCGAACACGGCGCGGTGGAAGGCGTCGTCGTGGTGGTTGAGCAGCTCCACGTCGTCCTGGGCGGCGATCATCGCGTCGAGGTGGCGTCCCACCTCCGCGAGCTGGGCGGCGGTGATCCGGGTGGCGGCCAGGGCCGTGGCCACCGGTTCGAACAGCCGCCGTACCTCGGTGATCTCAAGAAGGTCGTCGCCCCGCATCATCTCCACGGCGAGGCCGACGCCCTCCAGCAGCAGTTCCGGCTTGAGGCTCGTGACGAAGGTGCCGTCGCCCCTGCGCACCTCCAGCACGCGGGTGGTGACGAGAGAGCGCACGGCCTCCCTGAGCAGGTTGCGGGACAGTCCGAGCTCTGCGGCCAGATCCTGCTCCGGCGGCAGCCGCGCGCCCGGGGGCAGGGTCCCGTCCTTGATGAGCTGCCGGATGCGTTCGATCGCCTGCTCGGTCAACGACATACCCGAATCTTCGTACGCGGGGGTCGTGAACAGCCACACGGCCCGGTGCCGCGCCGGCCCGGGAGCGCCGGATATGGGACGGCCGGAAAGGGACGGCGGCGCGCCGAGGCCCACGGAAGGTCACGTCGCGGCCTCCGGCGGTGGTGGCAAACATGCGATGTATTCGGCCCGGCCTTCACACCCCGCCGAGCCGCGGAACCGGTTGCACTCCGGCCGGGGAGCAGGACTTTAACCCTGAATTTCAGGGGTTTCGGCGATTCCGACGCCGGGAGGTCTGGACACTGACATGGTTTTGGCCATAGAAAGACATCCCATGTTCTGTCAATAATGAGCACGTACGAGGGCAGCCTCGCCGGAGGCTCGCGCGTCCCTGGCGCGGGCCCGATCGAGCCCGCGGGCGCGGTCGGTCACGGCAGGCCCGTCGTGGCGATGCAGAAGGAGAGACTATGAGACGCAGACGCTTCGGGGCCGGGCTGATTCTGGCCATGTCGGGTTTCCTCGCCGCCGCGTGCGGGGGGAACGGCGGTTCCGGGGGCGAGGGGACCGCGGCTTCCGGCGGGACGGACACGGCGGCGAAGACGGTGGTCGGCGTCGACTACCCGCGGTCGGACACCGACTTCTGGAACTCCTACATCCAGTACGTGCCCAAGTTCGCCGGCGAACTGGGCGTCGACCTCAAGACCACCAACTCCCAGAACGACGTGGCCAAGCTGGCCGCGAACGTGCAGACGCAGATCGGCCAGGGCGTCAAGGCCGTGGTCATGGCGCCGCAGGACACCGCCGCGGTGGCCCCCACGCTGCAGCAGCTGGAGGGGAAGAAGATCCCCGCCGTGCTGGTGGACACGCGCCCCGACACGGGGAACGCGTTCATGGTCGTGCGCGCCGACAACCGCGCGTACGGCGAGAAGGCCTGCAAGTTCCTGGGCGAGAAGCTTCAGGGCAAGGGCAAGGTGGTCATGCTGGAGGGCGACCTGGCCTCCATCAACGGCCGTGACCGCACCGAGGCGTTCAACGACTGCATGAAGCAGAACTACCCCGGCATCACGGTCTTCGGCGAGGCCACGAAGTGGGACGGCGCCGTGGCCGCGCAGAAGCTCTCCACGAGGCTCACCGCGAACCCGGACATCAAGGGCGTCTACATGCAGTCGAGCTTCGCTCTCGCGGGCACGCTGCAGGTGCTGAAGCAGCGGAACATCCTGGTGCCGCCGGACGACCCCAAGCACGTCTTCGTCGTCTCCAACGACGGCATCCCGCAGGAGCTCAAGGACATCGCCTCCGGGAACATCGACGCCACCGTCTCGCAGCCCGCGGACCTCTACGCCAAGTGGGCGCTGTCGTACGCGCAGGCGGCGGCCGAGGGCAAGACCTTCCAGCCGGGCAAGACCGACCACGACAGCAACATCATCGAGGTGCGGCCCGGTCTGCTGGAAGACCAGCTCTCCGCGCCTCTGGTCACCGCGGACGGCGGTACGTACGGTGACATCCCCAGCGTCAAGCACGACGACAAGTCGCTGTGGGGCAACAACCTGAGCTGAGAGGCATGACAATGGGCGATTTCGCGGCAGGGCCCGCGAGCCCTTCGCCCGCCCGCGACGGCGAGCCGGTCCACACCGGCCCGCCCGTCGCCGAGGCGGAACGCATCACCAAGAGATACGGCGAGACGACGGCGCTGGACCGCGCCCACATCACGATCAGGCAGGGGGAGACCCACGCGCTCGTCGGCCGCAACGGCGCGGGCAAGTCGACGCTGGTCTCCATCCTCACCGGCCTGCAGGCGCCGGACGAGGGCGAGGTCCGCTTCGCCGGGGCGCCCGCGCCGCGGTTGTCCGACCGCGACGCGTGGCGGGAACGGGTCGCCTGCGTCTACCAGAAGTCCACGATCATCCCTGAGCTGACCGTGGCGGAGAACCTGTACCTGAACCGGCACGATCGCAACCGGTTCGGGCTGGTCGGCTGGAAGGGCGTGTGGCGGAAGGCCGCCGAGCTCCTGGAGGCCTGGTCGGTGGACGTCGACGTCCGCCGGCCGGCCGGGGAGCTCGGCGTGGAGCAGCGGCAGTTCGTGGAGATCGCCCGGGCGCTGTCGTTCGGCGCGCGGTTCATCATCCTGGACGAGCCGACCGCGCAGCTCGACGGCGCGGCGATCTCGCGGCTCTTCGACCGGATGCGGGCGATGCGGGACCAGGGAGTGACCTTCCTGTTCATCAGCCATCACCTGCAGGAGATCTACGAGATCTGCGACACGGTCACCGTGTTCCGGGACGCCCGGCACATCCTGACCGCGCCGGTGACCGACCTGCCGCAGGGCGAGCTGGTCGCGGCGATGACCGGGGAGGCGGCCGGCCTGCGGGAGCACGCCGTCCGCCCGCCGGTCGCGGCCGAGGCCCCGGTGGTCCTCGACATCCGGGGCCTGACCGACGGCGACGTCTACCAGGACGTCGACCTGCGGGTCCGCGAGGGCGAGATCGTGGGCCTGGCCGGCCTCGGCGGCAGCGGGAAGACCGAGCTCGCCGAGACCATCGTGGGGCTGCGGGCCCCGCAGGCCGGGACCATGGAGGTGGCCGGCGAGCGCCCGCGTCCGGGAAGCGTGCCGGACTCGCTCGCCGCGGGCGTGGGATTCGTCCCCAGGGACCGGCACCACCAGGGGCTCGTCCCGCTGATGTCGATCGCCGACAACACCACGATGACCGTGCCCGAGCGGCTCGGGTCGGCGGGGTTCGTCAGCGGCCGCCGCAAGGACGCGCTGGCCCGCCAGATGATCACCAATCTGGCGATCAAGACCCCCGGCCCGGACCTCCCGGTCTCCGGGCTGTCCGGCGGCAACCAGCAGAAGGTGGTGATGGCCCGCGCCCTGGCGAACGACCCCCGCCTGCTCGTGCTGATCACGCCGACCGCCGGGGTCGACGTCCGGTCGAAGGAGTTCCTGCTCGAAAAGGTCGAGGAGATCGCCGGGAACGGCACCGGCGTCGTGATCGCCTCCGATGAACTTGACGATCTGCGGCTGTGCAACCGGGTGCTCGTGCTGTTCCACGGCCGGGTCGTCGCGGACCTGGCCGCCGGCTGGCACGACCACGAGATGGTGGCCGCCATGGAAGGAGTCGACCTCGATGCCTGAGACCACCGCCGCCCACCCCGGGACGGGGCACCCCCAGGGCTCCGCGCCGCCGGAGAACGCGGGAACGGAAAGGCGCCGCTCCCCGATCCCGCTGGCACGGCTCCGGGACTTCGCCCTGGTCCCCGCGATCATCGTCATCGCGATCGTCGGGCAGGTCGTGAGCCCGATCTTCCTGCAGGCCGACAACCTGATCAACATCCTGCAGACGATGTCGGAGATCTCGCTGCTCGTCCTGGCGCAGACGCTCGTGCTGGTCGCCGGCCGGATGGACCTGTCGCTGGAGTCGACCTTCGGGCTGGCTCCCGGCGTGGCCGCCTGGCTGACGGTCGCGGCGGGAGCGGGACACGGGCTGGGGCTGCTGCCCGGGGCGTGGGCGATCCCGATCACCCTCCTGGTCGGGGTGCTCGTCGGCATGGTGAACTCGCTGTTCATCGTCCGCTTCGGGCTCAACGGCTTCATCGTCACGCTGGGCATGCTCATCGTGCTGCGCGGCCTCCTGACGGGCATCTCCGGCGGGCAGACCTTCTTCAACCTTCCGGAGCCCATGGCCTACCTCGGCTCGACGATGTGGCTCGGCGTGCCCGCGTCGATCTGGATCTGCCTGCTGCTGTTCGCGGCCGGCATCGTCCTGCTGGGGTTCACCAGGTTCGGGCGCGCGCTGTACGCCATCGGCGGCAACGTGGACGCCGCCAAGGCGGCGGGCATCCGTACCGACCGGGTGCTGTGGATCACGCTGATCTCCGCCGGCGCGCTGGCCGCGCTCGGCGGGCTGATGCTGTCGGGCCGGCTCGCCTCCGTCGCCGCCTCCCAGGGGAACGGAGCGATCTTCACCGTGTTCGCGGCCGCCGTCATCGGAGGGGTCAGCCTCAACGGCGGCAAGGGAACGGTGTTCGGCGCGTTCACCGGCATCCTGCTGCTCTACATGATCCAGAACGTCCTGACGCTCGCGGGCGTGCCCGCGCAGTGGATCGACGCGCTCAACGGGGCGATCATCCTCACCGCCCTGGCGATCTCCCGGCTGACCGGGGGCAAATCACAGAACTGAGGGGGTTCCGGCAGCCCGGGCACGGCTGCCGGAACGCCTTCGCGCGGCCGCCGGATCACGGCGCCGCCGCGGCGACCGACTCCCGGAGGCGGACGGGCATCGGCACCCGGTGCACCTCCCCCTCCCGTACGGCTCCCTCCCGTACGGCGCCCTCCCGGACGGCGTCGTCACCGTCACGGCCCATCTCCGCGAACAGGACGTCCACCGCTTTACGGCCCAGCTCGTAGTGGGGGAGCGCCACCGTCGTCAGCTTGGGGCGCATCCACGCGGCGATGGGGTGGTCGTCGAAGGAGACCACCGAGACGTCGCCGGGCACCTTCAGCCCGAAGTCGTCGAGCGCCTGGTAGGCGCCCAGGGCGACCCGGTCGTTGAAGCAGATCAACGCGCGCGGCCGCTCGCCCTCCAGCAGCGCCCTGGTCGCGGCGAGGCCGTACTCCGGCTGCCAGTCGGCGCAGACGTGGTAGCCCGCCACCTTGACCCCCGCCTCGCCGAACACCTCCCGGATGCCGATGAGCCGCTCGACGGCCGCGACGCCGCCTCCCCGGGGAACGTCACGCCGCCCGGGACCGGCGCCGATCAGATGGATGCCCTCGCGATGGCCGGCGTCGAGCAGGACCCGCGCGGCGCGGCGGCCGGCCTCGACCTCGTCGGGGAGCACCGAGGGCAGCGGAGTCCGCTGCTTGGGCAGCGCGTTGAGCAGCACGGCGGGGGCGGCCCCCATCCCCTTGGGCACCCTGATGGTCCGCGTGTACATCGCGGCCAGGATGAGCCCGTCCACCTGACGGTCGTGCATGGCCTGCAGCAGGAGACGTTCGAGCTCGGGGTCTCCCTCCGTCTCACCGATGAACAACATGAAGCCGCGCTCCCGCGCGGCCTCCAGCGCTCCCTTGATCATGTCGCCGGCGAGCCGCGACGTGGCGATCGTGTCCGAAACGAAGCCGATAGTCCGAGTTGTCCCAGTTCGTAGGCCTACGGATACGATGTTCGGCCGATACTGCAACTCGGCCGCGGCCTTGAGCACGCGCTGCTCGACATCCTGAGAGATGCGCAGCTCCCGCCCGCGCCCGGACAACACGAGCGACGCGGTGGTCGGCGAGACGCCGGCGATCTTGGCGACGTCCGCCAGCGTGACCCGTCGTGGGCTCACCGAGCGACCTCCCGTGCTGTGAGGGGGTTGACACCCCGCGACGCGTATGGTGAGACTACCGCATTGCTAATCCGATTTAGCAAACCGAACCCCGGGGTGTCCGGCGTCAGCCGTCGAGGGGATCCCCGAGTGGTCCGTTCACGCAACCAACCCGAGCAACCAAACCCGAGCAACCCAAGGAGACGCACATGTCGCGTCGAATCCGCCGATGGAACGGAGCGGTGCTTACGGTCGCGCTGGGAGGGGCGCTGGCGGCGGGGTGCGGGGCCCCGGGCGGCGACGCCCCCCAGGCGGAGGCCACCGGCACGTCCCCCTCGTCCGCGCCCACCTGCGGTACGGCGCCGGTCACGCTCAACGGCTACTTCGAGACCGGATTCCCGCTGCCGAAGGATCTCGCCGACGAGTTCACGAGGCAGCATCCGAACGTCAGGTGGAACATCCGCGAGGACCAGTTCGCGGTCATCACCCAGAACGCGCCGCGCGTCCTGGCGGACGACCCGCCGGACCTGATGCGGCTGCCCCAGGTGTCCGAGCTCGTCAAGAACAACCTGCTGAAGAACCTCGACGGCTACGCCAAGGCGTTCGGCTGGGACACCTGGCCGGCGTCGCAGCTCCAGCAGATGCGGATGGTCCCCGGCGGGAAGACCCGCGGCGAGGGCTCCCTGTACGCCATGGGACTGAACTTCAGCATGACCGGCGTCTTCTACAACAAGAAGCTCGCCGCGAAGATCGGCATGTCGGCGCCCCCGGCCACTCTGGCGGAGCTGGACGACGCCCTCGCGAAGGCCAAGAGCGCGGGCGTCCAGCCCATCGCCCAGTTCAACGGCGGAGCCACCGGCGGGCTCGCCTTCCCGCTGCAGGACCTCATGGCCGCCTACGGTCCCCCCGGGCCGATCAACGACTGGATCTTCCAGAAGCCGGGAACCACCATCGACACGCCGTCGAACCTGCAGGCGACGCGGCACCTGGAGAAGTGGATCAAGGCCGGGTACTTCTGGAAGGACGTCAACGCCGTCGACTACGCGACGATGATGAGCCGCTTCATCAAGGGCGAGGGCCTCTTCATGTTCAACGGCGACTGGGAGTCGGGGAACCTCGACAAGCAGATGCCGGGCGACGTGGGCTTCTTCCTGATGCCGCCGGAGCAGGAGGGCGGCGCCCAGGCCGCGATGTCCGCGCCGCTCACCTTCGGGATCAGCTCCCGGGCGAAGAACGCCGACTGCGCCGCGTTCTTCCTCAACTGGGTGGCGACCGACGCGAAGGCGCGGGAGATCGGCGTGAAGGTCGGCGGATCCCACCCGATGGGCCCCGCGGACGCCGCGATGCCCGAGGTCGAAGCGGGCACGGTCACCGCGAGCACCCTGGAGGCGGGCGCGAAGATCGGCAAGGACAACGGCGCGATGGACTTCATCGCCAACGCCACGGGCGCGATCTACGCCAAGAGCTGGACCCCGCAACTGCAGAAGCTGGTCGCCGGGCAGCAGACCCCCGACGGGCTGCTGAAGTCGGTGCAGAGCGACTACACGAGCCAGGTCGGGGGGAGCTGAGCGCCGATGGCACGGCGGACTCCGAAGACGAGAAGACCGGGCCCCGCCCGCGCGGCGGGGCTCCGCACCCCGAGCTGGGTCGGCTGGCTGTTCGTCGCTCCGGCGCTGGCCGTCTACGCGGTCTTCGTGCTGCGGCCGATCGTCCTCACCTTCCAGTACTCGGTGTACCGCTGGGACGGCATCGGCTCGTCCACCTGGGTCGGGCTCGGCAACTACGGGAAGGTGTTCACCGACCCCGACCTGTTCGCGACCATCCTCAACGCGGTCAAGCTGATCGTCTTCTTCAGCCTGATCCCCGTCGTGCTCGGCCTCGTGATCGCCTCGACGATCCGGCGGATCGCGGCGAGCCGGCTCGCGCTGGCCGCCCGGACGGTCCTGTTCCTGCCGCAGGTCATCCCGCTCGTCGCGGCGGGCATCACGTGGAGCTGGCTGCTGTCGTCCACCGGCCTGGTCAACCAGCTGCTGTCGCACATCGGTCTCGGCGGCGTGACGCGCGCCTGGCTGGGCGACTTCTCCACCGCCCTGCCGGCGGTCGGCGTGATCGGCGCGTGGGTGCTCCTCGGCCTGTGCACGATCCTGCTCCTGTCCGGGATGAGCAAGATCGATCCGGCGTTGTACGAGGCGGCCCGGATGGACGGCGCCGGGCCGGTCCGCGAGTTCGTCTCGATCACGGTGCCGAGCCTGCGGCAGGAGATCGGCGTCTGCGTCACGGTGACCGTGATCGCGGCCCTGGCGAGCTTCGACATCGTGTACGTCGCGACCCAGGGAGGCCCGGGGAACGCGACGATGGTCCCCGGCCTGGAGATCTACTACCTCGCCTTCTCCGAACGGCAGGTGGGCACGGCCTCCGCTCTCGCCGTCGTGCTCATGGTGCTCGTCATCGTCGTCGCCATTCCCATCCAGTGGCTCACGAAGGACAGAACCTCATGATCGTCGGACGCGGGGAGACGTGGAGCGGGAGGGTGCTGCTCGTCCTGCTGATGGCGGCCACGCTCATGCCGTTCGCCAGCCTGTTCGTCACGGCCCTGCATGCCCCGGGCAGCTACCCGTCCGGTCTCGACTGGCCCTCCGACCCGCACTGGGGCAACTTCGTCACGGCCTTCCAGGCCGCGCGGATGGGCGAACTGGTGAAGTCGAGCACGCTCATCGTCCTCGGCGTGGTGCCCGTCTCGCTGCTCCTCGCGACGCTGGCGGGCTTCGCCATCGGCCACCTCCGCGTCCCGGGACGCAACGTGGTGTTCCTGACGTTCGTGCTCGGGCTGACGCTCCCCTTCGAGGGCATCATCACGCCGCTGTACTACCAGGTGCGCGACATGGGCCTGCTGAACACCAGGTGGGCCATCATCCTGCCGCTCATCGGGCTGTTCATGCCGTTCGCGGTGTTCTGGATGCGGGCGCACTTCGTGAACATGCCCGACGAGCTGTCCGAGAGCGCCCGGATGGACGGGGCGAACCTCTGGCAGCTCTTCTGGCGCATCCACGTGCCGCTGGCCATGCCGGCGCTGTCGTCCCTCGCCATCCTGCTGTTCCTGTGGACCTGGAACCAGTTCCTGCTGGCCATCGTCCTCGTCGACGACCCGCTGAAACGGACGATGTCCGGGGCGCTCGGCGCCTTCCAGGGACAGTGGGGGACCGACATCCCGCTGCTGTGCGCGGGCTCGCTGCTGATCCTGACCCCCACACTCGCCATCTTCCTGATCTTCCAGCGCCGCTTCGTCACGGCTCTGCTTCAGGGTTCGCTGAAGGGATGAACCGCGTGAACGAGGACGGCCCCGCGCGCTGGACGCGGCGGCATCTCGACCTGCTGACCACCGGCCCGCTGACCCTCGCGCCGGAGACGACGGCGCCGCCCGCCCACACGCCCGCCCCGCCGCGTGTGCTGCCCGGCGACGACGTCTGGGACCTGTGGCCGATCCAGGATGAGGACGGATCGATCTCCGTGGTCCTCGGCCGCGAGCTGTGGATGGCCCTCTCCGCGCCCGCCGCCGGCCATCCGGAGGAGCGTCACGACCACGCCCGGATCCGGCTGCTCGCCAGGGACGGCGACGGCTGGCACGACCTCGGGCCCGCGTTCGCCGACGGCGCCTCGCCGGGCAGCCGCGAGTGGTCCGGATCGGCGGTCCGCCGCCCCGACGGCACCGTTTCGGTCTTCTACACGGCGGCCGGGCGGCGGGGCGAGGCACGCCCGACGTTCCTCCAGAGCGTCGTCGAGACCCGGCCCGCCGTGGTCGTCGCCGAAGGCGGCCGCGTCCTGCTCGACCGGGCCGCCGGGCACCGGGAGGTCCTCCGGTCGGACGGCCGGGCCTACCTGCCGGCCGACGAGACCGACGGCGGACCCGGGCGGATCAGGGCCTTCCGCGACCCGGGCTGGTTCCGCGACCCGGCCGACGGGCGTGAGTACCTCCTCGTCGCGGCGTCCGTGGCGGCGTCCGGGGCGGGATCCGTCGCGGCGCCCGCGGGCGGAGCGGCTGTGGGCGACGGAGACGGCGGCTACATGGGCGCGGTGGCCCTCGCCGAAGCGCGGGGCGGCGGCTGGTCGCTGCTGCCTCCCCTTCTCGTGGCCGACGGCGTCAACCACGAGATCGAACGGCCGCACGTGGTGGTCCGCGACTCGTCGTACTACCTGTTCTTCTCGACCCAGCGGCACTCGTTCCACCCGCCGGGAAGCGCGCCCACCGGGCTCTACGGCTTCGTCGCGCCCCGCCTGACCGGGCCGTACGCTCCGCTCAACGGGTCGGGGCTGGTGGCCGCCAATCCCCCGGAGGAGCCCGACCAGGCGTACGCCTGGCTGGTGCTGCCCGATCTCCGCGTCGTGAGCTTCGTCAACTACCGGTCCGTCGGCGGCGGCGCGGACCCCGTGAGGGCCGGGGCCGCCGAGGCGCGCGCCGCCTTCGGCGGGACGATCGCGCCGGTCTTCCGGCTCGCCCTCGACGGAGCCCGCACCCGCGTGGTCGTCCCAGCAGCCACCACTGGGCCCGCTACAGGACCCTCAGGAGGGGAGCAGCGGGAGCAGGGCGTTCAGCCGCCCGGACGCGAAACCTGAGAGATCCAGCGAGCAGAAGGTGAAGCCGGCGCCGCGTACGGCGGCGTCGACACGCTCGCGCGCCTCGGTCACGCGCGGGATCTCGTCCCGCGGCACCTCGACCCGGGCGAGCGTGCCGCCCGCGTGCGCACGCACCCGGCACACCGGGAAGCCGAGGTCGCGCAGCGCGGCCTCCGCGGCCTCGACCCTGGCCAGCACCTCCGGCGTGACCGGGTCGCCGTAACTCACCCGCGAGGCCAGGCACGGCGCGGCGGGCTTGTCCGCGGTGACCAGCCCGAGCGTACGGCTGACCAGGCGCACTCCGGCCTTGGTCAGCCCGGCGTCCACCAGCGGCGCGATGGCTCCGCGCTCGGCCGCGGCCCGCTGCCCCGGGCGGTGGTCGCCGAGGTCGTCGAGGTTCGTGCCGAGGGCGACCCGGGCGCCCATCGCCGCCGCCAGCGGCCCCAGCGCGTCGAACAGCGCCGACTTGCAGTGGTAGCAGCGGTCGGCGCCGTTGGCGGCGTACTCGGGCCGCTCGGCCTCGTCGGTGCACACCTCCAGGTGGGCCAGGCCGTGGCGCCGCGCGAACGCGCGGGCCGCGGCCCGCTCGGAGGCGGCCAGGCTGGGGGAGACGGCGGTGACGGCGAGGGCCCGCCGCCCGAGCACCCGGGCGGCGGCGAAGGCGAGCAGCGCCGAGTCGGCGCCGCCGGAGTAGGCGACGACGAGCGCGTCCTCCCGGCGCAGCCGGGCCGTCAGCCGCTCCAGGGCGTCGTCGGCGGCTCCGTCGGCCGTGTGGTCCGCCGTGTGGTCCGCCGTGTCGTCGGCCGTGTCGTCCACGCCGGCCGGGCGGTCAGTCATCGGCGCCTCCACGTCAGCCTCCCCAGCGGTGCCCGTCAGGGTAGCGGTAGGCGGCGACGGACTCGTCGTACATGCGGGCGTTGTACCCGGGCGCGTCGGGCAGCCGGTAGCGGCCCCGCTCGATGCGGACCGGGTCGACGAAGTGCTCGTGCAGGTGGTCGACGTACTCCAGGACGCGCCCCTCCAGGCTGCCGCTCACGCAGACGTAGTCGACGACCGACATGTGCTGGACCAGCTCGCACAGGCCGACCCCGCCCGCGTGCGGGCAGACGGGCACGCCGAACTTGGCCGCCATCAGCAGGATCGGGACGATCTCGTTGACCGACGCGAGCCGGCACGAGTCGATCTGGCAGAAGTCGATCGCCCCCGCCTGCAGGAGCTGCTTGAACATGACCCGGTTGTGCGCGTGTTCCCCGGTGGCCACGCCGACGGGCGCGATCGCCTTCCGGATGGCCGCGTGGCCGAGCACGTCGTCGGGGCTGGTCGGCTCCTCGATCCACAGCGGCTCGTACGGCGCCAGCCGGTTCACCCACTCGATGGCCTGGGGCACGTCCCACACCTGGTTGGCGTCCATCATGAGGGTCAGGTCGCCGATCTCCTCGCGGGCGATCGCCAGGCGGCGTACGTCGTCCTCCACGTTGGCGCCGACCTTGAGCTTCACGTGGGTCCAGCCGTCGGCGACCGCCTCGCGGCACAGGCGGCGCAGCTTGTCGTCGTCGTAGCCGAGCCAGCCGGGTGTCGTGGTGTAGGCGGGGTATCCGTGCGCGGCGAGCTCGGCGATCCGCTCCTCCCGGGTGGGGGCGAGCCGGGCCAGCATCTCGACGGCCTCGTCCGGGGTCAGCACGTCGGACAGGTAGCGGAAGTCACAGGCGGCGACCAGCTCCTCGGGCGTCATATCCGCCACGAACCGCCACAACGGCTTGCCGGCCCGGCGGGCGGCGAGGTCCCAGGCGGCGTTCAGCACGGCCGCCGCGGACAGGTGCACCACCCCCTTCTCCGGGCCCAGCCAGCGCATCTGGCTGTCGGACATGATCTGGCGGTAGAGGCCACCGAGGTTCCCGGCCAGCTCGTCGACGTCGCAGCCGGTCAGCCGTGCTCCGATCTGCCGCGCGGCGGCCACGCACAGGTCGTTGCCCCGTCCGATGGTGAAAGTCAGGCCGTATCCGGCGAGGTCGCCGTCGGTCTGCAACACGACGTACGCCGCGGAGTAGTCGCCGTCCGGGTTCATGGCGTCCGACCCGTCGAGCGTCGCGGAGGTCGGGAACCTGATGTCGATCACGTTCACCGAGGTGATCGTCGGCATGGGCGAACTCCAAATGATCCGATGAATGTGATTCGAACAGTATGGTCACGCCCACCTGAGGTCAAGTAAGTCGGCAAATATCCCACCAAACGGCTTTACTTCAACCCGATGAATCTGACAGGCTCGGCACCACACTTGCCCCTGTGAACCAGTCGGAGTAGACAGATCGTGAAGCTGTTGCGGGTGGGTCCGCCGGGTTCTGAGCGGCCCTGTGTCATGGGCCCCGGCGACCGGGTGCTGGACCTGTCGTCACTGACGAAGGACATCGACGGCGCGTTCCTCGCGGGAGGAGGCGTCGACCGGGTGCGGACGGCCCTCGCGGAGGGCACGCTGCCCGAGGCGGAGCCGTACGAGCGGGTCGGAGCGCCGGTGGCTCGGCCGGGGAAGGTCGTCTGCATCGGCCTGAACTACTCCGACCACGCCGAGGAGACCGGAGCCGCCCTCCCGGCCGAGCCCGTGGTCTTCATGAAGGCGTCCAACACCGTCGTCGGCCCCGACGACGAGGTCCTGGTCCCCCGCCTCAGCGTGAAGACCGACTACGAGGTCGAGCTGGCCGTCGTCCTCGGCGGCACCGCCCGCTACCTGTCCTCCCCGGAGGAGGCCGCCGGTCTGATCGCCGGATACGCGATCTCCAACGACGTCTCCGAGCGGGAGTTCCAGAACGAGCGCGGCGGCCAGTGGGACAAGGGCAAGTCGTGTGAAACTTTCAACCCCCTCGGCCCCTGGCTGGTGACGCCCGACGAGGTCGGCGACCCCCAGGCCCTCGGCCTGCGGCTGTGGGTGAACGGCGAGCAGCGCCAGAACGGCAACACCAAGAACCAGATCTTCGGCGTGCACCACGTGATCTGGTACCTCAGCCAGTTCATGGTGCTGGACCCCGGCGACGTGGTGAACACCGGCACCCCCGCCGGCGTGGCGCTCGGCCGCGGCCCGCAGGCCTACCTGCGGGAGGGCGACGTGGTCGAGGTGGAGGTCGACGGCCTCGGCCGGCAGCGCCAGCGGATGGGGCAGGCATGAGCGAGTTCGAGGGGCTGGTGGCGGTGGTCACCGGCGGCGCCTCGGGCATCGGCAGGGCGGTCGCCGAGGAGCTGACCGCGCGGGGCGCCCGGGTCGCGGTGCTGGACCTCAAGGACACCGAGTTCACGTGCGACGTGACCGACGACGCCTCCGTACGGCGGGCGGTCGCGGCGGTGGCCGAGCGGTACGGCCGGATCGACGTGCTGGTGAACAACGCCGGCATCGGCGCGGCGGGCACCGTCGCCGACAACGACGACGCCGAATGGCTGCGGGTGTTCGATCTCAACGTCGTCGGGATCGCCCGCGTCACCCGGGCGGCCCTGCCGCACCTGCGGGAGTCCCCGCACGCGGCGATCGTCAACACCTGCTCGATCGCCGCCACCGCGGGGCTGCCGCAACGGGCGCTGTACTCCGCGTCCAAGGGGGCGGTGCTCGCGCTGACCCGCGCGATGGCGGCCGACCACATCCGTGAGGGCATCCGCGTCAACTGCGTGAACCCCGGCACCGTCGACACCCCCTGGGTCGGGCGGCTGCTGGACGCCGCCCCCGACCCGGCCGCAGAACGGGCCGCGCTGGCCGCCCGCCAGCCGCACGGCCGGCTGGTGACGGCGCAGGAGGTCGCCCACGCCGTCGCGTACCTCGCCAGCCCGAGAGCGGGGTCGACCGCCGGGACCGAGCTGGCCGTGGACGGCGGCATGGCCGGCCTGCGACTGCGGCCGGTGGGCTCGTGAAGGTGTCCCTCGGGCCGTACGGGCTCGGCACCGCACCGCTGGGCGGCCTGTTCGCGCAGGTGGACGAGGAGCAGGCCGAGCGCACCCTGGCCGCCGCTTGGGCGGCGGGCATCCGCTACTTCGACACCGCGCCGCACTACGGCACCGGCCTCGCCGAGGAGCGTCTCGGGCGCTTCCTGCGCGGCCTGCCCGGTGGAGGGGCGGGGGAGGCGGTCGTCTCCACCAAGGTCGGCCGCGTCCTGGTGCCCGGTGAGGGCGAGGAGGACGGCTTCCCCGGCCGCACGCAGTACGTGCGGGTGCGGGACTACAGCCGCGACGGCGTGCTGCGCTCGCTGGAGGACAGCATGCGGCGCACCGGGCTCGACCACTTCGGCACGGTGTTCGTCCACGACCCCGACGAGCACTGGGAGCAGGCCGCGGGGGAGGCGTTCCCGGCCCTGGCCGCGCTGCGCGACCAGGGCGTCGTCGGCGCGATCGGCGCCGGGATGAACCAGACCGCGATGCTGACCCGGTTCGTCCGGGAGACGGACGTCGACGTGGTCCTCGTGGCCGGGCGCTACACGCTGCTCGACCGGTCGGCGGAGGAGGAGCTGCTGCCCGAGTGCGCGCGGCGCGGCGTCGCCGTCGTCGTGGGCGGGGTGTTCAACAGCGGCGTCCTGGCCGGCGGCGGCACCTACGACTACGCCGCCGCCCCGCCCGAGGTGCTCGACCGGGCGCGTGAGATGGCCCGCGTCTGCGAGTCGTACGGCGTGCCGCTGCCGGCGGCGGCGCTGCGGTTCCCGCACCGGCACCCGGCCGTGGACACCGTGCTGATCGGCGCGCGCAGCGCGGAGGAGATCACCGAGGACCTGGAGCTGGCGGCGGCGGACATCCCCGACGCCCTCTGGGACGATCTCGAAGGTCTGGGCCATGCGGGTTGACCTCGCCTACGGCGCCGACGGCCTCGCCGTCGACTTCCCCGGCGACCGGACCACGGTGATCGCGCCGGTGGCCCGGCCCGCCGTCCCGGACGAGACCGCCGAGTTGCGGCGGGCCCTGCGCGAACCCGTCGCGGGACCACCGCTGCGCGAGCGGGTGCGCCCCGGCCAGACGGTGGCGATCTCCGCCTGCGACGGGACCCGGCCCCAGCCCAGGCACCTGATGATCCCCGCGATCCTGGACGAGTTGGACGGGGTGGTCGACCTCGGAGACGTGGTGATCCTGGTCGCCACCGGCACGCACCGCGGCAACACCCCCGAAGAGCTGCGCGCGATGTTCGGCGACGAGGTCGTCGACGCCGTGCGGATCGTCAACCACGACGCGCGCGACGCGTCCTCGCTGCGGTGGATGGGCCGGCACGGCAAGGACGTGCCGGTCTGGCTGAACCGCGAGTGGACCGACGCCGACGTGCGGATCACGACGGGGTTCGTGGAGCCGCACTTCTTCGCCGGGTTCTCCGGCGGGCCCAAGCTGGTCGCGCCGGGCCTCGCCGCCCTGGAGACCGTGCTCACCCTGCACGACGCGGCCCGCATCGGCGATCCCCGGGCGACCTGGGGGGTCATCGAGGGCAACCCCGTCCACGACGACGTCCGCGCGATCGCCGCGGCGACCGGCGTCACCTTCGCCCTCGACGTCGTGCTGAACCGGGAGCAGAGGATCGTCCGGGCGTTCGGCGGCGACCTCGCGCCGATGCACGCCGCCGCCACGGCCGCGGCCCGCGCCGCCGCGATGCGGCCGGTCGCCGAGCCGTTCGACGTGGTGGTCACGACCAACGCCGGTTTCCCGCTGGACCAGAACCTCTACCAGTCGGTGAAGGGCATGAGCGCCGCCGCCCAGGTCGTCCGGCCCGGCGGAACGATCATCTGCGCGGCCGAGTGCCGGGACGGGTTCCCCGACCACGGCTCCTACCGCGAGGTGCTCACCTCCGCGGCCTCGCCCGACGCGCTGTTCGAGGAGATCTCCCGCCGCACCGAGACCATCCCCGACCAGTGGCAGGTGCAGATCCAGGCGCGCATCCAGCGGCAGGCCCGGGTGATCATGCACACGGCTCGTCTCGGCGACGCCGACCTGGCCGCCGCCCACCTGGAGCGGACCGAGGACATCGCCGCCACCGTGCGGGCCCTGCCGGGGCGGGTGTGCGTGCTGCCGGAGGGGCCGATGACGATCCCCTACCTCGCGGGAGAGTGAGCGTGCTCCGCTATCCCCTGATCCACCCGCCGCTGCTGGCCGCGCTCGCCGCGACCGGGCACGGCTCGCGCGTGCTGCTCGCCGACGCGAACTACGCCCACGCCACCAACGTGCGTACGGGCGCCCCGGTGATCCACCTCAACCTGCGCCCCGGGCTGGTCCGCGTGGACGACGTCCTGGAACTCCTGGTGGACGCCGTACCCCTGGAGGCCGTGCACGCGATGCGGCCCGACGAGGGGGGCGAGGCCGGCGTGTTCGCCCGCTACCGCGAGCTGCTCGGCCCCTCCCTGCCGATCCAGGTCCTGCCCAGGTTCGGCTTCTACGAGGCCGCGAAGGAGCCGGACGTCGCGTTCGCGGTGGCGACCGGCGACGACCGGCTCTACGCCAACCTCCTGCTGACCATCGGGTACGTCGTACCGGCATGAGTGAGGCACTCGACCTCGGCTACGCCCGGGTGGACCTCGGCCGCGAGGCGCGGCAGGGGCTGCCCGAGATCGTGTACGGCCCGGGCAAGCGGGTGAGCGAGATCGCCGGGATCGTCACCGCGCTGCTCGCCCGGAACACCGGGCCGGTCCTGGTGACGCGGGTCGAACCCGGCCCCGCCGCCGAGGTGCGCGAGCACGTCCCGGGCGGCGCGTACGACCCCGACGCCCGGCTGCTGGTCTGGCGGCCCGCGCCGCCGGTCGCGCACACCGTGGCGGTGGTCACGGCGGGCACGGCGGACGGCCCGGTCGCGGCCGAGGCGGCGGCCGTCGCCTCCGCGCTGGGCCTGCGGACCACCCTGATCAGGGACGTCGGGGTGGCCGGGCTGCACCGGGTGCTCGCCGCGGCCGGCGACCTGCGCGCGGCCGACAGCGTGATCGTCGTCGCCGGCATGGAGGGCGCGCTCGCCAGCGTCGTCGGCGGTCTCGTCGAGACGCCGGTGATCGCGGTGCCCACCTCGACCGGGTACGGCGCCGCGCTGGAGGGCGTGACGGCCCTGCTGGCCATGCTCACCTCCTGCGCCGCCGGGCTGACCGTGGTGAACATCGACTCCGGCTTCGGCGCCGCCCTCGCCGCGTACCGGCTGACCAGGAGGGCCTCCCCGGCGAAGGCGTCTCCGGCGGGCGAGGAGCCCCGATGATCCTCTACCTGAACCCGTTCACCGGGCTCGCGGGCGACATGCTGCTCGGCGCGCTGCTCGACGCCGGCGCCTCGCTCGACGCCGTACGGCGGGCGGTCGCCGAGACCGGCCTGACCGGCTGGCGGCTCGACGCCGAGCGGGTGCGCACCGGCGCGCTGACCGCCACCCGGGCGCTGGTGACGGTGGACGACGACGCCACCGAGCGCCGCGCCGCCGAACTGCTCGCGATGGCGGCCCGTACCGGGCTGCCCGTCGCGGAGGCCGCGCTGACCGCGATCGCCGAGGCCGAGGCCGCGCTGCACGGCGAGCCGGTCGCCGAGGTGCACCTGCACGAGCTCGGCGGGCACGACACTCTGGTCGACATCGTCGGCTGCGCGGCGGCGCTGCGCGACCTGCGTGTGACGCGCGTGCACTGCGCGCCGCTGCCGCTGGGCGCCGGAGTCGTCCGCACGCGTCACGGCGTGCTGCCCGTCCCGGCCCCCGCCACGCTCGCCCTCCTGAAGGGGGCGCGGGTGCGGGGCGGGGAGGCGGGGGAGGCGGTCACCCCGACCGGGGCGGCCCTGCTGGGCGCCGCGGGCACGACGTACGGCCCGGCTCCGGAGATGGTCCTGCGCGCCACCGGGTACGGCGCGGGCGGGCGCGTGCTGCCCGACCGGCCCAACGTCACCGTCGCCGTGCTCGGCGAGCCCGTGGCCGAGCCGGAGGCGGTGGCCGGGCCCGGCCACCAGGTCGTCCTGTCGACGAACCTCGACGACGTGACGGGCGAGGTGCTCGGGCACGTCGTCGAGCGCGCCCTGGCGGCGGGCGCGGCCGACGCGTGGGTCACGCCCGCCGTGATGAAGAAGGGCCGTCCCGCCCACGTCCTGCACGTGCTCACGCCCCCCGAGCTGGCCGGCGAGCTGCAGAACCTGGTCCTCGCCGAGACGGGGAGCCTGGGCCTGCGGCGCAGCGTGGTCGAGAAGGTCGCGCTGCCCCGGCACTTCGAGACCGTGCGCCTGCACGGCCGGGACGTGCGGATGAAACACGGGCCGTGGGGGGTCAAGCCCGAGTACGACGACCTCGCCGCGCTGGCCGAGGTCACCGGCAGACCACTGAGGGAACTGGCACGAGAGGCCTACGACGCACTGTGACTCCTCCTGTGACTTCTTCTGAGACATCCGCCGCCGCACGGATCGACGCCCACCACCACCTGTGGGATCTGTCCCGGCGCCCCCAGACCTGGCTGGAGCCGCCGCAGATGGCTCCGATCCACCGCGACTTCACCGTCGCCGACTACGACTCGGCCGCGGCCGGGGCGGGCGTCGGCCGGTCCGTGCTCGTGCAGGTCCTGCCCGACGCCGAGGAGACGCGCGAGTTCCTGGCGCTGGCGGCGGACTCGCCGACCGTCGCCGGGGTGGTGGGATGGGCCGACCTGACCCGGCCCGATCTCGCCGCCGAGCTCGCCGCCCTGGCCGCCTCGCCCGGCGGCGGCCTGCTGCGCGGGATCCGCCACCTGGTGCAGGGCGAACCCGACCCGCGCTGGCTCGCCAGGGACGACGTGCGCGCCGGGCTGCGGGAGGTGGCGGCGGCCGGGCTCGTCTACGACCTGCTCGTCGTGCCGCACCAGCTGCCCGCCGCGATCGAGACCGTGCGCGCCCTGCCGGAGCTGAACTTCGTCCTGGACCACCTGGCGAAACCTCCGGTCGCGACCGGAGAGGTCGAGCCCTGGGCGGGGCTCGTCCGCGAGCTCGCCGCCGAGCCCAACGTGACGGCCAAGCTCTCCGGCCTGATCACCGAGGCGGTCTGGGACGACTGGGACGCCGCCGCCCTGCGGCCGTACGTCGACGTGGCGCTCGACGCGTTCGGCCCCGGCCGCCTGATGTTCGGCTCCGACTGGCCGGTCTGCCTCCTCGCCGGCTCCCTTTCCCGCTGGTCCGAGACCGTCTCGGCGCTGCTCGCGGAGGCCGGGCTGCCGGCCGCCGAGCGCGAGGCCGTCTTCCGGGGCACGGCGGCCCGGGTCTACGGCCTGAAGGACTGAGCGATAGACCCTATTCATCCCATGAAACATCTGTATGGCACATCCTCGGGATGAGGCGGACCGTGGGTCCTCATGTGCTCATACAGCGGGAGATGTACGTTTCGCGGCTCCCGCCGCCGTGTCCGCGGGCCTGCCGGGACACCCGGCCCGGCAGGCCAGTTCCGTAGGAATCTTCTGACGAGGGGCGATGCCCCCTGCCGCGTCCGGCACCCCTCGGCCGGGCGTGGCGGGCCTGCGGCGCGTGCCGCCCTCCCGGCTCGGCGGCGGTGCCGGCGCTTGACGGTGGAAGGGGCGGTTCGTACTGTCCGCCTGTCGGATAGATCCCATGTCTCCGGCAGGCGCCCCCGGTTCTGGAAGCGCACCACGCCACCGTTCGACCGGCGTCCGTCCGACAGGCCCCGGCCGCGCGGACGGACGCCGTCGTGTGTTGATCCCACGTTTCTTGATTGTTACTGCGGACAACAAACGTTACCGTCCTGTGTCTTTCACCACCTGGGCTTTGGGCTTACGTTGTCTCAAACAACATTCCCTGGAGCGGTGAACGCCGTGACCCGGCCACTGCCGTACCGGGTGGCCGGAGCGCCTCGACCCCGAAGGATCTGCGAAGACGTCGGGAAGGCGCGGGCTCGGCCGCACCCCCTCATAGACCCCCAGTCAGAGAAAGGACCCACGCATCATGCGCAAGGGGATCCTCAGCATCGGCGCCGCCGCCGCGGCGCTCACCCTCGGTCTCACCGCCTGCGGGGGCGAGAGCGGTGACACCTCCGCCCAGAGCGGCAGCAGCGCCGCGCCCTCCGCCGCGGACAACGCCAAGGCCGGCAAGATCGGCGTCATCCTCCCGGACAGCAAGTCGTCCGCCCGGTGGGAGACCGCCGACCGCAAGTACCTGGAGGAGGCGTTCAAGACGGCGGGTGTCCAGTACGACATCCAGAACGCGCAGGGCGACAAGTCCGCCTTCCAGACGATCGCCGACCAGATGATCACCAACGGCGCCACCGTTCTGATGATCGTCAACCTCGACAGCGGCACCGGCAAGGCCGTGCTCGACAAGGCCAAGTCGCAGGGCGTCGCCACGATCGACTACGACCGCCTCACGCTGGGCGGCAGCGCGGCCTACTACGTGTCGTTCGACAACAACAAGGTCGGCCAGCTGCAGGGCGAGGGCCTGGTCAAGTGCCTGACCGACAAGAAGGCCGACAAGCCGATCATCGCCGAGCTGAACGGCTCGCCGACCGACAACAACGCCACCCTGTTCAAGGAGGGCTACGACAGCGTCCTCAAGCCGAAGTACGACTCGGGCGACTACAAGAAGGGCCCGGACCAGTCGGTTCCGGACTGGGACAACACCCAGGCCGGCACGATCTTCGAGCAGATGCTGACCCAGGAGCCGAAGATCGCCGGTGTCCTGTCCGCCAACGACGGTCTCGGCAACGCCGCGATCTCGGTGCTGAAGAAGCAGAACCTCAACGGCAAGGTCCCGGTCACCGGCCAGGACGCCACCGTGCAGGGCCTGCAGAACATCCTCGCCGGCGACCAGTGCATGACGGTCTACAAGGCCATCAAGAAGGAGGCCGACGCCGCCTCCCAGCTGGCCATCGGCCTCGCCAAGGGTGAGCAGCCCTCGGTGAGCGGCTCCGTCAAGGACCCGGAGGGCAACCGGGACGTGCCGTCGGTGCTGCTGGACCCGCAGGCCATCTACTTCGACAACGTCAAGGACGTCGTCGCCGACGGCTTCGTCACCAAGGACGAGCTGTGCACCGGCGACTTCGCCGACAAGTGCAAAGAGGCCGGTATCAGCTAACCCACCCCACCCACCGGGTGCGTACGGCGGCGCGAACCCCCCAGGGGTGACCGGCTGAGCCGCGACGAGCACCGTGCGGGGCGCCCCTTCCAGGGCGCCCCGCACCGCTCGGAGCGGCGAGAGGCGGCCCCGAGGACGGCGCCGTACCGGCCCATAGATCTACGGAGAAGCCCATCGTGTCCCAGGGACCGATCCTGGAACTGCGCGGCATCAACAAGAGCTTCGGCCCCGTGCAGGTCCTTCACGACGTCGCCTTCTCGGTCCATCCGGGAGAGGTGACCGCACTGGTCGGCGACAACGGCGCCGGCAAGTCAACGCTGGTCAAGTGCATCGGCGGAATCCACCCGATCGATTCGGGCGAGTACCTCTTCGAGGGCGAGCGGGTCCACGTGAACGGGCCCAGGGACGCCGCGGAGCTCGGCGTCGAGATCGTCTACCAGGACCTCGCCCTCTGCGACAACCTCGACATCGTGCAGAACATGTTCCTGGGCCGCGAGCGCAAGAGCGGGCTCGTCCTGGACGAGGACACGATGGAGGAGATGGCGGCCAAGACCCTGGCCGGGCTCTCGGTGCGCACCGTGAAGTCGCTGCGCCAGCACGTCTCCAGCCTCTCCGGCGGCCAGCGGCAGACGGTGGCCATCGCCAAGGCCGTACTGTGGAACAGCAAGGTCGTCATCCTCGACGAGCCGACCGCCGCCCTCGGCGTGGCGCAGACCGCCCAGGTGCTGGAGCTGGTCCGCCGCCTGGCCGACAAGGGCCTCGCGGTGGTGCTCATCTCGCACAACATGAACGACGTCTTCGCCGTGTCCGACCGGATCGCGGCGCTCTACCTGGGACGGATGGCGGCCCAGGTGAAGGCCTCCGAGGTGACCCACTCGCAGGTCGTGGAACTCATCACCTCCGGGCGCAGCGGGGAGCTCGGCATCGGGAACGGCATCGGAGCGGCATCATGACAACCGAAACGCTCCCCAAGCAGGAGAACGCCGACTCCGCGATCGGCACGCACGTCAGGGGCTACGTCGAGCGGGTGCGCGGCGGTGAGCTGGGCGCGCTCCCCGCCGTCTTCGGTCTCATCATCCTGTGCGTGGTCTTCTCGGTCCTGCGGCCGTCGTTCCTGTCGGCGCTGAACTTCGCCAACCTGTTCACCCAGGGCGCGGCGGTCGCCGTCATCGCCATGGGCCTGATCTTCGTGCTGCTCCTCGGCGAGATCGACCTGTCCGCCGGCTTCGCGAGCGGCGTCTGCGCGGCGGTGCTCGCCGTGCTGCTGACCTTCCAGGGCTGGCCCTGGTACCTCGCGGTGCTGACCGCGATGGTCACCGGCGCGGTCATCGGCCTGGTCCTCGGGTCGCTGGTGGCCAAGCTCGGCATCCCGTCCTTCGTGGTCACGCTGGCCGCGTTCCTCGCCTTCCAGGGCGTCGTCCTGCTGCTGGTGAAGAACGGCACCAACATCTCGATCCGCGACGAGACGATCCTCGCGATCGCCAACAAGAACGTGCCGCCGGCCGCCGGCTGGATCGCCACCGCCGTGGGCGTCGCCGCCTACGCCGCCATCCAGTTCGTTCAGGCGCGCCGCCGGGCCGCGCGCGGCCTGGTCGCCGCGCCCATGGCGGTGATCGCCGCCCGCGTCGCGGCGCTCGCCGTCATCGCGGGCGCCGCGGTGTACATGCTCAACCTGGAGCGCAGCCGTACGGCCATCGTGTCGCTCAAGGGCGTGCCGATCGTCGTCCCGCTGATCGTCATCCTGCTGATCGTCTGGACCTTCGTGCTGCGGCGCACGGCGTACGGCCGGCACATCTACGCCGTCGGCGGCAACGCCGAGGCCGCCCGCCGGGCCGGCATCAACGTGGACCGCATCCGCATCTCCGCCTTCGTCATCTGCTCCTTCATGGCCTCGATCGGCGGCATCATCGCGGCGTCCCGGGCCAACTCGGTCGACCCCAACACGGGCGGCAGCAACGTGCTGCTCTTCGCGGTGGGCGCGGCCGTCATCGGCGGCACCAGCCTCTTCGGCGGCAAGGGCCGGGCGCTCGACGCGGTGCTCGGCGGCGCGGTGGTCGCGGTGATCGAGAACGGCATGGGCCTGATGGGCTACAGCGCCGGCGTCAAGTTCGTCGTGACCGGCTCGGTGCTGCTGCTCGCCGCGGGTGTGGACGCGCTGTCCCGCAAACGCTCGGCGGCCACCGGCCGCTGACAGGGCGGGCTCCGCTCTCCGATCACGTCCCAGAGGCCTTCCGGGCCTCTGACCCCCACCCCCCCACGGAAGTCCGAGGCCGTTCCGATGATGCGCGCAGGTCCCTCACAGGAGGAGATCCGCAAGCACAACCTCGGGACGCTGCTGCGGCACGTCCACGTGGGAGGGCCCACCTCGCGGGCCGAGCTGACCTCGCTGATGGGGCTCAACCGCAGCACCATCATGGCCCTGACGGCCGACCTCACGGCGGCCGGGCTGGTCCGGGAGGAACTGCCCAGGGACACCGGAAGGGCGGGGCGGCCGTCCCTGGTCGTCCGCCCGGAGACGGCCCGCGTCTACGTGCTCGCCTTCGACGTGGGGGTGGACCGGCTGGCCGCCGCCCGCATCGGCCTCGGCGGCGTGATCCTCGACCGCCGCGAGACCAGGCGGGAGCGCGGGCCCTTCGACCTGGCGCAGGTCGCGGGCACTCTGGCGGGCTTCGCCCGGCAGATGCGGCGCCGGACGCGGGAGGACACGATCTGCGTCGGCGCGGCCGCGGGGGTCTCCGGCGTGGTCCGCCGCTCCGACGGCGTGGTCAGGCTCGGGCCGAACATCGGCGCGGTGGAGACGCCGCTGCGGGAGGAGCTGACCCGGCGCCTCGCGCTCGGCATGCCGGTGGCGGTGGGCAACGAGGCGAACCTCGGCGCGCTCGCCGAGCACACCCGCGGGATCGGGATCGGCTGCCGCGACCTGGTCTACCTGCACGGAGACGTGGGCATCGGCGGCGGCATCATCGTGAACGGCCAGCTTCTCGGCGGGCACGGCGGGTACGGCGGCGAGGTGGGCCACATGGTGGTCAACCCCGACGGCCGCCGGTGCGGCTGCGGCTCCCGCGGCTGCCTGGAGGCCGAGGTGGGGGAGCCCGCCCTGATGGAGCACGCCGGCCGGTACGGCGAGATGATCGGCAGGGACGCGGTGCGGGCGGTGGTCGACGCGGCGGACCGGGGCGACGTGCGGGCCCAGGAGGCCCTCGCCCACGTGGGCGGCTGGCTCGGCCTCGGCGTCGCCAACCTCGTGAACGTCTTCAACCCCGAGATGGTCGTCTTCGGCGGCATCCTCAGGGAGATCTACCTCGGCTCGGCGGCCCAGGTGCGCAGCCGGATCGCCACCGGGACGCTGTCGGCGGCGCGGGAGCGGCTGCGGTTGCGCACCACGGCGCTGGGCGACGACGCGACGCTGATGGGGGCCGCCGAGCTGGCCTTCACGCAGGTGCTCGCCGACCCCCTGGAGGCGCTGTCGCGTCTCGGCCCCGCCTGAGAGGGACTGACCGACTGTCAGGCGGTCGTCCGGGCGGGGGCGCTGAAGGTGTCGCACGCCTTCGGGCCGTTGCCGATCCAGCCGCGCTTGAGCCAGTAACGGATGCTCCGGGCCTTGCCGTGCGCGGCGTCGCCGGTGATCCAGTCGAGCTGCTCCTCGAAGTCGAACTCGTCGCGGCCGAGGGAGTGCCACACGCTGCCGATGAAAGCGCCGGAGAAGCACTCGGCCTGAAGCTCGACGCGGCGGGTGAGGTCGTAGGCCCGCTTCTTGCTCACCGTGCGGTAGCGCCGGTAGACCTCCGGCAGGATGCCGGCGCGGTCCTGCGCGTAGTGGCCGTACTCGTGGGCGATGACCGTGAACAGGTTGAACTCGGTCGGGTCGGACAGCTGCGACTTGTACAGCAGGATCCACATGGTGTCGTTCTTGGGGCAGTACATGCCCGCGGCGTAGCCCGCCGGGTACTTGCCGCAGCCCGTCGGCACGCTCTTGGTGATGTAGCGCACCTTCGGCGGGGAGAACCTCAGCCCGGCCTGCCGGAACTCCTCGGCCCACGACTTGTTGAGGCAGTCGAGCAGGTGGTCGAGGTAGACCCGGTAGGTGTCCAGGTCGTCGGGGCGGCGGGACAGCTCCGAGCATTCGGGGAAGTCGAACTCGCCCGTCTTGTAGAGGGGGTTGGCCGTCAGCGCGGCCTGGCCCCTGGGCATGGGCCGGGCGGCCTTGCCCGGGGACGCGCCCGCCGTGCCGGCGAGGGAGAGGACGGTGGCCGCCGCCGTGGCCGCGACGGCGGCAGCGCGGAGGCTTATGCGAATCATGAGTGGGCATCCCCAGCGGACAGAGAAACAGGGTCACAGAAGGTGGCGAGGGGCTCGAACGCCTCAAAGCGGACTCCCTCGCGAGATCATGAGAGTAGGGCAGGAGGCCGCGACGGGTAAAGCGGAATAGATGTCGTTACGGAGAAGGTCTGTGGAGGTTCAGTGCGACCCCTGGTAACACCCGGCCTCCGTCGAACTAGACTCGATCCGTTCGATGGCGAGCGGGAAGGATGCACGGTGGGGATTCTGGAGACGATCAAGGACCCGCTCGACGTGAAGCGCCTCGAGGCCGGGCAGCTGCCCGCGCTGGCGGAGGAGATCCGCGACGTGCTGGTCTCCACCGTCGCGCGGACCGGCGGCCACCTCGGCCCCAACCTGGGGGTGGTCGAGCTGACCATCGCCCTCCACCGGGTCTTCGACTCGCCCCGCGACCCCATCCTGTTCGACACCGGCCACCAGTCGTACGTGCACAAGCTGCTGACCGGCCGGGCCGAGCGGTTCGGCACCCTGCGGCAGGAGGGCGGCCTGTCGGGGTATCCCAGCCGGGCCGAGTCCGAGCACGACTTCATCGAGAACTCCCACGCCTCCACCGTCCTGTCGTACGCCGACGGGCTCGCCAAGGCGTTCGTGCTGGGCGGCGAGACCGACCGCACGGTGGTGGCGCTGATCGGCGACGGCGCGCTGACCGGCGGGATGGCCTGGGAGGCGCTGAACAACATCGCCGGGCGCAAGGACCTGCCGCTGATCATCGTGGTCAACGACAACGGCCGCTCCTACTCGCCGACGATCGGCGGCCTCGCCTCGCACCTGTCGTCCCTGCGGATGACCCAGGGGTACGAGCACGTGCTGGAGCTCGTGAAGAACAACCTCGGCCGGGTCCCGGTGGTCGGCACGCCGCTGTACGACACGCTGCACGGCATGAAGAAGGGCCTGAAGGACATCCTGACCCCGCAGGCCATGTTCGAGGACCTCGGGCTGAAGTACGTCGGCCCGATCGACGGCCACGACGAGGGCGCCGTGGAGGCGGCCCTGCGCCGCGCCCGGGGCTTCCGCGGGCCCGTCATCGTGCACGTGCTCACCCGCAAGGGGAACGGCTACGCGCACGCGGAGAACCACGACGAGGACTGCTTCCACTCGCCGCAGCCGTTCGACGTCGAGACCGGCGAGGAGCGGCCCAGGCCGCACAGCTGGACCAACGTCTTCGGCGACGAGATGGTGAAGATCGGCGCGGAGCGGAAGGACGTCGTCGCGATCACCGCGGCGATGCTCCACCCCACCGGCCTGGCGGCGTTCGCCGAGGCGTACCCGGACCGGACCTACGACGTGGGCATCGCCGAGCAGCACGCCCTGACCAGCGCCGCCGGGCTCGCGTTCGGCGGTCTCCACCCGGTGGTCGCGGTCTACGCGACCTTCCTCAACCGGGCCTTCGACCAGCTTCTGATGGACGTGGCGCTGCACCGGCAGCCGGTCACGGTCGTGCTCGACCGGGCCGGGGTGACCGGTGACGACGGGCCGAGCCACAACGGCATGTGGGATCTGTCACTCCTCCAGGTCGTCCCCGGGCTGTCGGTCGCCGCCCCCCGCGACGGCGCGCGGCTGCGCGAACTGCTGGCCGAGGCGGTCAGGATCGAGGACGGCCCCACGGTGGTCCGCTTCCCCAAGGGCGCGCTGCCCGCGGACGTCGACGCGGTCGGCAAGCTCGGCGAGATGGACGTGCTGCGCGCCGGGGACGCCGACGTGCTGCTCGTCGCGGTCGGCCCGATGGCGGAGCTCTGCCTGGAGGCCGCGACCCTGCTCGACGCGCAGGGCATCTCGGCCACGGTGGTCGACCCGCGCTGGGTGAAGCCGCTCGACAAGGCCCTCGTGCTCGCCGCCTCGGCGCACCGGCTGGTCGCGGTGGTGGAGGACAACGGCCGGGTCGGCGGCGTGGGCGACGCCGTGGCGCGCCTGCTGCGCGACGCCGACGTGGACGTGCCGGTGCGGACCTACGGGGTCCCGCAGCGGTTCCTCGACCACGCCAAGCGGGCCAAGATCCTCTCCGACGTCGGCCTGACCGGGCAGGACCTCGCCCGCCAGATCACCGAGGCCGTCGCGCGGCGCTCGCAGGTGATGGAGAGCCACCCGGCCAGGTTGGTACATCCGACTGACTGATCACCATGCGTAATACCGGTACGACCGGGAAGTCTGCAGGTCATCGACGTGAGGAGCCTGCGGATGAACGTTTTCCGGACGAAACCGGTAGAACAGTCCATCGAGGACGCCGAGGGCGGCGAGCACCGGCTCAGGCGCACGCTGAGCGCCCTCGACCTGACGGTCTTCGGCGTCGGGGTCATCGTGGGCACCGGCATCTTCGTGCTGACCGGCGTCGCGGCGCGCAACACGGCCGGCCCGGCGGTCGCGATCTCCTTCGTGGTCGCCGGGGTCGTGTGCGCCCTCGCGGCCCTGTGCTACGCAGAGTTCGCCGCCACGGTCCCGGTCGCCGGATCGGCCTACACCTACGCGTACGCCACGATCGGCGAGTTCCCGGCCTGGATCATCGGCTGGGACCTGATGCTGGAGCTGGCGCTCGGCGCGGCGGTGGTCGCCTCGGGCTGGTCGGGCTACTTCGCCTCGCTGCTGAAGAACTTCGGCATCGATCTGCCGCCGTCCCTCGCCGGTGACCACGCCGTCTTCAACATCCCGGCAGCCGTGATCGTGCTCCTGCTGACCGGGGTGCTGGTGGCCGGGATCAAGATGTCGATCAGGTTCAACGGCGCCATGGTGGCGATCAAGCTGGCCGTGGTGCTGCTCGTGATCATCGCCGGGCTGTTCTACGTCAAGGGGGGCAACTACCAGCCGTTCGTCCCGCCGGCGCACCAGCTTCCTCCCGACGAGGGGCTGAAGGCGCCCCTCATCCAGGTGCTGTTCGGCGTGCAGCCGGTCGCCTACGGAGTCTTCGGCGTCTTCACCGCCGCGGCGCTGGTGTTCTTCGCCTACATCGGCTTCGACGTCGTGGCGACCGCCGCCGAGGAGACCCGCCGCCCGCAGCGCGACCTGCCCATCGGGATCATCGCCTCCCTCGTCGTCTGCACGATCCTCTACGTGGTGGTCTCGCTCGTGGTCGTCGGCATGCAGCACTACTCCGAGCTCAGCGAGTCGGCCCCGCTCGCCGACGCGTTCCGGTCCGTGGGCCAGTCCTGGATGGCGACCCTGATCAGTGTCGGGGCCATCGCCGGGCTCACCACGGTCGTGATGACCCTCATGCTCGGCCAGAGCCGGGTGCTGTTCGCGATGTGCCGCGACAGCCTGCTGCCCCGCTCCCTCGCCCGGGTCCACCCCAGGTTCCGCACGCCGTACCGGATCACCGTCGTCATCGGCGTGGTGACCGCGCTGCTCGCGGCGCTGATCCCGCTCAGCGCGATCGCCGAGCTGGTGAACATCGGCACGCTGTTCGCGTTCGTGATCGTCGCGGTCGCGGTGGTGATCCTGCGCAGGACCCGTCCCGACCTGCCGCGCTCCTTCCGCACCCCGCTGGTGCCGCTGGTGCCGATCGCCTCGGTGCTGGCCTCGGCCTACCTGATGCTCAACCTGCCGGTGGAGACCTGGATCCGCTTCTTCGTCTGGATGGCCGTGGGCACGGTCGTCTACTTCCTGTACGGATACCGGCGGAGCCGGGTGGCGAATCCTAGGAGTAAGCCGGGGGAGCCAGCCCTCGGACGATGAGCACGACGCCGACGGCGGCCAGCAGCACGCCGCTCGCGCCGAGCAGCAGGCGGTAGCCGCGGGGGGTCAGCCGGTGCCTGCCGGCCCCCACCGCCCCCGCCAGCGCCACCTTGGAACCGACCAGGACCAGGTAGAAGGCCCCGGTGAAGCCCAGCGCGTACGCCGGGGCCCGGTCCCAGGCCGCGACGTACACCGGCGAGCCCACCGCGATCCAGAACAGCCAGGGGTGCGGGTTGAGCAGGTTCACCACCACCCCGCGCAGGATCTCCCGCGCCGAGGACGGCGCGTCCTCGCCGGGCCGGGGCGGCAGCGCCGTACGGGCCTCGCGCAGCGTCTCCACACCCAGATAGACCACGTAGAGGCCACCGCACACCGACAGCACGCGCAGCAGCGCCTCCGGCAGCGCCCCGACGGCCGTCACGGCGAGCAGCACCACGGGCAGGTCCGACAGCAGCGGCACGCAGGCCAGGCGCACGCCCGCGCGGAAGCCGCCGCGCAGGCTGGCCGTGATGACGAGCGTCAGCAGCGCCCCGGGCATGACGCCCGCCCCCAGCCCCAGGCTGAGCCCCATGAGTAGTTCTGGCACATGACCTCCAGATTTGTCCGCACGAGAGGCTATCGGCGGCCGGCACGCGGCCCTGCCGGTGATCCGCTCGTCGGTGGTGTCCGGCTGTCCCGGCCTGCAGGTCGACGGGTGCGACGCCCGTGACCTCGTGAGCCACGGGGAACGGCATCCCGAACGATCTACCGATATGGCGGTTTATCAATTACCTTGACTTGGTGCAAAGGTGATCGATAACAGTGCCGGCGATAAAGGAGTTTCGGGATGACGTTATTCCGTCACGGCGGCGTGCGGCCCGGGGGGACGCGCCGGCTTCCGGCGGTGATCGCCGCCGGGGTCGTAGCGATCGCGGCGGTCCTGGTCGCGCCCCTCGTGCCCCTCTTCGCGCCCGGGCCGGCGGCGGCGGACACGCCGTGGCTGAACGTTTCGGACGACGGCTACCTGTCGATCAGCATCCCGGCGGCCTCCATCGAGGCCAAGGTGGGCCCGGTGTCGGAGGTGGCCGTCGAGGGGAACTTCGGCCCCTCCTCCGCGTGGGCGGAGTACGGCCTCACCCGCCGCGGCGACGTCTGGTGGGGGGCCCTCGGCCCGCTCAAGCCGGGCCTGTACTCCTACCAGGTCACGGGTGACATCACCAAGGGTCTCAAGGATCCGACGAACGCCACCAGCGTGGCGTCCAAGCCTCTGTGGAGCACCTTCCTCGTCGCGGGCGACTCGGCGCGTCTGCTGGCGGACGCGCCCGGAGGGCAGGGCGGCAAGGTCGGGACCCTGACCTACCGGGCCGGGACGCAGGAGCGGTCGGCGCTCGTGTGGACCCCGCCGGGGTACCCGGCCAAGGGCGGCAGGCCGCTTCCGGTGCTCTACCTGCTGTCCGGCCCGGACAGGAGCGCCACCGACTGGCTCGACCTCGGTCGTGCCAAGCAGATCCTCGACAACCTGTCGGCCGGCGGTTCCATCGAGCCGATGGTGGTCGTGATCACCGACGGTCGCGGGCCGGACGACGACAAGGACCTCAAGGACCTCCGCAAGGCCGTCGGGGACGCCTACCGCGTCCATCACGACCGGGAGCACCAGGCGATCGCCGGTGTGTCCGAGGGCGGGACGCGGGCGCTGCGGGCCGCCCTGACCAGGCCGGACGACTTCGCCTACGCCGGCTCGTTCTCCGGTCTGCTGACGGGTCCTCTGCCGGACGCGAAGGCGGTCAACCGCGACCTCAGGCTGCTGCGCCTGTACACCGGGAACGTGACCGACCCCGCCTACAACGCCACCGTCCGCCTGACGAAGGCGCTGGACCGCGCCGGTGTCAGGTACGAGTTCGACGGGGTCAACCCCGACGCCGGGGGGAACTGGACCGCCTGGCAGGAGAACCTGGCCGACTTCCTCCCGCGGCTGTTCCGCAAGGCGCCGGATCACGGTCCGAGCGCCGGTCACGAGCGGCTCAAGGGCGAGTTCCACCCGCCGAGGCCCGGCACGACTCCGACGCCGTTCGTGACGAAGGACGGCTTCGTCACCTTCGAGACCACGACGGACTTCAAGAACGCCCAGCACGTCACGGTGTGGGCCAACGACGCTCCCGGCGGGAGCTGGCTGCGCGTCCCGATGTCCCGCGACGGCGACCGGTGGCGGGTGACCATCGGTCCGCTGGACCCGTGGTTCTACTACTACCAGTGGATCGTGGACGGGGTCTCGGTCAAGGACGTGTCGAACCCGACGAAGGTGACCTCCGAGCCGAAGTGGAGCACCTTCCTCATCCCCGGTGAGCGGTCGCGCCTGCTGTCGGACGTCCCCGCCGGCCGGGGCGGAAAGATCGAGAGCCTGACGTATCCGAGCACCGTCGCGAACCAGGACCGGACCGCGCTGGTGTGGATCCCACCCGGATACGACGCCGGCCGGGCGGAGCCGTATCCCGTCCTCTACCTGCAGCACGGCAGCGGCCAGAGCTACACGGACTGGGTGGAGATGGGACGCGCCAAGCAGATCCTCGACCACGAGTTCCTGGACGGGAAGCTCGTGCCGATGGTGGTCGTGATGGGCGACGGCAACGTGCCCGACTTCGGCAAGGAGCTTCTCGACAACATCGTTCCGGCGGCCCGCGCCCGCTACAACATCTCCAGCGATCCGTCGCAGCAGGCCCTGGCCGGTCTCTCGATGGGCGGGGTGCAGACGCTCGGGGTGCTCAAGGCGTATCCGGGCCGGTTCGCCTACATCGCGGCGTTCTCGGCCTGGTTCGGCAGCGGCGACGGCGTCGACGCGGAGGCGATCAACAAGGGGACCAGGATGCTGCGCCTGTACGTCGGCGACCAGACCGACTTCGTGCAGCCGTTCTTCATGGCGTCCCTGCCCACCTTGGACGGTCTCGGCATCCACTACGAGTTCGACGGGGTGACCCCCGGGCCGCACGGCTGGGACGTGTGGCAGAAGAACCTCATCGACCTGGCGCCACGTCTGTTCAGGCGCTGACCCTCGGCTCCACGCGGCGCGGTCACCAGGGGTGACCGCGCCGCGTCCGTGTTTGTGCCCGTCCACAAACCATCCTCAATCTTCCGTCGCCACACCAATTGCCGGTCCCTTCGCTCCTCCTGCAGACTTGCCGATCCATAGCCCCTGACCTGGGGCTTCGCAGTGGAGGGAAAGGATCGGGTATGACCGTGCCCCGGGGGCCCACCGACTCGTCCCGGGTTCCGCGATTCGCCGGACCGGCCACCTTCGCGCGGCTGCCGCGCCTGGACGAGGTCGGCCACGCGGACGTCGCGGTGGTGGGCGTGCCGTTCGACAGCGGGGTCTCCTACCGCCCCGGCGCCCGGTTCGGCCCCTCGGCCGTCCGGGAGGCCAGCCGGCTGCTCCGGCCGTACCACCCGGGCCTGGACGTCTCGCCGTTCGCGGCGATGCAGGTGGCCGACGCGGGGGACATCGCGTGCAACCCGTTCGACATCCACGAGGCCGTCGAGACGATCGACGAGGCGGCGTCCGGGCTCATGGAGGGCGGCACCCGGCTCGTCACGGTCGGCGGCGACCACACGATCGCGCTGCCGCTGCTGCGCGCCGCCGCCCGGCGGCACGGCCCGGTCGCGCTGCTGCACTTCGACGCCCACCTCGACACCTGGGACACCTACTTCGGGGCCGAGTACACGCACGGCACGCCGTTCCGGCGGGCGGTCGAGGAGGGCATCCTCGACACCGAGGCCGTCTGCCACGTCGGCACCCGCGGCCCGCTGTACGGCAAGAAGGACCTGGAGGACGACCGGCGCCTCGGCTTCGGCATCGTGACCAGCGCCGACGTCATGCGCCGGGGCGTGGACGAGGTGGCCGGCGCGCTGCGGGAGCGCATCGGCGGCCGCCCGCTCTACGTCTCGGTCGACATCGACGTGCTCGACCCGGCCCACGCGCCCGGCACGGGGACCCCGGAGGCCGGTGGCCTGACCAGCCGGGAACTGCTGGAGATCCTGCGCGGCCTGACCGGGTGCGACATCGTCGGCGCGGACGTGGTCGAGGTCGCCCCGGCCTACGACCACGCCGAGATCACCTCGGTCGCGGCCTCCCACGTGGCGTACGACCTGATCAGCCTGCTCGCACTCAAGGAGGAGCGGTGAGCGACACGAACGCGGCGACGGGTCTTCCCGCCGCCTTCGCCTGGTCCCCGAAGGGCTGGCCCTCGGAGCGTGCGTTCGCCACGCCGGACGCGGCCGAGGTGTGGTGTTACACCGACCGGTTCTCGTACTTCCCCGGGGAGACCGTCCGCTTCCACCTCAGCGCGAACGTCCCGTCCTTCGACCTGGAGGTGGTCCGCGACGGGCTGGAGCCCCGCGTGGTGTGGTCGCGGCGCGGGCTGTCGGCGGGCTGGTTCGAGGCGCCGGCCGACGCCCACGCCGCCGGCTGCGGCTGGCCGGTGGGGCTGGAGCTGGAGATCCCGGACGACTGGCGGAGCGGCTTCCACATCGTCACCGTGCGCGCGGTCACGCCGTCCGGCGAGCTGTGGGAGCGCGAGCACTTCTTCGTCGTCAAGGCCCCGGCCGGGCGGCGTGCCCCGGCCGCGCTCGTGCTGACCACCAGCACGATGCTGGCCTACAACGACTGGGGCGGCGCCAACCACTACCGCGGACTGGGCGACGATCCGCGTTCCGACAACGGGTCGCCGCTGGCCTCGACGCAGCGTCCGATCGCCCGGGGAATGATCCGCAAGCCCGCGGGCGCGCCGCGGGAGGCCAACCCCGGCACGCTGCCGATGCACGGCGCTCCCCGTTACCCGTCGTACGAGTGGGCGCGCCTGTTCGGGTACAGCCGCCACCACGCCGACGCGTTCTGGGCGACGTACGAGCGGCACTTCGCGGTGTGGGCCGAGCGCCACGGGTACGAGATCGACTACCTGACCCAGCACGACCTGCACTTCGACCCCCAGGCGCTGGACGGGTACTCCTGCGCCGTCGTCGTGGGACACGACGAGTACTGGTCGTGGCGGATGCGCGACACGGTCGACGCGTTCGTCGACGCGGGCGGCAACCTGGCCAGGTTCGGCGGCAACTACCAGTGGCAGGTCCGGCTCGGCGACGACGGGACCACGCAGTACTGCTACCGGCTGCCGTCGCTGGACCCCGAGGCCGCCACGACGCCGCACCTCGCCACCACGGTGTGGGAGGCGAAGTCGGTCGGCCGGCCGGGCGCCACCACCATCGGGCTCAACGGCCTCGGCGGGATCTACAACCGCTACGGGGTCGCCACCCCCCGCTCGTCCGGAGGCTTCACGGTCTACCGGCCGCATCACTGGGCGCTGGAGGGGACCGACCTCTACTACGGCGACCTGCTCGGCGGGCCCCCGTACTTCCTCGCGGCCTTCGAGCTCGACTCGGTCGAGTACACGTTCCGGCGCGGGCTGCCGTACCCGACGTTCGAGGACGGCGCCCCCGAGACGCTGGAGATCCTGGCCCTCGCGCCGGCCGTACGCGGGGAGGAGGACCGCTTCGGCGGCCGGGTGCCGATCGGCGGGCCGGAGGAGGAGGTCTACAACTACAACGTGGACCTCGGCGACGACCTGCCCGGCTACGTGCACGAGGGGGAGATGCGCGGTGCCGGGATGATCGCGGCGTTCACCCGCGGGGACGGCGAGGTCTTCAACGGCGGCACCACCGAGTGGTCACACGTGCTCAGCCTCGGCGACCCCTTCGTCGAGCGCATCACGCACAACGTCCTGCGCCGCTTCGGCCTGCGCAGCCGCTTCGAGAACCAGAAGGGAGCCGCATCGTGAGCGACGGGCAGACCCCCGTGGGCATCGACGCCGTCCGCGTCGTCTCCGCGGCGAACGGCGAACGCTTCGTGCCCCCGCTGAATGGCTACCATGTGCTGTCCGCCGAGTGGACGGAGGCGGAGTTCCGCGTCTTCGGCGGCGCCGCGAGCGCGTTCACCGGCGGTTACTGGACGGGCGAGCCCGGCGCCGTACGGTTCGACTCCTGGCCCTACGACGAGATCTGCTTCATCCTCAAGGGCCGCGTGGCCGTGCAGGACGACTCCGGCCGGCGCAAGGAGTTCGGACCGGGGGAGTCGTTCCACATCCCCCAGGGCTTCCGCGGTGACTGGATCACCCTGGAGCCGAGCGAGAAGGTCTTCGTCGCGGTCAGCCGCTGAGCTCCCCCTTCCCGCCTTCGGGGCCCATCCGCCTTTCTCTCCCCACCTGCCTTCCTCCCAGCCCGCAGTAAGGAGCCCCTCCCATGCCCGGTCGTCCTCCCGACAGCTCCGCGAACGCCCCCGGTTCCCAGATCGGCTCCCTGGCCGGCAACGCCATGGGGACCAAGGACCTCGTCTTCACGGTCCTCGCCGCGCTGGCGCCGCTGACGCTCATCGTCGCGGTCGCCCCCCTGCACTTCCTCAAGGGTGGCGCCGCCGTCCCCGGCGGCTACCTGGTCGCCGGGGTGGTCATGGCGCTGTTCGCCGTCGGTTTCATGACCATGAGCCGGTACGTCCGCAACGCCGGGGCCTTCTACGCCACCGTCTCGCGCGGGCTGGGCAAGCCGGCGGGGTCGGGCGCGGCCATGCTCGCCGTCGTCGCCTACAACGCCCTGCAGATCAGCACGTACGGCGCGCTCGGCGTCTACGCCACCGAGACGTTCGAGAACTACTTCCACCGCGACGTGCCGTGGTGGGTGTTCGCGATCGTCGGCCTGGTCTTCGTGGGATGGCTCGGCTACCGGGGCATCCACACCAGCGCCCGGATCCTCGGGGCGCTGCTGGTGCTGGAGACGGCCGTGCTCGTCGTGCTGGCGGTCTACGTCCTGGTGAAGGGCGGCGCCGGGGACTGGTCCGCCGAGTCGTTCGCCCCCACGAGGGTGTTCGACCCGGGCAACGGAGCGATGTTCGCCCTGGTCGCCGGGGCGTTCATGGGCTTCGAGGCCACGGCGATCTTCAGCGAGGAGGCGCGGGGCGGCATCCGCACGGTCCGCCGGGCGACCTACATCGCGGTCGGGTTCATCGCCGTCTTCTACGCCTTC
Source organism: Microbispora sp. H10670 (assembly GCF_014161385.1). Lineage (NCBI taxonomy): Bacteria > Bacillati > Actinomycetota > Actinomycetes > Streptosporangiales > Streptosporangiaceae > Microbispora > Microbispora sp. H10670. Next base: position 107,136 of record NZ_JABBWW010000005.1, on the reverse strand, counting down.
ATCACCTGGGTCGTCGTCATGGCGTACGGCGTCGACAAGATCGCGGCCGCGGCCGAGGCCGACCCGGTCAACCTCGTCGTCGCCGTCTTCGACAGGTACGTGCCCGCCCCGATCACCGAGGTGATGCACATCCTGTTGCTGACCAGCGCGTTCGCCGCGCTGCTCGCGCTGCACAACGCGGCCAACCGTTACTTCTACGCGATGGGACGGGAGGGCCTGCTGCCCCGCCCGCTGGGCCGTACCCACCCGCGGACCAAGGCGCCGTGGACGGCCGGGCTCGTGCAGACCGTGCTGGCGGCCGCGGCGATCGTCGTGTTCGCGGTCTTCGGGATCGACCCCTACCTGGGGCTGCTGCTGTGGGGCAGCGCCCTCGGGTTCCTCGGGATCATCTGCCTGTGGGCGCTGTGCTCCCTGGCGATCATCCGCTTCCTGCGCCGGGAGGCGCCCGAGGCCGGGATCTTCCGTACCACGATCGCCCCCGGGCTCAGCTTCGCCGCCCTGGCCGTGGTGCTCTTCCTCGTCCTGAGCAACCTGCCGCTGCTGACCGGCGCCGGCACCGCCACCAACCTCCTGATCGTCGGTCTGGGCGTGGCGGCCGTCGTGACCGGCGTGGCCAGGGCCCTGTACCTGCGGGCCCGCGCACCCCGGCTGTACGCCGGGCTGGCCCAGACGTCCGTCGACGAGCCGCCCGCGGGGCGGAGAGAGCCTGTCACCGGAAATGCCTGATCACGACACGTCGCCCGCGGGCCGGGGCTACCGTCCGCTCGACCTCGCCGGTGTGTTCAACGTGCCCCGTTCGGTCCTGGACGACGGCGACTCCTATCCGCTCGGCGCGCGTACGCTCTACGGCCTGCCGTTCCTCTTCGGCGACGAACGGGACGCCGGGGCGGCCCTGCTCCGCGTCGGCGGCCCGCACCCGGCGGCCGTCACCATCCCGGTCGGCCGCGCGGTCACCTGGCTGGTGGTCGCCCACGCCCTGGAGTCCCCGGACCTGTTCGACGGGCAGGCGGTCGGCGGGACCTGCGGCCACTACACCCTCGTCTACGACGACGGGAGCACCGAGCGGCTGCCGGTGCGTCAGCGCATGGAGATCGGGCCCACGCCGCGGCTGTGGAGCGACCGCGCCATCCCGCTCGACTGGGGCCAGACCCCGTTCCTGGCCGTACCCGACGCCCAGCACCGGCTGATGCCGCGCACCCACGGGCGTTTCGACGCCGCCGGGGCGCGGTTCGTCGACATCGACGACCCGCAGGCGCGGTCGCCGTACGTCCTGCCCTACCGGTTCTACCTGTGGCCCTGCCGCAACCCCCGGCCCGGCCGCACGGTCCGCGCGCTGGAGATCCGGTCGGCGGGCCCGGCCATCCTCGTCGGCGCGGTGACCACCAGCGACCTCGACGAGGACCCCTTCGGGCGTACGGTGTGGCGCGACGTCCTGCTCGACCTGGACCCCTCGGCGGGACCGATCGCGGAGGACCTGGCGGTGACCGTCGACCGGGGCTCGGCGACCTACGTCTACTCCCGTACGGCCGGTGCCGCCGAGGGCGCACCGGCCTGGGGGACGCCCGTGGAGGAGCACCACCAGGGCTACGTACGGGTCGCGGCCACGCCCTCGGCGCGGCTGACGCTGACCCGCGGGGAGCACGTGATCAGCACCTGCGGGTGGGGCGAACTGCTCGCCGCCGGGCGGCGCCGCGACGGAGGGGTCACCTGGCGGGTCCCCGACGCCGGGCGGGCCTGGGTGCGCACCACGGTCAGGGACGCGGCCACGGGTGAGCCGATCCCGTGCCGGATCCACTTCCGGTCCGCCGACGGCGTGCCCTACCCACCCCACGGTCATCACGGGCACATCAACTCCGACGGCAACACCTGGAACCTCGACATCGGCGGGGACGTCCGCCTCGGCACCACGACGTACTCCTACATCGACGGCACGTGCGAGGGCTGGCTGCCTCTGGGGGAGGTCACGGTCGAGGCGGCTCGCGGGTTCGAGTACGAGCCGCTGCGCACCACGGTCACCATCCGGCCGGACCAGGCCGAGCTCGAGCTGACGCTGACCCGGGTGACCGACATGGCCGCGGAGGGCTGGTACAGCGGCGACACCCACGTGCACTTCGTCTCGACCCTCGGCGCGGAGCTGGAGGCCCGCGGCGAGGACGTCCGGGTGACCAACCTGCTGCTCAGCCAGTGGGGGCACCTGTTCACGAACACCGAGGAGTTCACCGGCCGCCCGCACACCTCGCACGACGGGCACACGCACGTGTTCGCCGGCCAGGAGAACCGCAGCGGCATGCTCGGCCACATCAACCTGCTCGGCCTGCGCCGCCCGATCATGCCGTGGTGCACCGGCGGCGCGGAGGAGTCGGAACTCGGCGGCGGCCTGGAGACCACGCTGTCCCACTGGGCCGACGAATGCCGCGAGCAGGGCGGCACCGTCGTGCTGGCGCACTTCCCCGTGCCCAACGGCGAGGCGGCCGCGCTGCTCGCCACCGGCCGGCTCGACGCCGTCGAGATGATCGCGTACGACCCGTACAACATCCAGGAGTACTACCGCTATCTCAACGCGGGCTACCGGATCACCCTGGTGGGCGGCACCGACAAGATGAGCAGCGAGGTCCCGATCGGCCTCATCCGCACGTACGCGCAGGTGCCGGCCGAGGAAGAGTTCGACTACTGGAGCTGGTGCCGGGCCGTCCGGCGGGGAGCGACCTTCGCCACCAGCGGTCCGCTCCTGTGGCTCGGCGTCGACGGCCGTCAGCCGGGCGAGGAGACGCGCGTGTCCGCGAGCGGCACCGTCCACGTCGGCGCCCGCGTCGAGTCGATCTTCGAGGTCGACCGGCTGGAGATCGTGGTCAACGGCCACGTCGTCGCCGAGCGGAGGGTCGAGACTCCCGGCCGTACGCTGGAACTGACCGCGGACGTGCCGGTGACCGAGGACAGCTGGATCGCCGCGCGCTGCTACGGGCCGGGCGCCGGAGTCGCCCGCCACCACGACGTGTGGGCCAGGCCGATCATGGCGCACACGTCGCCGGTCTACGTGCGTACGGGCGAGGAGTACACGCGATCCGACGCGGACACGATCGACCACATGCTGAACCTCGTCGACGGCTCCCTCGCGTACATCGACGAGCGCGGCCGTCGCCTGTGGCCCGGCCAGGTCTGCCATCGGCACGGGCAGGAGGATCACCTGGCCTTCCTCCGGGCGCCGTTCCTGCAGGCGCGCGAGCTGCTGCTGAAGCGCAAGGCGGCCGGCTGAGGGCCCGCGCCGTCTCGCCCGGGAACCGCCAGGGAGCGGATCTCGGGCGAGCGGTCATCTCGCGGTCCCCCCGGCGGACGACTGCGGGCCGTCGTCCGAGCCGAGAGGTGGGTCACCCCACACCCAGAAGCGGTAGAGCGCGTTCTCCCGTAGCGATTCGAACGACAGGCGGATTCCGGTGATCCGCTCCGTAAGGACGAAGGCGTGGATGCGCCAGTCGTCCAGCGTCTGCTCGCCCGGCACGAGGCCTCGCTCGACGTCGGCATACCGCTCGTGCAGGTTGAACAGGCCGTCGAGGTGCTTTCCGATAGAGGCCGTGTCACCCCAGATGTCGCCGCCGTAGTCGAACACGCACAGCCTGCGGCCCTCGCGTGCGTAGTACAACCTGCCCCGATAGAGCATCTGACCGTTTCTCCGCCATTCGCGATATTTCTCGGGAATAAATGTGTTCTGAGGGAATGCGGAACGCGTCGCATTCTGGGCAATTTGGGATTCCGGCTGTGGCTCCAACAAATCCCGGCGCGAGGGTGCTCGTGCCTGGTGAGGCGTGGAAGAATTAATACAGGTTTTCGAATCTCTAGGGAGGTGTGATGGATCTGTTCGACGCTGATCCTGAGCACCTCCGTCGTTCGAACGATACTGTTGATGGCGACTGGTGGGAGCGGCTCACCGCCAACTCGCCCCTTTGGTCTTCCGAGGGTGCGCTAGCCCGTGAATACGTGCCGATCGTCGAGCCCGGGGCACGGAAGCACGCGAGCCAGTTCGAGGGCTTGGCGGAATCGCCCAGATCTGCCCATGTATTCGAGACTCGTGGCGGCAACGCGTCCAGCGTTGAATTCACCGATGATGAGGCCGCAAGCGATGCCTCTTCCGGCGGTGCTTGTCCTGACAGCGTCCGGGGGGCCGACAGCGGCAATTCCGCTGGCGTTTCCTGCGACGCTTTGGCCGGCGCTCCGGGTGGTTTTCCCGGCGGTGCTCTTGGTGCTGTTCCCGGAGGTGCGTCGAACGGTGCCTCTGGCGCTGGCTGGGGTGATGCGGGCCGGGGTGATGCGGGCCGAGGTCAGGATGCGGGCAGTGAGCGGGACGTCAGTGGCGCATCCGGCGGCGCGTCGGATGGTGCGCCCGGCAGTGCGTCTGAGCGTGGCTTTGAGGGTGTTCGTGGTGTGGGGTCGTCGTCGTGGGTGGCGGTGGCGGCGGTTGGTGAGGCGGCGCGGGTGGTGGCGCTGGTGCCGGTGCCTGAGTCGGCGGAGGTGTGCCTGGCTGAGGCGGAGGAGTTGCTGGCGGCCCGCGATCGGATCACCTCGGCGTTGGCCGCCCGGGTGGGGCGGGTCCACCAGGCTGGGGAGGCGAGGAACCATGGGCATGCCTCGACCCGGTTGTGGTTGCGCTCCGTTGGCGGGATGACGATTCCGGGTGCGGGCCGGTTGGTGACGATGGGCGTGGAGTTGGGTCGTCTGTCGCGGGTGCGTGAGCGGTTCGCCGAGGGCAGCCTGGCGGAGGGGATTGTGGAGGCGATCTGCACGGCCACTGCGGGGTTGACCGACGAGCAGGCGACGACGGCTGAGGGGATTCTGCTGGAGTTGGCGGGTTCGGCGGGTGCGGCGGAGGTGGCCAAGGCGGGGCGGTATCTGCGGGCGGTGCTGGACCCCGACGGCCACGAAAGCGATGAGCAGGCCGATTTCGACCGCCGGTTCTTTAGGGTGCGGCGGCGCAGGAACGGCGGGCTGGAGGGAGAGTTCTACCTCCCGGTCGAGGCCGCGGCGCGGTTGCAGCACCTGCTGGACGTCTACGCCAGGCCCAAGGCCGAGGGCGATGACCGGACGCTGAGTGTGCGGAACGCCGATGCGTTCATCGCGTTCCTGGAGAACAAGATCGCGACTGAGCTTCTGGTGCTGGTCACCGCCGAATCCCTCCCCGACGACCCCCCAGCCGACGACCCCTCACGCGAGCCCGCAGGCACCGACCCCTCAGGTGATCCCACAGCCGACCCCTCTGCCGACCATCCCACCAGCGATCCCTCAGACACCGACCCGAGCGACGGCCCTGGCCCCGACCCTTCGGGTACCGGCCCCGCCTGTGGGACCTGTGCCGACGAGACCTGCGCCTGTGCGACCTGTGCCGACGTGGCCGACGCCACCGGCGAGCCCTCCGCCGCCGACACCGCCGACGCCGCCGCCGACTCCGCCTCTGATCCGCCGCCCGAGCACGGCGATCCTCCTGGTAGTCACACTGGGGAAAGCCCAGGCGGGGACTGCCCTGTCGGCGACTGCCCGGCGGGGGACTACCGGCATGCCTTCGCGCCGGGTGATACGCCGCACGGGATGCCCGGGGCGGGCTCCGACGCGCCGTCGGGTGCGGAGGGGAGCACCTGGCTGGGAGGCAGCGCCTGGCTGGGGGGAGATGCCCGGGTGGGACGCGGGGCCTGGTCGGGAGGCAGCGCCTGGCGGGGTGGCGGTGTCTGGGCGGGGGTGGGGGTGAACAGTCCCCCGCCGGGGGTGTGGTTGCGGGGGTTGCCGGGGCTGATCCTGGCGACCGGGCAGCTGCTGCCTGTTGCCAGCGTGCATCGGCTGGCCCGTACCAGCACTTTGGTGCGGATCGTGATGGACGCTGGTGGGCAGGTGCTGGACATGGGCCGCAAGGTGAGGTTGGCGACCCCGGCGCAGCGGCGGGCGGTCTTCGCGCGGTATGCGACCTGCTGGGTGGACGGCTGCCCGCTGCCCGCCACGATGTGCCAGATCGACCACGCCGAGGACTGGTGCAGCGGCGGGCTGACCGACCTCAAACTGCTCGGACCGGCCTGCCAGTTCCACAACCGCGACCGCTACCGCCACCCGGCCCGCTACACCCGCCGCAAGATCGGCGACGACCGCTGGGCCTTCACCTACCGCAACCTCCGAAACCCCCGCACCACACGACTGCAGGTGTAGAGACGGGGCACCGGCAGGGCCGGGGCGGCGAGTCGTCGTCGCCCCGGCCCCGTGCCGGCGCAGTAAGACCAGCGCAGTAAGACCAGCGCAGTAAGACCAGCGCAGTAAGACCAGCGCAGTAAGACCAGCGCAGTAAGACCAGCGCAGTAAGACCAGCGCAGTGCGACCAGCGCGGTTCAGGCCGGTACTGAGGCCACGCCGGGCTCCAGGAAGCGGGAGCCGGTGACCTCCTCGGAGATGCCTGCACGGTCCAGGTACGGCGTGATACCGCCGGTGTGGAACGGCCAGCCGGCGCCGAGGAGCATGCACAGGTCGATGTCCTGGGGCGCGGCGACCACGCCCTCGTCGAGCATCAGCCTGATCTCCTGGGCGAGGGCACGGAGCGCGCGCAGCCGCACGTCGTCGGTGGTCGAGGGGGACGTGGTCGAGGGGGACAGGCCGCCCTCGAACAGCGCCCGAACCTCCGGGTCGATCTGGAAGTCGGGGCCGTAGAGGCCCGGCTTGCCCGCCGCGACCAGCTTGGCGAGGTTCTCCGACACGCCGAAGCGGTCCGGGAACGCCGCGTGCATGGTCTCGGCCACGTGCAGCGCGACGGCCGGGCCGACGAGCTGGAGCAGCGCGAACGGCGTCATCGGCAGGCCGAGCGAGTCGAGCGCGTGGTCGGCGGTCTCCAGCGGGGTGCCCTCGTCGGCCGCGGCCGTGACCTCGCCCATGAAGCGGGTCAGCAGCCGGTTGACGACGAACGCGGGCGCGTCCTTGACCAGCACGCACGACTTCTTCAGCGTCTTGCCGACCGCGAAGGCCGTGGCGAGCGTCGCGTCGTCGGTGGCCGCGCCCCGGACGATCTCCAGCAGCGGCAGCACGGCGACCGGGTTGAAGAAGTGGAAGCCGACCACCCGTTCGGGGTGGCGCAGGCCCGCCGCCATGCCGGTGACCGACAGCGAGGAGGTGTTGGTCGCCAGCACGCAGGTCTCCGAGACGACCTCCTCCACCTCGGCGAACACCTTCTGCTTCACCGCGAGGTCCTCGAACACCGCCTCGATCACGAAGTCGGCGTCGGCGAAGGCGTCCTTGGTCAGCGACCCGGTCACCAAACCCTTGAGCCGGTTGGCCTGGTCGGCGGAGATCCGGCCCTTGGCCAGCAGCTTGTCCACCTCGCCGTGGACGTACCCGACGCCCTTGTCGAGGCGGGCCTGGTCGAGGTCGGTCAGCACGACCGGGACCTCCAGGCGGCGGGCGAACAGCAGCGCGAGCTGCGAGGCCATCAGCCCGGCGCCGACCACGCCGACCTTGGTGACCGGGCGGGCGAGTGACCTGTCGGGCGCGCCGGCCGGGCGCTTGGCCCGCCGCTGCACGAGGTCGAAGGCGTACAGCCCGGCGCGCAGTTCGTCGCCCATGAGCAGATCGGCCAGCGCCTCGTCCTCGGCAGCGAAGCCCTCGTCACGCGACGCCGTACGCGCCAGGGCGACCAGGTCGAGAGCCCGGTACGGCGCGGGGGAGGCGCCCCGCAGCTTGAGATCGACGAGGGTCCTGGCCTGGTCGATCACCGGCGTCCAGTCGCCGGCGGTGTGGTCGGGGCGCTCCACGGTCACCTCGCCGCGCAGCACCTGGGCCGCCCATCGCAGCGACTCCTCCAGGAAGTCGGCGGGCTCGAACATCGCGTCGGCGATCCCGAGGGCGTACGCGTCGCGGCCCTTGATCATGCGGTTCTGCGACAGCGGGTTCTCGATGATCAGCTTCAGCGCCTTCTCCGGGCCGATCAGCCGGGGGAGGAGCTGGGTGCCGCCCCACCCGGGCACCAGGCCGAGGAAGCACTCCGGCAGCGCGATCGCCGGGACCCCGGACGACACGGTCCGGTAGGTGCAGTGCAGGGCGATCTCCAGCCCGCCGCCCATCGCCGCGCCGTTGACGAACGCGAACGACGGCACGCCCAGCTCGCCCAGGCGGCGGAACACGTGGTGGCCGAGCGCCCCGATCGCGACGGCCTCCTCCCGGGCGGACACCTCCGCCGCGCCCTTGAGGTCGGCGCCGACGGCGAAGATGAACGGTTTGCCCACGACGCCGACCGCCGCGACGTCGCTGCGCGCGGCGATCCCGTCGAGCGCGTCGTCCAGCGAGAGCAGGCCGTGCGGGCCGAAGGTGTTCGGCTTGGTGTGGTCGTGCCCGTTGTCGAGAGTGATAAGCGCCATCGTGCCCGCGCCGTACGGAAGCTCGACGTCGCGCACGAGCGCCTTGGTCACGACCTCGTCGGCGTTCCTGCCCTCCAGGAGGGCCTTCCAGGTCTCGATCGTGCTCATGCGAGGTTCTCCCAGATGACGGTGCCGCCCATGCCCATGCCGACGCACATCGTGGTGATCCCGTACCTGACGTCGGGACGCTCGGCGAACTCGCGCGAGAGCTGGATCATCAGCCGCACGCCCGACGACGCGAGCGGGTGGCCGAACGCGATCGCGCCGCCGTACGGGTTGACCCGCGGGTCGTCGTCGGCGATGCCGAAGTGCTCCATGAAGGCCAGCACCTGTACGGCGAACGCCTCGTTGATCTCGAACAGGCCGATGTCGCCGATCGACAGCCCGGCCAGGCGCAGCGCGCGCTCGGTGGAGGGGATCGGCCCGACGCCCATCACCTCGGGGTCGACGCCGGCGAAGGCGTACGACACGAGGCGCATGCGCGGGGTCAGGCCCAGCTCCTCGGCCACCTCCTGGGCGGCCACGATGCAGCCGGTCGCGCCGTCGTTGAGACCGGAGGAGTTGCCCGCGGTGACCCTTCCGTGTGAGCGGAAGGGCGTCTTGAGGCCGCGGATGCCCTCCAGCGTCGTGCCGGGGCGCGGCCCCTCGTCCACGGTGGCGAGGCCCCAGCCCTCGGCGGCCTTGCGGGTGGCCACCGGCACGAGGTCGCGCTGGATCCTGCCGTCGGCGTACGCCTTGGCGACCTTCTCCTGCGAGGCGACGGCGAAGGCGTCGGCGCGCTCCTTGCCGATGGACGGATAGCGGTCGTGCAGGTTCTCCGCGGTCATGCCCATGACCAGCGCCGAGCCGTCGACGAGCCGCTCGGACAGGAACCGGGGGTTGGGGTCGACGCCCTCGCCCATGGGGTGGCGGCCCATGTGCTCGACGCCGCCCGCGATGGCCACGTCGTACGCGCCGAAGGAAATGCCGCCCGCGACCGTGGTCACGGCGGTCATGGCGCCGGCGCACATGCGGTCGACGGCGTAGCCGGGGACCGACTTCGGCAGCCCGGCGAGCACCGCCGCGGACCTGCCGATGGTCAGGCCCTGGTCGCCGATCTGGGTGGTGGCCGCGATGGCCACCTCGTCCACCCGCTCCGGGGGGAGGCCGGGGTTGCGCCGCATCAGCTCGCGGATGACGCGGACTACCAGGTCGTCGGCACGCGTCTCGGCGTACAGGCCCTTCGGGCCCGCCTTGCCGAAAGGCGTCCGAACGCCGTCGACGAAGACGACTTCACGGGACGCAGGCACGGGTTCGCTCCTACTAGTCGGTAGCTGCCGGAGTCCCATGCTACTGGTCGGTAACCCGTTCTGGGAGCGGTGGGCGCGCCGCGCCTGTGAGAGATCGTTAACCCGGGAGAAACCGGTAGGAATCAGCACATGTGACCAACAGCGATCTCATTCGGGATGTAAGCCCCACAAACCTCAAGATTCCCTCATGTAACTCCCGTGATCGGCATTCTTGGGGCATTGCACTTGAAAAGGGATCCAATGCACTCCCCTGTGCGCGCCTGGACCAAGGCGCTCGCCGCGGCCGTCACGGCCGTGACCCTGTCCACCTCCCTCCTCCCTGGTCCCGCTCACGCCGGGCCACCCGTCTCGGCCGGCTCGGCCGGCGACGACGGCACCTGGACCGTCGAGCCCGTCGGCGGCGGCCACCGGGTCACCCTCCGCCTGAACAAGCCGCTGCCGGTCCGCGACGCCGTTCCCGAACTCGCGGCGGACGGCCGGTCGCTCGGCCCGGCCGAGGAGTCGCCCGACGGAATGACGCTGACCGTCGTCACCCCCGACCCCGCCGTCGCCACGGCGTCCTCCGTGGACGTGGCCTGGAACGGCGAGGTGCCCAGGGTCACCGGGTCGGCCGTCGGCAGGGCCGTCCCGTCACCCGCAGGTTCTCCGACCAGGACACACGGCAAGCCGGCCCCCGTGCCCGTCGACCCGGCCGCGCCCGGCCCGTACGCCGTGAGCCACGACGAGTACGACCTCGGCGACACCGCCATCACGCTGGAGGGGCTCGGCGGCCGCCAGGCCGAGATCCGGGCGAAGGTCTACCTGCCCGAAGGCGCCCCCGGCAGGCGCCCGCTGGTCGTCTTCCTGCACGGCCGCCACTCGGCCTGCTACAACCCTGCGACCCGGGCGACGTCCAACACCCAGTGGCCCTGCCCGGCGGGGCAGCAGCCCATCGCCAGCTACCAGGGATACGACGGTCCCGCGGACGTGCTCGCCAGTCAGGGGTACGCCGTGGTGTCGGTCAGCGCCAACGGCGTCAACGCCGCCGACAACCCCTACAGCGAGGACCGGGGCGCGCTGGCCCGGGGCGAGGTCGTCATGCGGCACCTCGACCTGCTCGCCGACGCGGCCAAGGGGGTGGGCGACGCGAAGCTGGTGAGCCTCTTCGAGGACCGCCTCGACATGTCCGACGTCGGCCTGATGGGCCACTCGCGGGGCGGTGAGGGCGTCGTCAAGGCCGCGCTGATGAACGCGGGCCGGGCGAAGCCGTACGGGATCAGGGCGGTGCTCCCGCTCGCGCCGACGGACTTCGCGCGGGCGACCCTGCCCGGCACGCCGATGGCCGTCATCCTGCCGTACTGCGACGGGGACGTCTCCAACCAGCAGGGCCAGCACTTCTACGACGACTCCCGGTACGCCGTGGACGGCGACCCGGCCTTCCGCGCCTCGCTGATGGTCATGGGCGCCGACCACAACTTCTTCAACACCGAGTGGACCCCGGGCGTGGCGCACGCGCCCGCGTCCGACGACTGGTCGAACCGCAACGACCCCGTCTGCGGCGGCTCCGCGCCGTCGCGGCTGACCGCCGCCGAGCAGTACGCCGTCGGCACCGCGTACATCGCCGGGTTCTTCCGGCTCGTGCAGGGCGGCGAGCAGGGCCTGCTGCCGCTCTTCGACGGCAGCGGCGGCACCACCCCCTCCGCCGGGCGGGCGGTCGTCCACACCGTCGCCCAGGCCCCCGCGGCCGGGCGCCTCGACGTGGCCGCCTTCACGTCGCCGTCGCCGTCCACCCAGGTCTCCGGCGCGGCCACTGCGGTCGTCTGCGCGGGGATGCTCGACCGCTCGCCGCAGAGCGGCCTGCCGTCCTGCGCCTCCGCGCTGACCACCTCGCAGGCGCCGTCCTGGACGCCCGCGACGTACGCCGGGAACGTCGCCTCGACTCCGGTGCTGCGGTTCTCCTGGAGTGACCCGACGGGCGCGGTGACCGTGCCGCTGGACAAGCCCGACCAGAACGTCTCCCGCTACGACGCGCTGACCTTCCGGGCGGCCCGGGACGAGACGGCGACCGGCGAGGTGGACCTCGCGGTCGAGGTCGTCGACAAGAGGGGCGCGTCGCACACGTTCAAGGTGTCGGAGGTGAGCGACGCGCTCACGCCGTTCCCCGGCACGGCCTCGCCGCTGCCCAAGACCTGGCTGCGCACGGTCCGCGTCCCGCTGAGCGCGTTCACCGGCGTCAAGCCGCAGCAGATCAGCGAGATCCGGATCTCGGGCGCGAGCCAGAAGGGCGCCGTCTACCTCGCCGACCTCGCGTTCACCACCATGACCGCGGGCGAGGCCCGTACCGACAGGCTGCCGCAGGTGTCGGTGGAGGGCACCACGGTGGACGAGGGCGACGGTCCGGGCACGGCCCTGATGACGGTGCGGCTCTCGGAGAAGAGCAGGACGCCGGTGACGGTCCAGATCCAGACGATCGCGACCGGGGCCACACCGGTGGTCGCCTCCGCGGCGCAGGAGGTCGTCATCCCGGCCAGGTCCCTGGAGACGTCCTTCCAGGTGCCGGTCAACGGCGACACCGCGGTGGCGTCCGCGCCGCAGTCCTACCAGGTGGTCGCCTCGGTGCCGGTCAACGCGACGATCGGCGGCGGCTTCACCCGGCTCCTCGTCACCGACGACGACATGAGCTGACTCCCCTGCCGGCTGAGTCCTTCCGCCTGCGGAAGGGCTCAGCCGGCGTCAGGGACCGGCGTGCACGGTTTCACGGGTGAGCCCGCTCTGGCCAGCCAGGCGCCGAGTCTCCAGGGTCGTTGCGCGTTCTGGTTGTCGCGGAACTCCAGCACCAGGGTCTCGCCCGGCCGGATGAACTCCGGACGGATCCTGATCTCACGGACGTCGACCACCTGGGTCGCCTCGAACGAGCGCCACCGTTCCACACCCGCCCGCAACCGCGCCTCCGTGTGGCCACGCGACCCGTAGGAGGGATCCACGCCCTCGAACCGGGGATCCGCGCACCGCGTGTGCGGCGCCAGGAACGACACGTCGGCCGTGACGCCGGCCGCCAGCAGATCGGCCTGCAGTCCCTCGGGGTCGCGCATCTCGTCGAGAGCCACCGTGATCGTGCCGTCGGGGTTCTCGGTCACCGCGTACGCCGGGGTCCCGCCGCCGGCGACCAGCGGTGTGGCGACGGCCGCCGCCACGACGGCGGCCGCGACCAGCAGCCGAGGGGCGGTGACGACCCGCCGCCGGGCGTGCATCCCGTCCATCAGCCGCCGTCTCGCCCCGGTGAGGTCCTCGGAGGAGGCCACCGGGACGTCCTGCCACATGCCGTCGAGCACCTTCATGATTGTTCTCCTTCTGGTAGCGACTGCCGGATCTGGGCGCGGGCGCGGTTGAGCCGCGAGGCGACGGTGCCGGGAGGGATGCCGAGCGCGTCGGCGACCTCCTGGTAGGTGAGGCCGGCCCAGGCGACGAGCAGCAGCACGTCGCGGTCGGCCCGTTTGAGCCGCAGCAGGGCCCGCGCCAGCGGGCGGTTGACGGCCAGGGTGTTGACGCCGTCCTCAACCTGCGCGCCCGCTGTCTCCCCCGGGTGCACCCCGCTGCGCAGGTACGCGCGGTAGAGGGCGGCCTCGGCACGGCGGCGTCTGCCGATCATGTTCGAGGCGATGCCGTACAGCCACGGCCGGGCGTCGGGGCGGCCCCGGTCGTAGTCGGCCCGGCTCTGGAAGGCGGCCAGAAAGGTGTCGGCCACGACGTCCTCCGCCTCGCCGGGACCCAGTCGCCTGGTCACGTAGCGGTGCAGAAGCGGCGCGTGCCGGTCGAACAGGACGGCGAAGATCTCCGGCTCGTGCAGCGATCTCCCGATGAGGGTCGCGTCATCCGCCGCGATGACTTCGCGGGTGGTTGTCATGCATCTCGGCCTTTCCTGGCGTATGCGGTCACCAGTACTTGCCGCGCCGGGCCGAAATGCTTCATTCCCAGGGCACGCGCCGGTCGCCGGCGTCCCGGGTCAGACCTCTCCCTTGATCTCCAGCCGTTCGAGCGCCTTGGTCAGCGGGTGGACGGTCAGGCCGATCTGCCACTCCCGGGCGCCCAGCGCGCGCAGCCGCGCGGCCACCGACTCCTCCGTGACCGGGGCGGGCGGCTCCCACGTGAGGCGGCGTACGGCGTCGGGCTGGAGCAGGTTCTCGGTCGGCATGCGGTGCTCGTCGGCCAGCGCGGCGACGACGGCCCGCGCCGCCGCGAGCCGCTTGGCCGCGGCCGGGTCGCGGTCGGCCCAGCGGTTGGCCGGGGGAGGGCCGTCCCCGGGCCCCACGGGCTGCGGCAGCGCCGGTTCGGGCATCGTGCGGGCCCGGTTCACCGCCGCGAGCCAGTCGTTCAGGTGGCGCCGGGCGCTGCGGCCGACGAAGGGCGTGATCTCGGTGAGCGCCTTGGTCGTCCGCGGCTGGTCGAGCGCGGCCTGGACGATCGCGGAGTCGGGCAGCACGCGGCCCGGCGCGAGGTCGGCCTCCCGCGCGATCTCGTCGCGCAGCGTCCACAGCTCCCGTACCACGGCGAGCCCGCGCAGCGAGCGGACCCGGTGGATGCCGGAGGTGCGCCGCCACGGGTCGGTGCGCGGCGGATGGGCGGGGGCGGCCAGGATCGCGGCGAACTCCTCCAGCGCCCACTCCAGCTTGCCCGTGGCGGTCAGCTCGTCGTGCAGGAAGTCGCGCAGCTCGACCAGCACCTCCACGTCGAGCGCGGCGTACCGCAGCCAGTCCTCCGGCAGCGGGCGGGTCGACCAGTCCGCGGCCGAGTGCCCCTTCTCCAGCCGCAGCCCGAGGACCAGTTCGACCATGGTGCCGAGGCCCACCCGCTCGTAGCCGAGCAGCCGCCCGGCCAGCTCGGTGTCGAACAGCCGCCGCGGCCGGAAGCCCAGCTCCGCCAGGCAGGGCAGGTCCTGGTTCGCGGCGTGCAGGACGATCTCGGCCTCCCGCAGCGCCTCGTCCAGCGCGGACAGGTCGGGGCAGGCGACGGGGTCGATCAGCGCGGAGCCCGCGCCGGCCCGGCGCAGCTGCACCAGGTAGGCGCGGCCGCTGTAGCGGTAGCCGGAGGCGCGCTCGGCGTCGACGGCCACGGGCCCCGTGCCACGCGCGAAGGCCTCCACGGCGGCCCTCAGCGCGGCGGGGTCCTCGATGACGGGCGGGATTCCCTCGCGCGGCTCCAACAGCGGCTGGATCACGGGTTCTGACACTGGCTACGGGACCTTCGGGTCATCTCTGCGGGCGGGACGCGGGTGCAGCGTCGCGACGTCGGGGGGCAACGGGGGGATGCCCGCCGCCAGGCACATCAGATCGCACCAGGCGGCGGCGTGGGGCGACATGTCCTCGTCGAGCGGCGACCACGAGGCCCGCAGCTCGATCTCGGTGGTGACGGGGTCGTCGGCCTTGCTGCCGAACCCCTCCGACACCGCCCGGGTGACCGTGCCGCCGACCGCCGCGTAGCGCGCGCCGTGCGCGTCGAGCGCCTCGGTGAGCCAGCTCCAGGCCACCGGCCCGAGCAGCGGATCCGTGGTCATCTCCGGCTCCACGTCGGCGCGTACGTAGGCGACCAGGCGGAACTGCCCCTCCCAGCCGCGCTGGCCGTCGGGGTCGAAGAGCAGGATCAGGCGGCCGACGGCGAGTTCGTCGTCGTCGCGGTAGACGGAGGCCCCGACGGCCCCGGAGTACGGCGCGAGCCGCTGGGGCGCCGGGATGTCCTCCAGCTCGATCTCCGGCCGGACCCCGGTGGGGCGCAGCGTCTCCAGCGCGCGCCGGAAGGCGGCGGGAGGCGCCGGCGGCTCACCGAGGGTCATGACGGAAGCGTAGGTCGGATTCGGGAGAGCGCGAAGCAGGGGGGTGGCTGTGGGGGACATGAGAAGTCGTCAAGCCGTCGCCGCCGCTCGAGTACTCGGACGCCCGCCTCCCCGGCGGCAGGCAGGGCGCTCGGCACCGTGATCAGTGCGGTGTTCGGGGGAACTCCACATCGAAGTCATCGCTCCGGGGCCTCTCGTCGGATCCACGGTCGTGGCGGTCGCTCGGGACTGATCCGACGTTGGCACGTCCCGCCGACATTTCCCCGCATCGCACTCGGCGTGTCTCGAAAGTGGTATTGGAATCGATGCCGGATGCCCGATTGACGAACACATTGCCGAGCGGTGAGGCGACTCACAGGAGGGGATGGGGTTCACCTTACGGGATCGGCGGAGTTTTTCGCGTCCTCCGGGAACCCCAGGTGGTGGGTCCGGGCACGGGGCGACCTCCGGGCATGGCAGGCTGGTGCCGTGAAACCCCAGCTCGCCGAATCCGTCTTCGTCCGCGCCTGCCGGCGCGAGGCCGTCCCGCACACCCCCGTCTGGTACATGCGACAGGCCGGGCGCTCACTGCCCGAGTACCGGAGGGTACGCGCGGGTGTCGAGATGCTCACCGCCTGCGCCACGCCCGACCTGGTGGTGGAGATCACCATGCAGCCGGTCCGCAGGTACGGCACGGACGCGGCGATCTTCTTCAGCGACATCGTGGTCCCGCTCAAGGCGATCGGCGTCGACCTGGACATCAAGCCGGGCGTCGGCCCGGTCGTCGGGACCCCCATCCGTGACAAGGCGGGCGTCGACACCCTGCGGCCGCTGGAGCCGGACGACGTGCCGTACGTGACGGAGGCCGTCGGCGCGCTGACCGGCGAGCTGGGCGGGACCCCGCTGATCGGCTTCGCCGGAGGGCCGTTCACGCTCGCGTCGTACCTCATCGAGGGCGGCCCGTCCAAGAACCACGACCGCACCAAGGCCATGATGTACGGCGAGCCCGAGCTGTGGCACTCCCTGATGGAGCGGCTCGGCGCGATCACGCTCGCCTTCCTGCGCGTGCAGGCGCTGGCCGGGGCGTCGGCCGTCCAGCTCTTCGACTCGTGGGTGGGCGCGGTCGCGCCGCAGGACTACCGGACGTACGTGCTGCCGCACACCAGCCGGATCTTCGCCGGGCTCGCGGACCTCGGGGTGCCGCGCATCCACTTCGGCGTCGGCACCGGCGAGCTGCTCGGCGTGATGGGCGAGGCCGGCGCCGACGTGGTGGGCGTCGACTGGCGGGTGCCGCTCGACGAGGCGGCGCTCCGGGTGGGCGCGGGCAAGGCGCTGCAGGGCAACCTCGACCCGGCGATCCTGCTGGCGCCCTGGGAGGTCGTCGAGAGGCGGGCCAGGGACGTGCTCGAACGCGGCCGGGTGGCCGAGGGGCACGTGTTCAACCTCGGCCACGGCGTGCTTCCCTCGACCGATCCCGACCAGCTCGCCCGGCTCACCGACCTCGTCCACGAGGCGTCGGCCCGCTGACCACCGCTCCGGGTCCTACTCGGGCTCGTCGCCGGGCGCCTGCCCGGGTCCGGGGGTGTACGCGGGGGTCCGGACCGGCGGACGCGGCGCGGCGGGGCCGGGAGACGCGGGGGGCGCGGGAGGCGCGGCGGGCCTGCGCCGGCGGACCCGGCGCACGATCTCCCGTCCGGCCAGCCACAGCACCGCGCCCACGGCGAGCCAGGGCAGCAGCACGCCCACCACGGTCAGCGTCACCCCCGTCGCCGAGGACAGGGCGTCCCACCCGGCCCGCAGCCCGGCGAGGAAGCCGGGGGCGTCCTCGTTCTTCTTCGGCTGCGGGGAGGGGGAGGCGCCCGGCTGCGGGAACAGGGTGAGCGTCAGCGTTCCCATGCCGGTCTGCCCCTCCAGGGCCTTCTGCCTGGCCTGGAGCGACTCCAGTTCGGCCTCGCGGCTGGAGATCTCCCGTTCGATCTCCATGATCTCGCCGATCTTGTCGGCCTTCGACAGCAGCGTGCGGAACTGGCCGAGCGCGGCCTCGGCCGACTTCACCCGGCTGGCGACGTCGGCGACCTCCTCGGTGACGTCCTCGGTGTTCTGCCGCATCGACTTGCGGACGCCGAGGTCGCGTCCGAGCTGGGCCAGCACGCCGGAGTAGCGGTCCGGGGGCACCTTGAACACGATCACCCACTGACCGCCGCCCGGGGAGTGCTCGTCGCCCGCGTAGAAGTCGCTGCGTTCCTGGGCGACGTACCCGCCCGCGCCGCTCACGACCTCCTTGGCGCGGTCGGCCGCCGCCGTGACGTCCTTGGCCTCGACGATGAGCTCCGACGTGTAGACGATGGCGCGGTCGGCCTGGCCGAGCTTGACGTCGTCCTGCTTCCCGCTCCCGCCGCCGGACGCCGCTTTCGAGTCCTGTGCCGAGCCCCCCGCGGAGCCGGCCGCCGAGCCCCCCGCCGATCCCTCTCCGGGAGCCTGCTCCTGCATGGCGGGCACGGGCGCGGCGGCGTCGCTCGCCGCCTGGCCGCTCGACGAGTCGTCGCCGCCCCCACACCCCGTCAACAGAAAGGCGACGGCCGCCAGGGCCGCCGCACCGTACCGGATTCGACTCATGTCAGGTACATCGGTTCACCCGCACGGACAGTTCGACGCCGGCGATCACGATGGCATCACAATGCCTCTGGTCATCGCCGGCGTCTCGCCGCTGGGGGGTGAAGACCCGTGGGCCCCGGCCGGGCCGGGCCGGAGCCCACGGGGGTCGTGCCGGCTGAGTACTCGCCGAGTACTAGCCGAGCTGCCTGATCAGGTCCGCGGCGTCCCGGACGAGGACGTCGCGGACGGCCGGGTCGGACACCTTCTTGCTCTCTCCGGCGAACTCGATGAACTTCTCCAGCCTGCCGACGGCCTTGTGGTTGCGGCCCTTGCCGACCACCTGCTCCTCGGCCTTGTCGAGTTCCTTGAGCAGGGACTCACTCTTGATCTTGCCCGCCGCCTTGAAGGTCCCCAGCAGCGCGCGCACGTCGGCGAACGAGGTGGTGACCTGGAAGGTGACGGTCTTCTCGGTGGTGAAACCGGCCTTGTCGCGGGCGGTGACGGTCAGCGTGTTGTCGCCGAGCGGCAACGTCCACAGCGGGATCGCCGCCCCGGACTCGACCGTACGGTCGCCGATCCTGGCGGTGACGCTCGCCACGCCGGAGGCCGCGTCGGTGGCCGAGAAGACCGGCGTGATCGAGGCCGAGTCGCCGTACGCCTTGCTCTCGACGCCGCTCACGTCCACGGCGGGGGCGGTCTTGTCGATCTTCACCGTGACGGTGCCGATCTGCGAGACGTTGCCGCCGCTGTCGGTCGCGCGGTAGCGGACCTCGGTGGTGCCCTCGGTGCTCAGCGTCACCGCGTTGTTGGCGTTCAGCCAGGTGGTGCCGCCGTTGACCGAGTACTGCCGGCTCGCGACCGTGCCGTTGTCGGTCGCGGTGACCGTCAGCGTCACGTTGCCCTTGTACCAGCCGTTCTCACCGGTCGGCTGGGCCGGGTTGAGGGTGGCGGTCACGGTCGGCGGGGTCTTGTCGGCGACGCCGTCGCCCACGAAGGTGAACGCGTCCACGTCCACGCCGCCGGTGGAGGTGACGTAGAGCTTGCCGCTGCCCGTGGGGGCGTTCTTCAGGTCGGTGGTCACCGTCTGCCAGCCGGCCCCGGCCGGGATCGCGACGGTCGCGAAGGGCTCCGCGGTCGGCGAGTTCCAGCGCAGGGACAGGGTGCCCGCGCCGGTCGCCTGGGTCTTCACCGAGGTGATGCCGGCGAAGTTCACCGGGTCGTAGCCGATGTGGTCGCCCGCGTCGAGCGAGGTGACCTTGTTGAGGCCGGACGCCGTCGAGTCCGGGGTCTTGGTGACGCCCTTGCTGTCGTCCCCGTGCTCGGCCTGCATGAGCTTGGGGTTGAGGATCAGGGTCGTGTCGCTGGAGGCGCCGGGGATGCCGTTGGCGCCGTTGTCGCGGTAGCTGACCACGACCACGCCGAAGATGTTCTCGGTCACGCCGTGCTCGGGAGCGTCCGCGGGGGTCGCCCAGGTGATGGTGCAGCCCGTGCCGGTCGTGATCGGGTGGGCGTGCGTGTCGTGGCCGAGGCCGAAGGTCCACGCGACCCGGCTGCAGGTCGGGTTGTCGCCGTCCTCCTGGTCGGTCACCTTGACCTTGAACGGAACCGCGTTGCCCCAGTCGATGAAGCCGCCGTCACCGGGGGTCTCGATGGAGACCTTGGGTGCGGTGTTGCCGACGGTGATCTCGAGGGTGGCGAGGCCGAACCGGCCGCCCGCGTCGGTGACCCGCAGCCGGGCGGTGTACTGCCCGAGCTTGTCGTAGGTGTGGGTCGCCGTCACGCCCTTCGCGTCGAACGTGCCGTCGCCGTCGAAGTCCCACTCGTAGGTCAGGTCGCCGGCCTCGGAGTCGGAGGACCTGGCGCCGCTGAACTCGACGGTGAGCGGCGCGTTGCTGCCCGACGTCTTATCCGTGGTGATCTTCGCCTGCGGGGCCTTGTTGCCGGGCGAGTAGTCGATGCGGTAGAGACCCGAGTCGGGGTTGGCGCGGAAGAAGCCGTCGCCGTACTCCAGCACGTACAGCGCCCCGTCGGGACCGAACTCGAGGTCCATCGGGTTGTCCGTGATGGGCATCGCCATCTTGGTCAGCTCGGCGTTGGGCAGGACCTGCACGATCTTGGTGACCGGCCCGTCGGAGCCCGAGACCGTGAACGCCGCCAGGTAGTCCTGCGAGAACTCGCCGAAGAAGAACTTGTTGTCCCAGTACGCGGGGAACTTCGTCGCCGACTTGTTGTCCGCGTCGAAGTGGTAGACCGGGCCGCCCATGGGGGCCTGGCCGTTCTGCACCGGGTCGAACTCGGTGAGCCCGGACCACTCCGCCGGCTGGTCGCTCGCGCGGTCGCCGTAGTACAGGTCGGCCGGGGTCGCCGGGGGCAGCTTCTCCAGGCCGGTGTTCCAGACGGAGTCGTTGGTCGCGCCGCCCGCGCAGTCGAAGAACTCACGCGGCTTGGAATTCGCGTAGTCCCAGTGGTTGTAGTTGAAGTTGTTGCCGGTGCAGTACGGCCAGCCGCCGTTCATCGGCTTGTTCAGCGGGGTGACGTTCCACTCGACGAGACCCATCGGGCCGCGCTGGGGGTCGGCGGCGCCGGCGTCCGGCCCGTAGTCGCCCCAGGAGAGCGTCCCGGTCTTCGAGTCGACGTCGATGCGGAACGGGTTCCGCACGCCCATCACGAAGATCTCGGGCCGGGTCTTGGCCGTGCCCTTCGGGAAGAGGTTGCCGTCGGGGACCGTGTAGGAGCCGTCCGCCCCCACCTTGATCCGCAGGATCTTGCCGCGCAGGTCGTTGGTGCTGCCCGCGCCGCGGCGGTCGTCGAAGCCCGGGTTCATGCCGGGGGCGTCGTTGTTGGGCGCCATGCCGTTGGCGCCGGGGGTGCTGGCCGGGGTGTTGTCACCGGTGGCCAGGTAGAGGTTGCCGTCGTCGTCCCAGTCGAAGTCGCCGGCGACGTGGCAGCACTGCCCGCGGTTGGTCTCGACCTTGATGATGACCTGCTCGGTGGACAGGTCGAGCTTGTCGCCGTCCCACTTGAACCGGGAGACCTGGTTGTAGCCCTTCCACTGGTCCCAGTAGGACACGTCGGCGCCGGCGGGCAGGGAGTTGGGCGCCGATCCTGCCGGGGTCTCCGCCGGGTACGGCCCGGTCATCTTCCTCGGCGCGTAGTAGACGTAGACCCACTTGTTGTTCGCGAAGTCCGGGTCCAGGCCGATGGTCTGCAGGCCGTCCTCGGAGTTGTTGTAGACGTCGAACTTGTTGATGATCTTCGTCACGCCGCTGGCGGGGTCGGTCAGCCTGAGGTCGCCGTTGCGCGCGGTGTGCAGGACGCGGCCGTCCGGCATGACCGCCATGTCGATCGGCTCGCCGACGTCCTTGGTGAGAGTGACCTTCTCGTAGTTCTGCCAGTTCAGGGCCGGTTCGTCGGCCGCCTGTGCGGGTGCGGCGGTGAACGCCGCGAACGGGAGTGTCAGTGCCGCGGCGAGCCCGCCGAGCACGATGCGAGTACGCTTCAAGTCTGCTGCGCCTCTTCTCTTCCTGGGGGGTGGCAAGGCAACGGCGGGCCGCCACGAGTGCCGCTGCAATGGAACACGTGGCGGTCCGCCGATTCTCGGCGGCTGATAAAGATCGTCAGCCGCGAAGCTTGGAGATGTTGTTGTAGCTGAGCGCGGCGTACTGCAGCGACTGACCCGGGTTGGCGGTGCCGCCGGGCGCGTTGTCCTGCTCGTACATCGGGTTGTGGTAGCCCTTGGCGCCCATCTCGGAGAAGAAGGACTTGTAGTCGATGTCGCCGGTGCCGAACGGAACCATGTCGTAGCCGTTGGCGGTACCGGTGTTGATCTTGCCGTCCTTGGCGTGGAACAGCGGGAACCGCATGGTCTGGGCCTGCACGACGCCGAGCGGGTTGAAGATCTGCGTCTGCGCCGAGCCGTCGGGCGCGGTGTAGGCCTTGTGCTTGTACTGCGCCACGTGGGCCCAGAAGATGTCCATCTCCAGCCACACGTGCTTCGGGTCGGTGTTCTGGAGGAAGTACTCCAGGCGGCGGATGCCGGAGGAGCGGGTGGGCCGGCCCTGCGCGTCGAGCGGTCCGCTGTCGAGCAGGAAGCTGTAGGCCACGTCGTGGTTGTGGGTGTACAGCTTGAGGCCCGCCTCGGAGGCGATCTGGCCGAGAGCGTTCCACTTCTCGGCGGCCACGTCCCAGTCGGCCTTGTAGGCGCTGCTCGTCGGGTCGTTGCCGGTGCCGACGTGCTTCATGCCGAGGATGTTGGCGATCTCCAGGTGGAGCTTGAAGCGGTCCAGGTCGGCCTGGTTCAGCGGCCAGGAGCCGGGGATGAAGCCGTGGTTGCCCTGGGCGACCAGGCCGCTGTCGTCCAGCCAGCCGCGCAGCAGGCGGGCGCCCTCGACGCTCTCCAGGCTGGCGCCGCCCTCGGCGTTGCGGTGCTGGGCGTAGCCGGCGAACTCCACCTGCGCGTAGCCGATCCGGCCGAGCTCCTGCAGAACGGCCCGGAAGCCGGACGGGAGGTTGCTCGACAGCGGGTCGCGGCTGATCGCGTCCCGGACCGTGTAGAGGATGATGCCGCGCCGCGGCGGCGGGACCAGGATGCCGTTGGCGGCGCGGGCGACCGACTTCATCGGGCCGGCCGCGGTGACCGCGGCGACGGCCGCCATGCCGGTCGTGGCCGCGAGGAACTGGCGTCGGTTGAGCCCCAGCTTGCGTCCGAGGTTTCCGGCCGTCTCCATCTCTTCTTCGTACGCACTCATCTGTCTTACTAACTCCATCTGCGTGGAAGCACCTGGGTCCTCGGGTGGGTCCTCGGGGGTCAGGTGTGTGCGGAGCACTTGACGAGCAAGTTACGCCTCTTTCACCGGGCGTGGAAGAAGTTTCGTCATGATCTTTTGAACTTTCTACCGTCAGAGGACAAAGTTCCCCGCAGGGAGGTTGGGCGACCAGGGATTTCGGGTGGGAAACGAGGGGCGGAAGGGGTGGTGGACGATCTTGAGCTCACCGCTTCATCGCAGGTAGATGAACTTTGTGTAGCAAGCCGGAAACTTTTGCTTGTGCGTGGCAAAAGGTCCCACTTAGTATCCGAATGTTCCGGGGTCATCCTTCATACCCGAGTTGACGGGAGAGTTACAGTGCCCATCGGTGTCTGGCTGGTCGGCGCCCGGGGGTCCGTCGCGACCACGGCAGTGGTCGGAGCGGCGGCGGTACGGGCGGGAGCCGCCCTGCCCACGGGTTGCGTCATCGAGGCCGCCGGCTTCCCCGGCGACTTCCCGCCCCTGGCCGACCTGGTGTTCGGCGGCCACGACGTGGTCGGTACGCCGCTGCGCAAGAGGGCCGAACTGCTCGCCCAGGCGGGCGTGCTTCCTCCCGCCCTGACGACTCTCCTCTCGGCGGACATCGACGCCGCCGAGGCCGAGATCCGGCACGGCTACGTCCCGGGCGTGGAGACCCAGGCGGAGGCCGCGCGCCGGCTCGCCGGCGACATCGCGGACTTCCGCGAGCGGCACGGCCTCTCCCGCGTGGTCGTGGTGGACGTGTCCTCGACCGAGCCGCCGGCCGAGGTGCCGTACGCCCGGCTCGCCGACCTGGAGGAGGCGCTGGCGTCCGGGGCGGACGCGCTGCCGCCCAGCTCCCTCTACGCCTACGCGGCCTTCCTGACCGGCAGCGGCTACGTGGCGTTCACGCCCTCCGCCGGACCGACGCCGCCCGCCCTGGACGAGCTGGCGCGGCGCAACGGCGCTCCGTACGCGGGACGCGACGGCAAGACCGGGGAGACGCTGATCAAGAGCGCGCTCGCGCCGATGTTCGCCGGCCGCGCGCTGCGGGTCCGGTCGTGGTCGGGGCTCAACCTGCTCGGCGGCGGCGACGGCGCCACGCTGGCCGACCCCGCCGCCCGGGCGAGCAAGTCGGCGAGCAAGGCGCGCGCCGTCCCCGCGATCGTGGGCGAGGAGGTCGAGGGCCTGACGCACATCGACTACGTCGCCGACCTGGGGGAGTGGAAGACCGCCTGGGACCACATCACGTTCGAGGGGTTCCTCGGCGTCCGGATGACCATGCAGTTCACCTGGCAGGGGTGCGACTCGACGCTGGCCGCCCCGCTCGTCCTCGACCTCGTCCGCCTCGTCGCGCGGGCGCAGGAGGCCGGGCACAGCGGCGTGCTGCCCGAGCTCGGCTACTTCTTCAAGGACCCGCTGGGCGGCGCCGGGCACGACCTGCCCGCCCAGTACGCCCGGCTGGTGGAGTTCGCCCGGTCACTC
Source organism: Microbispora sp. H10670 (assembly GCF_014161385.1). NCBI lineage: Bacteria > Bacillati > Actinomycetota > Actinomycetes > Streptosporangiales > Streptosporangiaceae > Microbispora > Microbispora sp. H10670. The sequence continues at coordinate 82,850 of NZ_JABBWW010000005.1, read as the reverse complement.
GCGGGCGAGACCCCGGCGGACGAGGCACCGACGGACGAGGCACCGACGGGCGACCGGCCGTGAGGGCCTGGCTGGAGCTGGTCCGCGCGCCCGCCGCGCTGTCCGTCCCCGGTGACACGCTCGCGGGGGCGGCCGCGGCCGGGCGGGCCGCCCGGCCCGGCCTCGCCGCGGCGTCGGTGCTGCTCTACTGGGCCGGCATGGCGCTCAACGACTGGTCCGACCGCGAGCTCGACGCGGTCGAGCGGCCGGAGCGGCCCATCCCCTCCGGGCGGATCAGCCCGGCGGGGGCGCTCGGGGTCGCCGTCGCGCTGACCGGCGCCGGGGTGGCCGCCGCCGGGATCTTCGGCGGACGGCGCGGGCTGGCGCTCGCGGGCCTGCTCGCGGGTTCCGTGTGGGCCTACGACATCAAGCTCAAGCACACGCCGGCGGGCCCGGCCGCCATGGCGGCCTGCCGCGTGTTCGACGTCCTGCTCGGCGCGGGCCCCGCCACCCGGGCCGCGGCCCCCATGGCCCTGGCCGTCGGCGCGCACACGTACGGGATCACCCTGCTGGGCACCGCCGAGGTCGACGGCGCCGAGCCTTCGACGATCGTCGGCGCGATGGCCGCCACCGGCGCGACCGCCGCGCTGGCCGCCGTCGCCTGCCGGGGCGGCGGAACCGTGGAACGCCTCGGCGCCGCCGGGCTGATCGCCGGGTATCTCGCCACGGCCGGGCGCGCCCAGGTGGCGCTGTGCACCGACCCCGACCCCCAGCACGTACGGCAGGCCGTGCGGATGAGCATCCTCGGCCTGATCCCGCTGCAGGCGGCGGCCGTCGCCGGGCGGGGCAGGCTCGCCCAGGCGGCGGCGCTGCTCGCCGCGCTGCCCGCCGGCCGGTGGCTGTCGGCGAAGGTGGCCACCTCGTGAGCGCGCTCCTGAACAGCGTCCCCGTGAATTGGGCGTACTGCACCAACGGCTTCCGCGACCACCCGCTCGACGAGGCGCTGCGCGTCCTCGCCGGCCTCGGCTACACCGGTGCGGCGATCACCCTCGACCACGGTCACCTCACCCCCGACGCCCCGCCCGCCGAGGTGGACCGGATCGCGGGGCTGGCGCGGCGGCTCGGCCTCGCCCTGGCCGTCGAGACCGGCGGCAGGTACACGCTCGACTCCCGGCGCAAGCACTTCCCGACGCTGCTGCACGCCGAGGGGGAGGCGCGGGCGGACCTGATCCGCCGCGCCATGCGGATCGCGGCCGACCTCGGCGCTCCGGTGGTGCACTTCTGGAGCGGCATCCGGCCGCCGGAGGTGCCCGAGGCGGAGGCGTGGGACCGGCTCGCCCGGCACTGCGAGCGCCTGCTCTCCGAGGCGGAGCGGGTGGGCGTCACGCTCGGGTTCGAGCCGGAGCCGGGGATGCTCGTGCAGGACCTCGCCGGGTACGAACGGCTGCGCGGCCTGCTCGGCGGGCACCCCCGCTTCGGCCTCACCCTCGACATCGGGCACTGCCGCTGCCTGGAGCCGTACGACGTGCCCGAGTGCGTCGAGCGGGCGAAGCCCTATCTGGTCCACGTGCAGATCGAGGACATGCGGCGGGGCGTGCACGAACACCTCGAGTTCGGCGAGGGCGAGATCGACTTCCCGCCCGCGCTCGCCGCCCTCGACGGCTTCGGCGGCCTCGTGGCCGTCGAGCTCGCCCGGCACAGCCACGCGGCTCCCGACGTGGCGAGAAGGTCGATCGAATTCCTGAGGAGGGCACATGACCTGGCTGGCGCGGGCCGTAGCCGACGTTGAGCGCGACCCGGAGACCGTCCACGCGCTGTTCCCGAGGGCCGCGCGCGACGGCGGCCCCGGCGCCCGCGTGGAGCTGCTGAGAGCGCTCGCGAAGGCCGGGCCGGAGCCGGCCGAGGCCGTCACGAGGCTCTACTGGCAGGGTGACGCCTCCGAGCGGCTGGACATCCTGCGGGCGCTCCCGGACCTCGACCTCGGCCCGGCCGCCCTGCCGCTCGTGCACGACGCCCTGCGCACCAACGACACCCGGCTGGTCGCCGCCGCGCTCGGCCCGTACGGCTCGGCCTGGCTCGACGACCACGCCTTCCGGCAGGGTGTGCTCAAGTGCGTCTTCATGTCCGTTCCGCTAGCGTCGGTCGAGGGCCTCGACCGGCGCTTCGACGAGGAGCTGCGGCGCATGCTCGCGGACTTCGCCGCCGAGCGCCGCGCGGCCGGACGTCCCGTTCCCCCCGACGTTCTCGAGAGGCTCTGATTCCCATGCGGATCTTCGATCCCCACGTCCACATGACGTCCCGCACCACCGACGACTACGAGCGCATGTACGCCGCCGGGGTCCGGGCCATCGTGGAGCCGGCCTTCTGGCTCGGCCAGCCGCGCACCAACGTCGGGAGCTTCCTCGACTACTTCGACGCGCTGCTGGGCTGGGAGCCCTACCGGGCCGCGCAGTACGGCATCCGCCATTACTGCACCCTCGCGCTCAACCCCAAGGAGGCCAACGACCCGCGGTGCCAGGGCGTGCTCGAGGAGCTGCCCCGCTACCTGCTGAAGGACTCGGTGGTCGCGGTGGGCGAGACGGGGTACGACTCCATGACGCAGGAGGAGGAGCGCGTCTTCGAGGCCCAGCTCGCGCTGGCCGAGGAGCACGGCCTTCCGGTGCTCGTGCACACGCCGCACCGCGACAAGGCCGCGGGGACCCGCCGCACGCTCGACGTGGTCAAGGGGATCGACCCGGGGAAGGTGCTCGTGGACCACCTCAACGAGCTGACCGTCGGCATGGTCCACGAGGCCGGCTGCTGGATGGGCTTCTCGATCTACCCCGACACCAAGATGGACCCGGACCGCATGGTCGCGATCCTCAAGGAGTACGGCACCGATCGGATGATCGTGAACTCCGCCGCCGACTGGGGACGCAGCGACGTGCTGAAGACCCGCGAGGTCGGCGAGGCCATGCTGGCCGCCGGGTTCACCGACGACGACGTGGACCAGGTGCTGTGGCGCAACCCGGTGGCCTTCTACGGCCAGAGCGGGCGCCTGGTCCTCGACGACGTCGAGTCCGGCGGCGACTACGAGGGCAACACGATCCTGCGCGGGACGCGCTGACCATGCGCCTGCGTCATCCCGCCGGTCCCGTCGTCCACCTGGCCTACTGCACGAACGTCCACCCCGCGGAGGACCTCGCGGGAATCCACGAGCAGCTCACCGGAGTCGCCGCGCGGGTGCGCTCGCTGACCGGCGCCGGGCGGCTCGGGCTCGGTCTGTGGCTGTCGCGCCGCGCCGCCCGGGCGCTGCGCGACGACCCCGCCGAGCTCGCCCGGCTGCGCGCCCGGCTGGACGAGCAGGGGCTCGAGGTCGTCACCCTCAACGGCTTCCCGTACGGAGGCTTCCACGACGAGGTCGTGAAACTGCGGGTCTACCGGCCCGACTGGGCGGAGCCGGAACGGCTCGCCTACACCCTCGACCTGGCCGAGATCCTCACCGCGCTGCTGCCGGACGACGTGACCGAGGGCTCGATCTCGACGCTGCCCCTCGCCTGGCGCACCGGCTGGACGCCGGCCAAGGCCGCGGCCGTCAACGCCAGCCTGGCCGTGCTCGCCCGGGGCCTGCGGGCGCTGGCGGAGCGCACCGGCAAGACGATCCGGGTCGGCTTCGAGCCCGAGCCGGGCTGCGTCGTGGAGACCACCCCGCAGGCGGTGGCGTTGCTCGGCGGGGCCGACCGCGACCACCTCGGCGTCTGCCTGGACGCCTGCCATCTCGCCGTCGGCCTGGAGGAGGCCGCCGACGCGGCGGCCCTGGGACTGCCGATCGTCAAGCTCCAGGTGTCGTCGGCGGTGGAGGCGCCGCCGGGCGGCCAGCACGCGCTGGCGGCGTACGTGGAGGAGCGGTACCTCCACCAGACGCGGTGCGCGGCGGGCTACACCGACGACCTGCCCGAGGCGCTGGCCGGGGCGCTGCCCACGGACCTGCCGTGGCGCACGCACTTCCACATGCCCCTGCACGCCGCGCCCCCGCCGCCGCTCACCACCACCTCCTCCTATCTGGAGGACCTGCTGCGGCTGCTGGTGACCCCCGCCTCCCCCCACGGGGACCTCGCCGCCCCCCTCACCCGGCACCTCGAGGTCGAGACCTACACCTGGAGCGTGCTGCCCGGCCCGGTGGACATCGCCGAGGGCATCGCCGCGGAGCTGGACTGGACCCGGCGGCGGCTCGCCGCCCTCGGACTTAAGGAGATCTGATGGCGCCCGTCGTCGTCGTCAACGTCGTCGGCCTGACCCCGCGCCTGCTCGCGCACATGCCGAACGTCGCCAAGGTGGGGGCCGCGGCCACCCTGAAGCCCGTGCTGCCCGCGGTGACCTGCACGATGCAGGCCACCCTGCTGACCGGGGCCATGCCGCGCGACCACGGCATCGTCGCCAACGGCTGGTACTTCCGCGACCTCGGCGAGGTCTTCCTGTGGCGGCAGCACAACCGGCTGATCCAGAGCGAGCAGCTGTGGGACGCGGTGCCGGGGATGCGCACGGCCAACGTCTGCTGGTGGTACGCCATGGGCGGCTCCAGCGACTTCATCGTCACCCCCCGGCCCGTCTACTACGCGGACGGCAAGAAGGACCAGGACTGCTACACCCGTCCTCCGTCGCTGCACGACGACCTCGTGGCCGAGCTCGGGGAGTTCCCGCTCTTCTCCTACTGGGGGGCGAACGCCAACATCGCCTCCTCCAAGTGGATCATCGCGGCCGCGCGCCGCATCCTCACCCGGGAACGGCCGGACCTGCTGATGGTCTACGTGCCGCACCTCGACTACGACCTGCAGCGGTTCGGCCCGGACGCGCCGCAGGCCGTCGCGGCGGCCCGTGAGGTCGACGCGGCCCTCGCGCCCCTGCTGCGGGAGGACGCCACCTTCGTCGTGGTGTCGGAGTACGGGATCACCAACGCGTCCCGGCCGGTGGACGTGAACCGCGCGCTGCGCCGGGCCGGGCTGCTGGAGGTCTACACCCAGGCCGGGATGGAGTACCTGGACCCCTGGGCGTCCCGGGCCTTCGCCGTGTCCGACCACCAGATCGCCCACCTCTACGTGCGCGACCCCGCCGACCTGCCCCGCGTCCGCGACATCGTGGCCGAGCTGCCCGGCGTGGACGAGGTCCTCGGCCAGGAGGGCAAGGCGAGGTACGGCCTCGACCACGACCGGGCCGGCGATCTCGTCGCCGTGGCCGACCCGGACGCCTGGTTCACGTACTACTACTGGCTGTCCGACGATCGCGCGCCCGACTTCGCGAAGCTCGTGGAGATCCACCGCAAGCCCGGATACGACCCGGCCGAGCTGTTCATGGACCCGGACGACCCGTTCGTGAAGCTCCGCGCCGGCGCGGCGCTGGCCCGCAAGAAGCTGGGCTTCCGCTACATGATGTCGGTGGTGCCCCTCGACCCGGCGCCGGTGCGGGGCAGCCACGGCCGGCTGCCCGACACGGCGGCGGACGGTCCGGTGCTGCTGGGCCCCTTCGAGGGCGAGTCCTACGCCGCGACGGAGTTCAAGGGCCTGTTGACGCAGCTGCTCAAGGGCTGAGAGACACCTGTGACAAGGCCGCCGTCCCGCGATCGGGGCGGCGGCCTTCGCCTTGGGGGAAGGCTCACTCCGCCGAGAACAGGTGGTCGCTGATCAGGCGGGCCGCCCCGACGATTCCGGCGGTCCCGCCGAGCTCCGACAAGACGATGGGCAGGTTGCCGGTCGCCAGCGGCAGGGAGCGCTGGTAGACGACGCTGCGGACCTCCGCGAGCAACGCGTGGCCGAGACCCGCCACCCCGCCCCCGATGATCACCAGGCCGGGGTTGAAGAAGCTCACCAGCGAGGCGAGCACGAGCCCCACGTGCCGGCCGCCCTCGCGGACCATCCGTACGGCGGCGGCGTCGCCCGAGGCCGCCGCCGCGCCCACGTCCTCGGCGGTGAGCACGCCCTCGTGCGCGAGCCGCTCGGCGAGGAAGGCGGAGTCGCCGGAGCGGGCGGCGGCCAGGGCGTCGCGGGCCAGCGCCGCGCCGCCGAAGTACGCCTCAAGACAGCCCGTGTTGCCGCACGTGCACAGGGGGCCGTCCTCGTCCACCCGGATGTGGCCGATGTCGCCCGCGCTGCCGGTCACCCCGCGGTAGATCCCGCCGTCGACCACGATGCCGCAGCCGATGCCCGTACCGATCTTGACGAGCAGGAAGTCGTCGACGGACCTCGCGAGCCCGGCGTGCAGCTCGCCGAGCGCCATGATGTTCACGTCGTTGTCCACCAGCACCGGGCAGCCGAACTCCCGGGTCAGCGACTCCCGTACGGGGAAGCGGTCCCAGCCGGGCATGATCGGGGGCGAGACCGGCGTCCTGTCGCGGAAGCTCACCGGGCCGGGGACGCCGAGGCCGATGCCGTGGATCACGCCGTGCGTCTCGGCCGTCTCACCGGTGAGCAGCTTGCCGACGAGCTCCATCGTCTGGTCGAGGACCGCCTCGGGGCCCTCCCGCACGTCGGCCGGCTTCGACAGGTGGCCGAGCACCTCCAGCTCGCCGTTGGTCACGCCCACGTCGATGGAGGTGGCGCCGATGTCGACGCCGACGAAGCGCAGATCCGAGGAGAGGCGCACGATGCCCGAGCGCCGTCCGCCCCGGGACGCCGCGAGGCCTCCGGACTCCACCAGGCCCAGCTGCGCGAGGCGGTCGAGTTCGAGGGCGAGCTTGGACGCGGACAGACGGACCACCTCCCCGAGCTCGGCGCGTGAGCGCGCGCCGTCCTGACGCAGGAGGCGCAGGAGCCGGGCCTGGTGCGGATTCTCGGGGCGAACCGTCATTCGCTTCACGCCGCTCTTCGGGGTCGGGAGAACTTCGGGATCGGGGAAATCGGTTGCATGAAGTAACTGACTCTACTTCTGCTCTGGCCCCCTCAACTTTATTACAGGACTGTCTTACTTTTAGCCTGGTATGTGAAAAGTTTCTATGAATCTTGCCCAGGTGGCGGCCATGCCGATACGGCCACCGCGTGTACGGGCCGGTAGCTTTGCCTCCATGGGCAGGACGATGGGCAGGACGGCGGGTAGTCATGTGGTCGTCGTGGGCGCCGGCATCGCGGGACTGGCCGCGGCGCTGCACCTGAGCCGGGCCGAGGCGGGGCTGCGGGTCACCGTGCTGGAGGCCGCGCCGAGGATCGGCGGCAAGCTGTACTCCTCGCCCGTCGCGGGGGTGGAGGTCGACGCGGGCGCCGAGTCGATGCTGGCGCGGCGGCCCGAGGGCACGGAACTGGCCCGGCTCGCCGGTCTCGGCGACGACCTGGCCGACCCGGGCACGACCCGGGCGGCGGTCCTGTCGCGGGGGTCCCTGCGCCCGCTGCCCAGGCAGCAGGTCATGGGCGTGCCCGCGGACGTGGTCGCGCTCGCCCGCTCGGGCATCCTGTCGCCCGCCGGGCTCGCCCGGGTGCCGCTCGACCAGTTCCTGCCGCCCACGCTCGTGACCGGCGACGTCTCCGTCGCGGCCTACGTGCGGGCCCGGATGGGGAGCGAGGTCGTCGAGCGGCTGGTGGAGCCGCTGCTGGGCGGCGTCTACGCCGGGCGGGCCGAGTCGCTGTCGCTCGACGCGACCATGCCGCGCGTCGCCGCCGCCGCCCGCACCGAGCGGTCCCTGCTGCAGGCCGCGAGGAGCATGGCCGCCGAGGCCCCGGCGGACGCCGGGCCGGTCTTCACGACCCTCAGGAGCGGCATGGGCGCGTTGCCGGCCGCCGTGGCCAAGGAGTCCGGCGCGCAGGTCCGGACCGGCGTCACCGTGCGCGACCTCCTCCGCACGCCAGACGGCTGGCGGCTGGTCACCGGCCCCACCCGCGACGAGGAGATCATCGACGCCGACGCGGTCGTCCTGGCGGTCCCGGCGCGGCCCGCCTCCCGGCTGCTGCGGCGCGAGGTGCCCGGGGCGGCTGCGGAACTGGCCGCGATCGAGTACGCCGGGATGGCGATCGTCACGCTCGCCTACCCCCTGACGGCCTTCCCCGAGCCGCCGACCGGCAGCGGCTACCTGGTCCCGCCGGTGGAGGGCCGGCCGGTCAAGGCCGCGACGTTCAGCAGCGTCAAGTGGCCCCACCTGGCGGAGGCCGGCCGGGACGTGCTGATCGTCCGGTGTTCGCTCGGACGGCTGGGGGAGGAGGCGGTGCTCCAGCGCGACGACGCCGAGCTGACGGCCCTGGCGACGGACGAGATGACCGAGGTGATGGGCGTCCGCGGGCTGCCGCTCGACACCCGGGTGACCCGCTGGGGCGGCGCGCTCCCGCAGTACGAGGTCGGCCACCTCGACCGGGTGGCCCGGGTGCGGGCCGCGATCGCCGGGCAGCCCGGCCTGGCCGTGTGCGGCGCCGCGTACGAGGGCGTCGGCGTCCCGGCCTGCGTCGCCGGCGCCCGGACGGCCGCCCGGCTCGTGCTCGACCACCTGCGGACGGCGCAGGCCGCCCCGGGGGCCTGACCACCTCGCCGTACGGGCAGAATGGAGCCATGACGGAGCCCGCCCCGCGCCCCAAGGCACGCGATCTCAACCTGGTCATCCGGTACACGATGTGGTCGGTCTTCCGGCTGCGCGACCGGCTCCCCGACGCCCGTGAGGCCGTCGCCGGAGAGGTCGAGGAGCTGCTCGCCCAGGCGGCGGGCAAGGACGTGACGACGCGCGGCTGCTACGACGTGGCGGGGTTCCGCGCCGACGCGGACTTCATGTTCTGGTGGCACGCCCCCTCCCCGGAGGACCTCCAGGAGACCTACGCCCGGTTCCGCCGTACGGCGCTCGGCCGCGCGAGCGAGCCGGTCTGGTCGGCGATGGCCCTGCACCGGCCCGCGGAGTTCAACAAGTCCCACGTCCCGGCCTTCCTCGCCGACGAGGAGCCCCGCGGCTTCGTCTGCGTCTACCCCTTCGTCCGGTCCCTGGAGTGGTACCTGCTGGAGGACTCCGAGCGCCGCAGGATGCTCGCCGAGCACGGGATGATGGCCCGCGAGTACCCCGACGTGCGGTCCAACACGGTCGCCTGCTTCGCGCTCAACGACTACGAGTGGATGCTGGCCTTCGAAGCCGACGAGCTGCACCGCATCGTCGACCTGATGCGCCACCTGCGTGGGGCCGAGGCGAGGCGGCACACCAGGATCGAGATCCCCTTCTACACCGGCACCCGCAAGCCGGTCAGCGAACTCGTCGCCGCGCTGCCCTAGCGATCGACACCCCCAGGACGGCCCAGGTCAGGGCTTCGACCAGGGGGCCCGCCGCGCCGAGCGCCATCGTCAGCGGCAGCGTCGCGGGCAGGACGGCCGCCACGGGACGGGGCACCGGCCCGTGGCGGAAGCACGCGATCGCCAGCAGGACCAGCCCGGCCATCCACAGCGCGATCCCCGGCACGAACAGCGCGCCGAGCGGGTCCGGCGCGTCGTGGCCGAGGAGGAAGGTGGTCGTCACCGGGACCGCGACGAGCGCGTGGCCGAGGCCGTACAGCAGCGCCCCGGCGTCGCCGACCCGCCCCCAGCCCTCCGCCGGGCGGTGGACACGGCGCAGCGCGAGGACGGCCGCGACCGCCGCCATCAGATAGAGCGCGTACGCGCCCTCGATGACGTAGTCCGCCGGAGAGGCGAACGGCACCGTCTGCGCGTGCAGGATCTGCGTCACGCCGAGCGTCAGTGCCGCCGCCGCGGCGGCGGCCGGAGCGGCGGCCGGCGCGGTGGGGGTGGTGGAAGTGCGGGGCGACGCGGTGGCGTCCATGACGGTTCTCCTCCGGAGGGTGCTGTCGTTGCCCGTCCAGATTCGGGCCGTGACGATCCCGGCCGGAGGAGCCGATGTTCCCGTCCGCGGGGGAACGCCTCCCGGATCTCCGGGAGGCAGGCTCAGCCCGTGGCGAGTCCCGCCGCGCGGGCGGCGGCGACCGCCCCGGCGCGGTCGCGCACGCCGAGCTTGACGAGGACGCCGGAGACGGCGTTGGCCACGGTCTTCGGGCTGACGCCCAGGCGCGCCGCGATCGCCTGGTTGCCCAGGCCCGACGCGACGAGTTCCAGGATCTCGTACTCCCGGTCGGTGAGCGCGGGGAACGGCCGCGGGGACACGCGGGGCGGCGCGTGCAGCAGGTTGATCAGGGACTCGGCCGCGCCGGTCCCGAAGACGGCCTGTCCCCGGGCCGCCGCGCGCACCGCGGCGACCACGTCGTCCTGGCCGGCGTTCTTGAGCAGGTAGCCCCTGGCGCCCGCGCGGACGGCCGCCAGCAGCGACAGGTCGTCGTCCGACATCGTGAGCATCACCACGCTCGGCGGGCGGGCCCCGGCGGACAGCCGCCGGGTCGCCTCGATGCCGTCCATGTTCGGCATCGAGATGTCCATGAGCACGACGTCGGGGCTGTGCGCGCGGGCGGCGGCGAGCGCCCGCAGGCCGTCCTCGGCCACCGCGACGACCTCGATGCCCTCAACGGTCGACATCAGCGCCCCGAGGCCGTCGCGGACCACCGGGTGGTCGTCGACGACGAGCAGCCTGATCACAGGGGAATCCACGCGGCCACCACCGTTCCGCCGCCGGGGGCGGCGTCGATCGTCAGCTTTCCGTCCAGCTCCTCCACCCGCTCCCGCATGGAGGTCAGCCCGACTCCCGGGACGGCCTCGGGCGCGAGCCCGCTCCCGTCGTCGCGCACGCTCAGCTCGAACCCGTCCGTCGTGCCGGTCTTCGCACCGGCCGCGGTCCGGCCGAGGCGTACGGCGCAGCGGCGGGGCCCGCCGTGCCGCACCGCGTTCGTCAGCGCCTCGCGGGCGACCAGGTAGGCCGTGACCTCCACGGCGGCCGGCAGGCCGCTCACGTCCCCGGCCGTGACCTCGATCTCCACCCCGCCGGCGCCCAGCGTCGCGGCGGTGTGCTCGACGGCGCCGGCCAGCCCGAGCTGGGCCAGCTCGGGTGGCCTCAGCCCCCGCACCAGGCGGCGTACGCCCGCGCCCGCCTCGGCCACGTGCGTCCTGATCTGGGTGAGCAGGCCGCGCGCCCGCTCCGGGTCGGCCTTCAGCGCGTTGCCCGCGGCGTCCACCGTGAAGCCGATGCCCGCGAGGAAGGCGCCCAGCCCGTCGTGCAGGTCCCGGCTGAACCGCCGCCGCTCCTCCTCCCGCGCGGTGACCAGCAGCGTCCGCGAGCGCTGCAGCGCCGCGGCGCGGTGGGCGGCGGCGAGCGCCGCCCCGGCGTGCGACGCGAGCGGGGCGAGCACCCGCACGTCGCCTCCCGACAGGCCGAGGACGCCGAGGACCTCGTCCTGGAAGCGCAGCGGCACCGACACGCCGAGCGGGGCGGGCGTGCCCCGCCGGCGCCGAGGCAGATCCACAGCAGCTGGGTGCGCCGCTCGCCCTGCGCCCTGACGGTGCGGACGACGAGCCCGGCCGCGCAGGCGAGCGAGACCGCGGCCAGGAGCACGATGACGGCGGGCAGCGCGTCCCGCGCCGGTGCCAGGGCCTCGACCGGGAACGGCCGGTCCGGGCCCTCGGGCACCAGCGCGGCCAGCACCGTGAACGCCGCCGTGGCGGCCACTCCCGTCGCGGCCACCGGCCGCCAGGCCCGCCCGGGCAGGCGGCCGTCCGGCACGAGCAGCAGCACGCCGCCCACGGTCAGCAGGGCGGGGGCCCAGGCCCACGCGCCCACCCAGGCGGCCCAGCGGCCGCCGGGCAGGCCGGGCCGGAGCGAGTAGGAGTCGGCGAAGTAGGCGACGGCGCCGAGCACGGTCACCAGGCAGCAGGGTCCGACGGCGCCGCCCCTGCGACGGGCCACCAGATAGGCGCCGAGCGGGGTGAAGCCGAGCGCGACCGCGGCGTCCACCGGGTCGGCGCCGCCCAGCGCCCCTCCGGCCGCGACCAGGACGCAGGACAGCCCGAACACGAGCCAGGACACGGTGGGGGACACGGCGGCCGGCACGGACCCTCCCTGTGATCGGCGGAGGACGGGACTCCGTTGGAAGGGACATTCTGTCGGACCACGTGCGAAACGCCTGAAAGGGACTTGGCGGCGGCTGGACTTTGCCATACTGTGACGGAAGATCTACGTCTAGGTGAGGCAGAGTGTCAAGCGGGCTGGCACGTTCCAGGGGGCGCCGCCGTAAGAGGCGGACCCGTTCACACGTCGTCGAACTGTCGCTGGGAGCCGCCGCCTTCGCCGTCGGGGCCTTCGCGATCGCCGGGCCGCTGTCGCACCCGGACGCGGCTCCGGCCGGCGTGGCCGCCGCGCCCGCGCCGCACGCCTCCCCGGCCGGTGAGCTCACCGTCGCGAGCGTCGACACGGGGAAGAAGGCGGACGGCGCGCGGAAGAAGAAGGCGTCGGCGAAGAAGGCCTCGGGACCGTCCAAGTACACCGACAAGAAGGCGGACGCCTACTTCCGCAGCCGGTGGAACGACAAGACGGCCAAGAAGGTCAAGGACATCCGCACCACCGGCCGCTATCTGCGCATCTACACGAGCCTCCCGGAGAACGCCGACAACTCCAAGGCCGCGATCACCCTGTGCAAGCGAGGCCTGGAGTACCTGGCCGAGCGGGGGGAGGTCAACCCCGTGGTGTTCGTCCAGTCCAGGTTCGGCGAGAACGGCAATCCCGTCCTCGCCAACGTCCTCGGCCCGGACGACGACGACTGCCGGGTCACCTACCCGAAGCCGAACTGAGCCGGCCCTACTCGGCCGGTCGCAGGGTCAGGCTGACGGAGTTGATGCAGTACCGGTCGTCGGTCGGGGTGGGATAACCCTCGCCGTGGAACACGTGCCCGAGGTGCGAGTCGCACCGCGCGCAGCGCACCTCGACCCGGCGCATGCCCAGGGAGTCGTCCTCGTGCAGCGTCACGGCCTCCGACTCCGACGGCTCGAAGAACGACGGCCAGCCGCAGTGCGACTCGAACTTGGCCTCCGACCGGAACAGCTCCGCGCCGCAGGCGCGGCAGGAGTAGACGCCGACGGTCTTGGTGCCGACGTACTCGCCGGTGTAGGGGCGCTCGGTCCCCGCCTGCCGGAGGACGCGGAACTCCTCCGGGGAAAGCTGCGCGCGCCACTCGGCGTCGCTCTTGACTACCTTTTCCATGCTCACCACCCTGTGCCCGGTGGCCCCTCGCGGGGATTACGAAGTGAGGAACCATCAGGCCGTCCCGGATCTTCCCCGGGGGTAGGGTCGCCTACATGGCTTCGCCGTACATCGAGATCGAGGTGGGTGACCGGGTCGTCAAGGTCACCAACCCGGACAAGGTCTATTTCCCGGCGATCGGCGCGACCAAGCGCGACCTGGTGACGTACTACGTGAGCGTGGGGGAGGGCGCGCTGCGCGCGATGCGGGAGCGGCCGACCTACCTCAAGCGGCATCCGGACGGCGTCGGCTCCGAGGCGATCTACCAGAAGCGGATGCCCCGGCATCCCGACTGGATCGAGACCGTCACCGTGCGCTTCCCCAGCGGGCGCACGGCCGACGCCTTCTGCCCGACCGAGGTGGCGGCCATCGCCTGGTGCGCCAACCTCGGCACGATCGACTTCCACCCCTGGCACGCCCGCCGCGCCGACCTCGACCACCCCGACGAGCTGCGCATCGACATCGACCCGCAGCCCGGCACCTCGTTCGAGCAGGCCCGTACGGTCGCCTTCACCGCGAAGGAGGTCCTCGACGAGCTCGGCATGCGGGGTTTCCCGAAGACCTCCGGCAGCCGGGGCGTCCACGTGAACGTGCGCATAGAGCCGCGCTGGACCTTCACCGAGGTGCGGCACGCCGCCATCGCCTTCGCCCGGGAGGTGGAGCGGCGCACCGATCTCGCGACGACCGCCTGGTGGAAGGAGGAGCGGGGGGAGAAGGTCTTCATCGACTACAACCAGAACGCCCGCGACCGGACGGTGGCGTCCGCCTACTCGGTGCGCGCCCGGCCCGACGGCCGGGTGTCGGCCCCCGTGACCTGGGCCGAGCTGGAGGACTGCGACCCCGGCGCCTTCGACCTGAGGACGATGCCGGACCGGTTCGCCACGCTGGGCGACGTACAGCGGGAGATCGACGACCGCGCCTTCGGCATCGGCACGCTCCTGGAGTGGTACGACGCCGACGAGCGGGGCGACCTGCCGTATCCGCCGAACTACCCGAAGATGCCCGGCGAGCCCAAGCGGGTGCAGCCGTCCAAGGCCCGGCCCGAGGGCGACGCCGCCGGTGCCTGAGCCCGCCGCCGGCGGATCAGTGGTGGAAGCTCGTCGCGTCGTCCGGGCCGAAGAGGGGCGCCGGCTGTCTGTGCAGCCAGGGCAGCAGGCCGCGAAGGTCGTCCACCAGCCGATCGGCCAGATCGAGCGAGAACCCGTTGCGGCACACCACCCTCAGCACGTGCAGGTCCTCCCGGTCGGGCGGGAAGGCGTAGGCCGGCACCAGCCAGCCCCACTCCCGCAACCGCCGGGAGACGTCGTAGACGTTGAACCGGGTGACGTCGTCGCCGGTGGTGAAGGCGAAGACCGGCAGCTGGTCGCCCCGGGTGAGGAGCCGGAAACAGCCGAGGTCCTCGATCCGCCCGGCGAGATGGGTGGCCACCCGCCGCAGTGCTCCCTGCACCTCGCTGAAGCCCGCGTGACCGAGCCGGAGGAAGTTGTAGTACTGCGCGACGACCTGCGATCCGGACCGGGAGAAGTTGAGGGTGAACGTCGCCACGTCTCCGCCGAGATAGTCCACGTGCTCCACCAGGTCGCCGGGGAGCGCGTCCCGGTCCCGCCAGAGGATCCACCCGAGTCCCGGGTAGACCATCCCGTACTTGTGGCCCGAGACGTTGATCGAGGCGACCCGCGGCAGGCGGAAGTCCCACACCAGGTCCGGATCGAGGAAGGGGGCGATCATCCCGCCCGATGCGGCGTCCACGTGCACGGGCACGGACCACCCCGTGCGTTCCTCCAGCGCGTCGAGCGCCGCGCAGACGTCGGCGACCGGCTCGTAGCTTCCGTCCATCGTGGAGCCCAGGACGGTGACGACGCCTATGGTGTTCTCGTCGCACCGCTCGGCGGCCTCCTCCGCGCCCAGGTGGAACCGGTCGCCACTCATGGGGACCAGGCGGGGCTCCACTTCCCAGTAGTTGCAGAATTTCAGCCAGCACACCTGGACGTTGACGCCCATGACCAGGTTGGGCCGCGCCCCGGCGGCGCGGCGGCCGGCGTCGCGCCGCGTCCAGCGGCGCTTGAGCGCCATCCCGCCGAGCATGCAGGCCTCGCTGGAGCCGACGGTGGAGGTTCCGACCGAGGCGTCGGGGTCGGGGGCGTTCCACAGGTGGCCGAGCATCGGAACGCAGCGCCGCTCAAGCTCCGCCGTCGCGGGATACTCGTCCCTGTCGATGAGGTTCCTGTCGGCGATGCCGGCCATGAGCGCGTGCGCCTCCGGCTCCATCCAGGTGGTCACGAACGTGGCGAGGTTCAGCCGCGGGTTGCCGTCCAGCATCAGCTCGTCGCGGATGAGCCGGGACACGGTGGCGGGCGCCGCGGGCCCGTCCGGCAGCCGGTGCCGGGGAGGAACCGTCGTGATCCCGGAGGCGGGGTCGGTCGCCCCGAACAACGGATTTACCCATACCGGCCGTTGCCCGGACCGTTCGCCGTCCCGTGAAGCCACCGTCCGCTCCTCTCCGCCTCGAACGAGTCTGGCAGTCGGCGGCTACAGACCGGGCAGACGATGGTCAAAGCCGCGGTACATGCTTCTGCGTCATTCCGGTGCCACCGGGTTGAAGGGGTGCATCTCGAAGAAATCCGGTTTGACGATCGTGTACGTCGACTCCGGAACCTCCAGCCACAGACCCGGCAGATCGCGCAGAGGCTCGGACACGACGACCCGCGCGTCGTCCGAGAGCTCCACGGACGCGAACACCTCCGGATGGAGGT
Organism: Microbispora sp. H10670; assembly: GCF_014161385.1. Classification (NCBI taxonomy): domain Bacteria; kingdom Bacillati; phylum Actinomycetota; class Actinomycetes; order Streptosporangiales; family Streptosporangiaceae; genus Microbispora; species Microbispora sp. H10670. Next base: position 67,022 of record NZ_JABBWW010000005.1, on the reverse strand, counting down.
GCCGGAGCGTCTGGGTGTTCGCGCTGTGGAACAGCGATCGCGAACGACGGTCGCTGGAGTAGCGGAAGGACCACACGTGCTCGCCGTTCGACGTGGCCAGCGACATCTGGAGCGGGTGCTCCACGCCGTGCTCGCGCGCCGTCCGCTCCACGAGACCGGCCATCCGCTCCACCGCCCCCGGCGGGTCCTCCCGCAGCCCCAGCGTGAGCGCCAGGAAGAACATGACCTCCGAGTCCGTGGACCCCTCGATGGCCGCGAACAGGTCCGGGGCGACGGCCATGACCAGATCCCGTTTGAGGCGCCCGAACTCGGAGATCGCTCCGTTGTGCATCCACAGCCACGGGCCGTACCTGAACGGATGGCAGTTCGTCTGCTGTATCGCCGTTCCCGAGGACGCCCGCACATGCGCCATGAACAGCGGCGACCGGGTATGGCGGGCGAGTTCGTGCAGGTTGCGGTCGCCCCAGGCCGGTTTGGTGTCCTTGAACACCGCCGGTGCCGCGTCACCGTCCCCGTGGTGGCCGTCCCCGTGGTAATCGGCACTGTAGTAGCCGACGCCGAACCCGTCGCCGTTCACCGTCTCCTGGCCGTACCTGGCATGGAGACTCTGGTCGATCAGTGAGTTCTCCGGCTCGTAGAGCAGTTTGTCCAGTGTGATCGGCGAGCCGGAGTAGGCCAGCCAGCGGCACATGTCCCCTGTCCCTCCCGTCGCATCGGCTCGTCCGGCGTCCCGGGTCCCGCTCGGCACCGGCGATGACGCCTCCCCCGATGAGCCGTTCCCGGGCGGCCGGTCCGTACGCGTGGCGGGGCCGGGTCGTGGCGGTGTTGTCGGTGCGGTGTGCGAGTGTGGGAACCGTGCGCCGCATCCATCCCCACGCCGAGGACGATCCCGACATCGCCGCCGCCTACGCCTACCCGCGTGACCACTGGCTGCGTCTCAACATGGTGGCGAGCGCCGACGGCGCGGCCTGGGTCGAGGGCCACTCGGAGGGCCTGTCCGGCCGGGCCGACAAACGGATCTTCGGGCTGCTGCGCGGCCTGGCCGACGTGGTGCTCGCCGGCGCCGCCACCGTCCGCACGGAGGGCTACCGTCCGGCCCGCCCGCGCGAGTCGTGGCGGGCGCCGCGCGAGGGCCGCCCGCCCGTTCCGCAGATCGCCGTCGTCACCCGCCTGCTCGACCTCGATCTCGGGGGCCCGCTGTTCACCGAGGCCGAGCCGTACGCCCGGACCATCGTGATCACGACGGAGGCGGCGCCGAAGGAACGCCGGGACGAGGCCGCGGACAAGGCCGTCCTGATCGTCGCCGGAGAGGACCGGGTCGATCTCGCGACCGCGGTGGAGGAGCTGCGCGGCCTGGGGCTCGGGCGGATCCTGTGCGAAGGCGGGCCGCGGATCAACGCGCAGCTCGCCGCGGCCGGGCTGGTCGACGAGCTGGCGCTGACGGTGAGCCCGCTGCTCGCCGGGGGCGACGCCGCGCGCATACTGGACGGCGTCGCCTCGCGCACGCCGCTGACCCTCGCCCAGGTGCTGGAGGAGGACGGCTTCCTCTTCTGCCGATACCTCAGGGAGGCGCATGATGAAGCCGCCGGTTGAACCGCTGATCCCGGACCTGGACCTGCCGGTGGTGCCGCCGGTCGCGCCGATGCTCGCGAAGGCCGTCAAGAAGCTGCCGGAGCAGGACGGCACGCTCTACTACGAGCCGAAATGGGATGGCTTCCGCTGCATCGTCTTCCGCGACGGCGACGAGGTCTTCCTGGGCAGCAGGAACGAGCGGCCCTTCACGCGCTACTTCCCTGAGCTGGTCGAGGCCGTCAGGAAGGAGCTGCCGCCCCGGTGCGTGGTGGACGGTGAGATCGTGCTCATCAGGGGCCAGTCGCTCGACTTCGACGCGCTCCAGCAGCGCATCCACCCCGCCCAGTCCCGGGTGCGGCTGCTGGCCGGGAGCACGCCCGCCTCCTTCGTCGCGTTCGACCTGCTCGCCGTCGGCGCGGAGGACCTGATGGAGGCGCCGTTCTCGGAGCGGCGGGCCCGGCTGGAGGAGGCGCTGGCGGGGGCGGGCCGGTCGGTGCGGCTCACCCCGGTCACCCGGGACGAGGGCCGGGCCGCCGAGTGGTTCGACGCGTTCGAGGGCGCCGGGCTCGACGGCATCGTGGTCAAGCCGGGAGACCAGCCGTACACGCCGGACAAGCGGGTGATGTTCAAGGTCAAGCACGAGCGGACGGCCGACTGCGTCGTGGCGGGCTACCGCGAGCACAAGTCGGGGCCGGTCGTCGGGTCGCTGCTGCTCGGGCTGTACTCCGCCGACGGCCGCCTGCACCACGTGGGGGTGGCCGCCTCCTTCCCGATGAAGAAGCGCGAGGAACTGGTCGGGGAGCTCGCGCAGTACCGGATGGAGGACCTGAGCGAGCACCCCTGGGGACACTGGGCCGAGGTGGCGGAGGGCGGCGCGCAGGGTGGCGCGCAGGGCCAGCGCCTGCCGGGCGCCGTCTCGCGGTGGAACGCCAAGAAGGACCTGTCGTTCATCCCGTTGCGGCCGGAACGGGTCATCGAGGTCGCCTACGACCACATGGAGGGCGACCGGTTCCGGCACACCGCCCAGTTCCGCCGCTGGCGCACCGACCGCACGCCCGAGTCCTGCACCTACGACCAGCTCGAACGCCCGGTGAGCTACGACCTCGACGAGATCCTCGCCCGCTGAGCCGTCCCGGCATCCGGCCGACCGGCAGAGGTCGGCGGAGCTCAGCCGGTCAGGGCGCGGACGGCGGCGGTGACGACGACGGCCACCGCGACCACCACCAGGAAGGGCGCGCGCAGCAGCAGCGCGACGGCCGCCGCGGCGAGGCCGGCGGCCCGGGCGTCGACGACGAGCGTGCGGCCGTCGGCGAAGGTCTGCAGGGCGATCAGCGCGGCCAGCGCCGCGATCGGCACCAGCGCGGCGAGCCTGCGCATGAGCGGCCGTTCCAGCACCGCCGCCGGGACCGACAGCCCGAGGAGCTTGACCGCGTAGCACCCGGCGACGGTGACCGCGATCGCGATCCACACCCCCATCACGCCTCCTCCGCCCGCGCCGCCGCGCTCCGCTCCCGCCGTGCGGCGGCGCGGGACCGGAGCGCGGCGACGGCCAGGACGGCGGGCGCGGCGAGCACGGCCACCAGCACCGGGACGCCCGCGGGCAGGAACGGCACGCAGGCCAGCGCCAGTACGACGGCCAGCACGGCCACCGCCACCTCATGCCGGAGGACCGCGGCCCGGGCCGGCCGGGCCGTCGCCGTGCCCTCCCCATCCTGGACCGGAGCCGGGGTGGCGCCTGCCCGCGCCGAAGGAGCGGCGGCGGAGCGGTCCGGGAGCATGGGCAGGAGCAGGGCGAGGAAGACGGCCGGACCGGCCACGTCGAGCCCCCAGGCCGCCGGGTCGCCCAGGGCCGCTGCGCCCAGCGCGCCGAGGAGGGTCGTGACGTTCCACCCGGCGTACAGGGTCACGCCCGTGACGGTGAACCCGAGCCGGGCGAGCCGCCGGTCGGGCTGGGCCAGGGCCACGGCCGAGGTCTCGTCGATCACCCAGTGGGCGGCCAGCGGGCGGACCGCCGCGGGAAGGCCGAGCACCTGCGACAGACGCAGGCCGTAGAACGCGTTGCGGACGCCCAGCAGCAGCGCCCCCGCCGCCGCGGGGAGCGGTGCCCCGCCGGCGCCGAGCGCGCCCACCAGCGCGAACTGGGACGCCCCGGTGAAGACCAGCAGCGACAGCACGCAGGTCTGGGCGAGCGTCATCCCGGCCCCGGCCGACGTCACGCCGAACGCGAACCCGGAGAGCCCGACCGCCGCGCCGACCCCGAGGGCGTCCCGTACGACCGCCGACCGGGGCTTCGGCGGCAGGCCGGAATGCGGTTTTTGCGGTGGTGCCGTAGTCACCCGACCGAGGGTAACCGGCGGCTCGGGCCGCCGGCGCACACGAGGACGCGCATGGACCGGTCGGTGACGGTGACCTTGGACCCGGCCGCCAGCGTCTCCGCCGCGTCCGGGTCGTCCGGCGGGTCCTCGTCGGCGGTGTCGAGCACGGGACGCCAGGCCGCGCCCAGCTCCGGGCCGGGGAGGGCGAAGGTCAGGCTCTCGTGGTGCGCGTTGATCAGCAGCAGGAACGTCGCGTCGGTGATCCGCTCGCCCCGCGCGCCGGGCTCGCTGATCGCGTCGCCGTTGACGTAGACGCCCAGCGACTTGGCGTAGCCGGTCTGCCAGTCGGCGTCGGTCATCTCGGTGCCCGACGGCGTGAGCCAGACGATGTCCCTGCTGTCGTCCCCGACCGTGCGGCCCAGGAAGAACCTGCGGCGCCGGAAGACGGGGTGCGCCCGCCGTAACGCGCCCAGGCGGCGGACGAAGTCCAGGAGGCCGGGTTCCCGCCCCACCAGGGACCAGTCGATCCAGGACGTCTCGTTGTCCTGGCAGTAGGCGTTGTTGTTGCCCTGCTGGGTGCGGCCGAACTCGTCGCCCGCCAGCAGCATCGGCACGCCCTGGGACACGAACAGGGTGGTGAGGAGGTTGCGCCGCTGGCGCCGCCGCAGCCGGGTGATCGCCGGGTCGTCGACCGGTCCTTCGGCGCCGCAGTTCCACGACCGGTTGTCGTCCGTGCCGTCGCGGTTGCCCTCGCCGTTGGCCTCGTTGTGCTTGTGGTCGTACGACACGAGGTCGGTGAGAGTGAACCCGTCGTGGGCGGTGACGAAGTTGATCGAGGCGACCGGGCGGCGGCCGCTGGTCGCGTACAGGTCGCTCGACCCGGCGAGGCGCGAGGCGAACTCGGGCAGCGTCCGGGAGTCGCCCCGCCAGAAGTCCCGTACGGCGTCGCGGTACTTGCCGTTCCACTCGGTCCACAGGGGCGGGAAGTTGCCGACCTGGTAACCGCCGGGACCGACGTCCCACGGCTCGGCGATCAGCTTGACCTGGGAGATCACCGGGTCCTGCTGGATGAGGTCGAAGAACGCGCTGAGCCGGTCGACGTCGTGCAGCTCGCGGGCGAGCGCGGCGGCGAGGTCGAAGCGGAAGCCGTCCACGTGCATGTCGAGCACCCAGTAACGCAGCGAATCCATGATCAGCTGGAGCGCGTGGGGCGAGCGGACGTTCAGCGAGTTGCCGCAGCCGGTGTAGTCGAGGTAGTAGCGGCGGTCCTCCTCGCGCAGCCGGTAGTAGGCGACGTTGTCGAGGCCCCGGAACCCGAGCGTGGGGCCCATGTGGTCGCCCTCGGCCGTGTGGTTGTAGACCACGTCGAGGATCACCTCGATCCCCGCGTCGTGCAGGGCCCGGACCATCGCCTTGAACTCCTGGACCTGCTGGCCGCGCTGCCCCGCGCAGGAGTACGCGTTGTGCGGTGCGAGGAAGGCGATCGTGTTGTAGCCCCAGTAGTTGGTCAGCCCCCGGGCGACCAGGAAGTGCTCGGGCACGAACTGGTGGACGGGCATGAGCTCGACCGCCGTCACGCCGAGCGACCGCAGATGGTCGATCACGGCCGGGTGCGCGAGCCCGGCGTAGGTGCCCCGCTGCTCCTCGGGCACGGCGGGGTGACGCATGGTGAGCCCGCGCACGTGCGCCTCGTAGATCACCGTCTCGTGGTACGGCGTGCGGGGCGGCCGGTCGTTTCCCCACTCGAAGAACGGGTTGACCACCACGTTCTTCGGCATGTGCGGCCCGGAGTCCTCGACGTTCAGCCGGGTGGGGTCGGCGAAGTGGTAGGAGAACAGCGACTCGTTCCACCGGACCGAGCCCTCGATCGCCTTCGCGTACGGATCGAGCAGCAGCTTGGCCGGGTTGCACCGGTGGCCGTGCTCGGGCCGGTAGGGGCCGTGCACGCGGAAGCCGTACCGCTGGCCGGGCATGATCCCCGGCAGGTAGCCGTGCCAGACGAAGCCGTCGACCTCCGGGAGGTCGACGCGGGTCTCCGCGCCGTCGTCGTCGAACAGGCACAACTCGACCCGCTCGGCCACCTCCGAGAACACCGAGAAATTGGTGCCCACACCGTCCCAGGTGGCGCCGAGTGGGTAGGGCTCTCCAGGCCAAACCTCGCGCATGTAACCTCATTCTCCACTGCCCGGACGATTCGTGCACCTGGGGCGGTACCCCTGCTCCCGGTCCGCGCACGCGGAGGCCCCCGCCGGACCGGTCCGGCGGGGGCCCCACTGGTGGTTCAGCCGACGAGTTCGGCGTTCAGGGTGATAGTCGTGCCGGCCAGCGCCTTGCTCACCGGGCAGTTCGCCTTCGCGGTCTCGGCCGCCTGCTGGAAGTCCTCGGCGGACAGGCCGGGCACCTGGGCCCGTACGGAGAGCACGATGCCGGTGATGCCCTCTCCGGGCTGGAAGGTCACGTCGGCCCGGGTCTCGACCGACTGCGGCGGAGTGCCCGCCTGGGCCAGGCCGTGGGACAGGGCCATCGAGAAGCACGAGGAGTGGGCGGCCGCGATGAGCTCCTCCGGGCTCGTCTTGCCGTTCGCCTGCTCGGCCCGGGAGGGCCAGGAGACGTCGAAGGTGCCGACGCCGGAGGTGTCGAGCGAGACAACGCCCGAACCGTCGAGCAGGGCGCCCTTCCACTGCGTCGTCGCGGTACGAGTGGTCGCCATGGCGATATCCCTTCACTAGCGAGTCTTAATCCATTCAGCAGCGACCTTAACGCCACCCGCGCCGCCGGTCGTCCCGCGACCCTCCCGCGAACCCACGATCACGCCGGCGCGGCGGCGACACGCGCCTGGTGGGCGCGGTGCTCGGCCCGGACCAGGTCCTCGACCTCCGCCCTGATCCGCAGGAACTCCGCGGAGCGCTTGATCTCCAGCGGGCGGGGCTCCGGCAGGCCGATGGCGATCTCCTGGCTGATCCGGCCGGGATCGCTGGACAGCACGATCACCCGGCGCGCGAGGAACACGGCCTCCTCCGTGTCGTGGGTCACCATGACGACCGTCGGGCGTTCCCCGGCCGGTGTCACGTCCTGCCAGACCTGCCGTACGAACAGCTGCATGTCCTCCTTGGTCTGCACGTCGAGCGCGCCGAAGGGCTCGTCGAGCAGCAGCACGCGCGGCGCGCAGGCCAGCGCGCGGGCGATCGCCACCCGCTGCTGCTGCCCGCCCGACAGGCGTCCGGGCAGGGCCCCGGCCAGGTGGCCGAGGCCCACCTCGTCGAGCAGCCACCGCACCCGCTCCCGCCGGGCGGCGCGCGGCACGCCGAGCGCCTCCAGGCCGAACGCGACGTTCTGGGCCACGGTCCGCCAGGGATACAGCGAGGCGGTCTGGAACACCAGCCCGCGGTCCGGGCCGGGACCCGCGACCTCACGGCCGTCCAGCAGCACCCGGCCGGACGTGGGCGGGACGAGGCCCGCGACCATGCCCAGCAGGGTCGACTTGCCCGAGCCGCTCGCCCCCACCACGCAGACGAAGTCGCCGGACGCCACGGACAGGTCCACGTCCTGGAGCACCGGCCGGCCCGGGACGAACTCCTTGCCCACGCCCTCCAGCCGGAGACCGCTCGGTGCGCTCGTCAACGGGCCCACCTCCCCACCCGGGCGCGCAGCAGGCGCAGCGTGACGTCGATGGCCAGGCCGATCAGGCCGATCACCACGAGGATCGCGAAGATGCGGTCGGTCTGCAGGAACCGCTGGGCGCGGGTGATCCGGTAGCCGAGTCCCGAGGTGGCCGCGACCAGTTCGGCGACGACCACGAAGTTCCACGCCGCGGCGGCGTTGACCCGCATCGCGTCGATGATCCCCGGCAGCGCGTACGGGAACACCACCCGGGCGGCCACCCGCGGCCGGGACGCCCCGAGGGTCGCCGACACCTCCAGCAGCCGGTGCGGCACCTGCCGTACGGCGTCGGCGGTCATGAGCGTGTTGAAGAACACCACGCCGAGGACGAGCAGCGCCACCTTCGACGCCTCGCCGATGCCCAGCCAGATGATCAGCAGCGGGATGAAGGCCGACGCGGGCAGGTAGCGCAGGATGCCGACGGCCGGTTCGAGCAGCGGCTGCGCCCAGCCGAGCGTCCCCATCGCGAACCCCAGCGGCACCGAGATCAGGACGGCCAGGCCGAAGCCCGCCGCGATCCGGCCGAGGCTCGCCGCGAGGTCGGCGGCCAGTTCGCCGCCGGCCGCCATGTCCACCCCGGCCGCCCAGACCGCCGACGGGGAGGGCAGGAACGCGGGGTCCACCCGGCCGCTCGCGCTGACCGCCTGCCAGACGGCCAGCGGCACGAGGATCGACAGGCACCGCAGGAGCCAGGCCGTACGCGCGGAGACCGAGGTCGTGAGCGCCTTGGTCGTGAGCGGCCCGGTCCTGAGCCTCGCCCGGCGCGGCGCGGGCTCCTCCGCCGCCGGGACCGTCCCGGCGTCCTGTCTCGGCATCGCCTCGGCCGCGGTCACGGCTGCACCGCGCGGACGAACTGGGGCGCGAACAGTCCCTCCAGCGGCGGGGCCTTGTCCACCAGCTTCGCCGAGACCAGGAACTCCGCGATCTCCTTGGCGCGGCCGTCCAGCTCGCCGGAGAACGCCGTCCGGTTGCGCTCCAGCGTGAAGATCGTCGTGCCCTTGTCGTACGACTCGTAGTCGGACACGCTCACCCCCGCCCGCTTCGCCATGATCTCCAAGGCCTCCGGCCGGTGCTCGCCGATCCAGGTGAGCGCGTCGAACCAGGCCGACACGAGCCCCTGCACGGCCTTCGGGTCGCGGGAGACGAGGTCACGGGTGACCACCAGGTGGTCGGGGATCGCCCCGGGGAAGTCGGCCGACGTCGCGATCGCCCGGCTGCCCTTCCGCTTGAGCGCGGTCGTGGTGAAGGGGGCGAACACCCCGACGGCGTCCACCTGCCCGGCGGCGAAGGCCGCCGCGGCGGCGTCGGTCGGCATCGGCCGGAACTGCACGTCCGCCTCGGTGAGACCGGCCTTCCGCAGCGCGAGCAGGAGCAGGTAGTGGTCGACCGTGCCCTGCTCGGCGGCGACGGTCCTGCCCTTCAGGCCGGACAGCGACGAGATGCCCGGCCCCGCGATGATCTGGTCGTTGCCGCTGGAGTTGTCGTTGACCAGCACGACGCTCTGCTTCGCCCCGCCGGCCACGGACGCCAGGGTGTCGTTGAGCGTCTGGCTGTTGGCGTCGATGGTTCCCGTGGCCAGCGCGTTGAGCGAGTCGGTGTAGCTGTCGAAGTACTTGAGCTCGACGTCCACGCCGTTCTTGCGGAACAGGCCCTGCTCGCCGGCGACCTGCCAGGGGAACCAGCCCGGCCAGGCGCTGAAGCCCAGGGTGATCGTCGAGCCGGCCGGGGCGGCGGCCTGCCGCTCCCCGGGGGAGGCGCAGCCCGCGAGCAGGAGCAGGACGAGAACGGCGGCGAGGTGTCGGCGCGTCATTGGACGGCCTCCTTCTTCCTCTTCGGCAGGTGTCCCGAGCGCACCAGGCACCCGAGGGTGTCGCAGATGACCCGGGTGGCGATGAGCGAGGTGATCTCCGCGTTGTCGTACGGCGGGGAGCACTCCACCACCTCGATCCCGGCGAGCGGCCGGGCGTCGGCGATGAGCTGGATGAACTTGAGCACCTCGCGGGGGAGGAACCCGCCGGGCTCGGGCCAGCCGGTTCCGGGCACGAAGGCCGCGTCGAGGCAGTCGACGTCGAAGGACAGCCAGACGGCCTCCGCGCCGTCCCAGGCGACCTCCAGGGCCCGCTCGGCGGCGGCCTCGATGCCCATCTCGACGCAGTCGGTGACCGTCATGATCGTGGTGCCCCGCTCGCGGCCCACCTTCACGCCCGGGCGGGGCGCCTGCCAGCCGCCGATGCCGATCTGCACGAGGTTCTTCGGCGGCACGTTCGGGATGTCGGTGGCGTGGAACCAGGGGGTGGTGTGCATCCGCTCGTCGAGGTCGGTCTCCTGGGTGTCGACGTGACGGTCGAAGTGGATGATGCCGACGTTTCCCCGCACGTGTTCGGCCACCCCGCGCACGGTCGGGTAGCCGATCGAGTGGTCCCCGCCGAGGATCACCGGGAAGGCGCCGCTCTCGAAGACGTGCGCGACGCCCTTGCTGATCTGGTCGAAGGTCTTCTCGATGTTGCCCGGGATGGTGAAGATGTCGCCCAGGTCGCAGATCGTGATCGACTCGCGGAGGTCGACGCCGAGCTCGAAGCTGTAGGGGCCGTACAGCGCGGAGATCTTGCGGATGCCCTGTGGCCCGAAGCGGGTGCCCGAGCGGTAGGTGGTGCCCCCGTCGAAGGGCGCGCCGAGCACCGCCACGTCGTACTCCCCGCAGCGCCGCACGTCCTCGACGTACGGCGCCTTGAGGAAGGTGTTGATCCCCGCGAAGTGCGGCAGTTCGCCGCGGGAGAAGGTGGGAATGGTGCGGTCGACGATCGAGTCGGCGCCCTGCAGGCCGAGTTCGAGCCCGCGGGCGATCTCCCGCTCGTGCATGGTGGTGGGGATCTCGGCCTCACGCTCGACGGCGTTACGGGCTTCGGGACCGTAGTGGGAATGGAGGTGGCCCACGGCACTCCTCGGGGGACGGCTGGTCCACCGCCGCCCGGCGGGCGGCGGGATTCGCGACCCGCGGCGTCTCCCCGGTCCCGGCCGCGCCGTTGACCGGGGAGACGCCGAAGTCACAGCCTCCCGGGCTTTTGTCCCGCCGTGGAACGGCTCCGCGCCGAGCCGCCTGCACCTCTCGGACCAGCCGAACGGAACCCTAGGTGCGCCTCACCGGGGTGAGCCGGTGAGTCCCCTTCATGACAGCGGCGGCCTGTTTCCGCCGCATTTCCGTGGCGTAGCCGTCCCGTGACCGCCTGCTCACGCGGGCGCCGCGCGGTCCAGGATCGGCTCCAGGTCGAGGCCGGCCGGGAGCGTGCCGAAGGCGCGGCCCCAGTCGCCGCCCAGGCGGGAGGCGCAGAACGCGTCGGCCACCGGCGCCGGGGCGTGCCGCACGAGCAGGGACGCCTGCAGGACCAGCGTCATCTCCTCGGCCACCCGGCGGGCGTCGGCCTCACCGGCGGAGGCGAGCGTCTTCAGCACCCGCCCGGCCGCGTCGCCGACGCGGTGGTCCCCGGCGCGGGCGACCTCGGCGAAGAACGCCTCGACCGCCTCCGGCTCCCGGGCGAGCACCCGCATCAGGTCGAGGGCGGCCACGTTGCCCGAGCCCTCCCAGATGCCGTTCAGCGGGGACTCCCGGAACAGCCGGGGCATCTGCGACTCCTCGACGTACCCGTTGCCGCCCAGGCACTCCAGCGCCTCGGCGGCGTGGACCGGAGCCCGCTTGCAGATCCAGTACTTGGCGGCGGCGAGGGCGGCCCGGCGGAACAGCCCCTCGGCGGCGTCGCCCGCCACCGCCCGGTCGGTCGCCCCGGCCAGGCGGGTCATCAGCGTGGTCGCCGCCTCGGACTCCAGCGCGAGGTCGGCGAGCACGGCGCGCATCAGCGGCTGGTCGGCCAGCGGCCGGCCGAACGCGCTCCGGTGTCGGGCGTGGTGGAGGGCCTGCGACAGCCCCTGCCGCATGCCGGCGGCCGAGCCGGTCACACAGTCGAGCCTGGTCATGTTGACCATCTCGATGATCGTGCGGACGCCCCTGCCCTCCTCGCCGACGAGGAAGGCCGTCGCGCCGTCGTACTCGACCTCCGCGGAGGCGTTGGACCGGTTGCCGAGCTTGTCCTTCAGCCGCATCAGGCGCATCGCGTTGCGGGTGCCGTCGGGCAGCACACGGGGAAGCAGGAAGCACGACAGCCCGCGCGGGGCCTGGGCCAGCACCAGGAACGCGTCGCACATCGGGGCGGAGTTGAACCACTTGTGCCCGGTCAGGGCGAAGCTCCCGTCGCCGAGGGGTTCGGCCCGGGTGGTGCCGGCCCGCACGTCGGAGCCGCCCTGCTTCTCGGTCATGGCCATCCCCGCCAGCACCCCCCGCTTCTCCAGCGGCGGGCGCAGCCCGAAGTCGTACGTCCGGGAGGCCAGCAAGGGCTCCCACTCCGCCCGCAGCGACGGCGAATGCCGCAGCGCGGCCACGGCGGCGTACGTCATGGAGATCGGGCAGCCGTGCCCGGCCTCCACCTGGGACCATACGAAGAACTTCGCGGCCCTGGCGACGTGCGCCCCCGGCCGGGCCGAGGTCCAGGGGGAGGCGTGCAGCCCGTTGCCGACCGCGACCGACATCAGCTCGTGCCAGGCGGGGTGGAACTCGACCTCGTCGATCCGGTTGCCGTACCGGTCGTGGGTGCGCAGGACGGGCGGGTGCTCGTTGGCCAGCCGCCCCCACTCCTGCGCCTTCTCGGATCCGGCCAGCAGGCCGAGCCGGCGCAGCTCCCCGGTCGCCCAGTCCGCCCCCTCCCTGGCGAGCCCCTCCAGCAGCGCCTGGTCGGCCGAGACGTCGTGCCCGGCCAGCGGGGGCGCCTGGTTGGTCACGTCGTGAGTCGCGTCGCGGGTCACAGGGTCCTCCTCGGGTGATGCCGGGTCCTCGGCGCCGGGAACCGGGCGAGGCCGGAACTCCATCTCAGCACTCGGGCCCGCCGGGACAAACACCCGCCGCCGCGCTCAGGCGCCGGAGATGTCCAGGCCCAGCTCCTGGGCCGCCTCAAGGGCGAGATCACGGGCGTAGCCCTGACCGGCGCCCGCCTCGCACAGCACCCGGTGGACGCCCGTGAGCGCCCGCCTGTCGCCGCGCGCGGCCAGGCCGCGGGCCGCCTCGGCCACGGTCGTCACGTCACGGTCGGCCAGCCGGGCGGCCAGCGCCTCCCTGATCCGGGCGGTGTCGGCCGGCAGGCCGGCGAGGCCCATGGTCGCCCAGTCGCGCACCTCGTCGTCCCCGCACTCGGTCAGCCGGATCAGGGCGGCGAGGCCGTCCTCGTCGCCGGACGGCAGGACCGCGGCGAGCGCGACCGGGTCGTTGACGGTGGGCTCGCGCCCCGGGCCGCCCACGATCGCCAGCACCTCGGGCAGGGCCCGCTCGTCGGCCCGGTGGCCGAACGCCGCGAGCAGGGCCTCGACCACCGCGGGCTCGGTCTCCCGGCGGGCCAGGTCGCGCAGGATGCCGAGGACCTCGTCCTGCCGGTCGTCGTGGCCCGTGTCCTGTCCCGGGAGGTGGCCCGTGTCGCGGCCGAACTGGGCGAGGACGTCGACGCCGAACTCCCGCCGCACCGGGTCGTCGCTCTCGCACAACCGCGTCACCGCCCGGAACGTCTCCTCGTCGTGGCGCCCCCGCAGCGCGTGGACGGCCGCCCACCACGTCTCGTCGTCCTCGTCCAGGTCGCGGTAGGGCAGGACGCGGCGGAGCAGCTCCTCGGGCGGCGGCCGGAGGCCGAGCGCCGCCTCCAGGACCGTGGCGGCGGCCGCGTGCCCGTACTGGCGGGCCACGGTGTGGACGCCGGTGCGGGCGCCCTCGCCGCGCGCCTCGACGGTGACCCGCCGGGTGCCGTCCGGCGCGGCGGAGTGCGCCACCAGCACCGTGTGCTCGCCGCCCAGCCGCGCGGCGACGTCGTCCCGGAGGACCGCCTCCAGATCGGCTCCCGCCAGACGGGCGGCGATCTCCAGCGGGGTCGCGCCGTCCCAGCCGGGCGCCGCCGGGTCCGCGCCGTGCTCCAGCAGGGACCAGACGATCCCGTACGCCCCGAACAGCGCGGCCAGTGTCAGCGGCGTGTCGCCGTCCTCGTCGGCCAGGCCGGGATCGGCCCCGGCGTCGAGCAGCACGTCGGCCGACTCGAGGTTGCCGTTGGCGGCCGCCCACAGCAGGGCCGTCCAGCCGCCCTCCTCCGCCGCGTCGGGGTCGGCGCCTCCGTCCAGCAGCGCCTGCACGGTCTCGGCGTGGTCCCAGCAGGCCGCGGCGCACAGCGGCAGCCCCTCCTCGGGCCCGCCGCTCGGCCGGTCGGGGTCCGCGCCGTGGTCCAGCAGCAGCCGGACGATCTCGTGGTGCCCTCCGGCGGCGGCCCGGTAGAGCGGCGTCGTCCCCTGGGCGGGGTCGACGGCGGGGGACACAGGGGAGGACACAGGGGATACCGGGGCCTCCGGGTGCAGCATCTCCGCCACCCGCGCGGCGTCCCCCTCCGCGATCGCCTCCAACAACCTGCTGCGGGTCACGTCTCCATGCTCACACAACCCCTTCTGGAGGACCCCGCAGGGATCGTCCCCAGGGAGGATGGGGAGCGGGGCCGGTCGGGGTTACGGTGGGGGACGTGAACGATCCGGGTGGCATGCGGGCGTCCGACGCCGAGCGCGAGTCCGTGGTGGAGCGGCTGAGGGTGGCGTCCGCCGAGGGGCGGCTGACGCTGGCCGAGCTGACGGAGCGGACCGAGGCCGCCTATCTGGCCCAGACGCACGGCGAGCTCGCCCAGATCATCGCCGACCTGCCGGGCGGCGCCCCGGCCCCCGCGCCCGCGGCTCCGGCCGCCACGCAGGGCAGGATGCGCAAGTGGATCGTGGCGGTGCTGGGCGACGCCAAGAGGACCGGCTCGTGGCGGATCGACGACGGCGTCGGCGCGGTCAGCGTGCTGGGCGACGTGACCCTCGACCTGCGGGAGGCCGAGGTGCGCGGGCGTGAGGTGGACGTCGTCGCCGTCTGCGTGCTGGGCGACCTCAAGATCATCGTGCCGGACGGGATCGACGTGGAGCTCTCCGGCGTCACCGTCCTGGGCGACAAGAAGGTCCAGGTGATCGAGGCTCCCGCCGGGCAGGCCGCCCCCGTCGTCAGGGTCAGGGCGTATGTCCTGCTGGGCGACGTGAAGATCATCGGGGACTCCCGGGCGCAGCCGATCAAGCGCGGCTGGTTCGCCTGGAGCGAGTGGTGGCAGGAGCGCCGCGCCTCCCTCACCGAGGGATACGAGAGCTCCGAGCACGGCCTGCACGGGCTGCACGGGCTGGACGGCCTTCACGGCATGCACGGGCTCCGCCCGCCCCGCCCGCCTCGTCCTCCCCGGCTCCGCGACCGCCGGCGCGACTCCCGCTGAACGGCCCCCGAGCGCGCGGCCGTGCGCCGCAGGGGAACCCGATCGCCGTCCGAGGCAACGGCGCGGCGCTCCCAGGGCGTAGTCATCGGTGACCGTCCACCGAGGACCGCACCGATCACTGGGGGCCGCACATGCGCGACCGGGCCGACTTCGAGCGCTACGTCGAGCAGCGCTCGGACCGCATGCTGCGGACGGCCTACCTCCTCTGCCGCGACTGGGGCACGGCAGAGGACCTGGTCCAGACGGCGCTGGCCAAGGCGTGGCTGGCCTGGCGGAGGGTCGGTGACAATCCCGACCCGTACGTCTACCGCATCCTGACCAACACCCATGCCAGCTGGTGGCGCAGGCGCTGGCGCGGCGAGCAGCCGACCGAGGTGCTGCCGGAGCCGGCGGTCGGCGACGCCGCCGACCTGTTCGGCTTCCGGGACGCCGTACGGCGGGCCCTCGCGGGACTGCCGCCGAAACAGCGCGCCGTGATCGTGCTGCGCTACTTCGCCGACCTCGGCGACGACCGGATCGCGGAGATCCTCGGCTGCTCGGCGGGGACCGTGCGCAGCCAGGCGAGCAGGGCCCTGGCCAGGCTGCGCGTCGATCCCGCCGCCCGCTCCGCGATGAGCCTGGAGAGCTGACGATGACACTGACCGAGACAGAGCTCCGCGAGCTTCTCGCCGGGGACGCCGCCACGGGACGGGGCGGGGGACGGGGCGGGGGCGTCGCTCTGGCCGACGTGGACCGGCGCGTCCGCCGCGTCCGCCGGCGACGGGCCGGTGCGGGGGCGGCGCTGGCCACCGGTCTGGCCGCCGCGGTGATGGTCGCGACCGCGCCGCGCACGGTCACGATCGCGCCCCCCGGAGACGGCGGACCGGCCGTCCTGGCGGCCGTTCCCTCCGAGGGCTTTTACCTGACGGGGGAGCGGGTGTTCCTCAACGGAGCGATCGAGACGGGCGGGCGGGTCCTGAGATTTCCCTACACGGGCATCAGCGAGTCGGTGAACGTGCGGGTCGACTGCCGGGACCCGTCGTACGCGCTCGTCTGGCTGAACGGCCGTCTGGTGACGCAGGGCGTGTGCGGCATCCAGAGCGACCACGTCGATCACTCGCTGTCGTGGACCGACGAGTCCGGCGGGGATCTGAGGGGACGCAACGACGTGGACGTCGCGCTGGTGCCGGTCCAGCGGGTCGCGGCGGGCCTCGAACCGGGGGCGCCGATCCCCGCGCTCGGCGAGCGGGAGGCCGGGCGCGTCATCGAGGAGACCGGCGAGTACCGCACCGGCGGACGGCTCACGATCAGGGAGGCGTGGCCTCTCGTGGCGGGGCCGACGCCGGTCGCCTGCGACCAGGACATCGTGATCCGCAGGCCCAACGGGCAGGAGATCCTCTCCTCCGCGTGCGGGGACCCCGCCGTCACACCGTCGCCGGGGTCGCGGAGGTGGTCCCTGCTGGACCTGGAAGCGGACCCGGGAACCGTCGGCTAGGCCGCCTGGCGGGCGGCGCGGACGGCCTGGGCGTGGCGTTCGAGCAGGAGCGCGACCAGTTCGGGGGCGGCGCCGAGGACGCCGCCCACGGCGTGCGCCCCGGCGTCCAGGGCGTCGCGCCGCACGGCGTCGGCGAAGTGGCCGGGGGCCAGCAGGTACGGCGCGACGACGACCTTCGGCGCGCCCGCCCGCCTGAGCCGTTCGACCTCCTCCCGGGGCCTGGGCGCGGCGGCGGAGGCGTAGGCGGCGGTGACCGACCACCAGGGGCGCTCCCGCGCCCACGCGCGGGCGACGGCGGCGATCGTCGCGTTCGCCCGGCCGTCACTGGACCCGGCCGAGACCAGTACCACGGCGGTCTCCGGGTCGCCGATCTCCACCCCGGCCTCGGTGAGGCGGCGTTCGAGGGCCCGGACCAGCAGCGGGTGCGGGCCGAGCGTGGGGCCGCAGACGGCCCGCAGGCGCGGCGCGCGGGCCGACGCCTCCCGCAGGGCCGCCGGGATGTCCACCCGGCTGTGGTAGGCGGCGGTGAGCAGGAGGGGGAGCACGACCGCCTCGTCCAGGCCCGAGAGGGCCCGAGGCAGCGACGGCGGGGCGTGGTCGAGGTAGGCGGCGCGGACGTCGAGGCCGGGCCGGGCCCGCCGTACGCCGTCGAGCAGGGCCTCCACCGTCGCGGTGGCGCGCGGGTCGCGGGACCCGTGCGCCACCGCGATCAGCGGCGCGTTCCCGTGTGGAGCACTCGTCACAGGTGGATGCCGCACTCGATCTTGCCGAGGCCGGACCAGCGCCCGCTGCGCGGGTCCTCGCCCGGCGCCACGCGGCGGGTGCAGGGGGCGCAGCCGATCGACGGGTAGTCGTCGTAGTGCAACGGGTTGATCAGCACGCCGTTGTCGGCGATGTAGTTGTCGACGTCCTCCTGGGTCCACCGGGCGATGGGGTTGACCTTCACCATCTGCCGCTTGGCGTCCCACTCGACGACCTTGGTGTTCGCCCGGGTGGGCGACTCGTCACGGCGGATGCCCGACACCCAGGCGAGGTACGGCTCCAGCGCCCGGTTGAGCGGCTCGACCTTCCGCAGGTAGCAGCACAGGTCGGGGTTGCGCCCGTACAGGCGCGGGCCGAGGTCGCGGTCCTGCTCCTCGACCGTCCTGGACGGCTTCACGTTGATCACGTTGACCTTGTAGACGGTCTCGACCGCGTCGCGGGTGCCGATGGTCTCGGCGAAGTGGTAGCCGGTGTCGATGAACAACACGTCGACGCCCGGCTTCACCCTGCTGACCAGGTCGATCAGCAGGGCGTCGCTCATCGACGAGGTGAGACAGAGGCGGTCGCCGAACGTGGCCGCGGCCCACCGGATGATCTCCCGGGCGGGGGCGTCCTCAAGGAAGCGCGCCGCGGACTCCACGATCCCCTGGAGGTCCAGCGTCGCCCGCTGCCGCTCCAGGCCCGCCTCTATCTCTGCCACCGACATCGTTACTCCTCACACGTCGTTCACTGGTTCATCGGATGATCGGACGACAAGCCTTCGAACAATCACGAACGCACGCCGACGCCGAGGAATTTCACCCGGAAGGCACGGGCGCAGGCCCTGCAGTACCATCCGTGGCTCTCCTCCTCGGTCACGTAGGGCTCCAGGTCCTCGTCGCCGCAGTACGGGCAGTAGAACGGCGCCGCCCGCTCGCTCACTTGAGGTCGCTTTCGTCGGCGCGCTGGACCCACTCGGCGAAGGTCTCGCCCTCGTTCCGCTGCTTCTCGAAGTTGCGGGCGACCCGCTCGACGTAGTCGGGCAGTTCCTCCGCCGTGGCCTTGAGCCCGCGCACCTTCCGGCCGAAGGTCGGGTTGAGCCCGATCGAGCCGCCCAGGTGCACCTGGAAGCCCTCGACCTGCTCACCCTTGTCGTTGGCCACGAGCTGGCCCTTGAGGCCGATGTCGGCGACCTGGATGCGGGCGCAGGAGTTCGGGCAGCCGTTGACGTTGATCGTCAGCGGCTCGGCGAAGTCCGGCAGGCGCCGCTCCAGCTCGTCGATCAGGGCCGACGCGGTGGCCTTGGTCTCGACGATCGCGATCTTGCAGTACTCGATGCCGGTGCAGGCCATCGTCTGGCGGCGGAACGTGGACGGGTTGACCTGGAGGTCGGCGGCCTCCAGCTCGCCGACGATCGACTCCACCTGGTCGGGGGCGACGTCGAGGATGACCATCTTCTGCTCGACCGTCGTGCGGATCCGGGCGGAACCGTGCCGCTCGGCGATGTCGGCGATGCGGTGCAGCGTGTCGCCGTCCAGCCGGCCCACGCGCGGGGCGAAGCCGACGTAGAAGTTGCCGTCCCGCTGCGGGTGGACCCCGACGTGGTCGCGCCGGCCGCTCTGCGGCGCCTCCGGAGCAGGGCCGTCGGGGAGGGCGTACCGCAGGTACTCGGTCTCCAGGACCTGGCGGAACTTCTCCGCGCCCCAGTCGTTGACGAGGAACTTGATCCGCGCCCGGTGGCGCAGGCGGCGGTAGCCGTAGTCGCGGAAGATGCCGGTGACCCCGGCCCACACCTCGTGGACCTGGTCGGGCCGGACGAACGCGCCGAGCCGCTGGGCGAACATCGGGTTGGTCGACAGGCCGCCGCCCACCCAGACGTCGAAGCCGGGCTCGCCCTGCTCGTTCACCACGCCGACGAACGCGACGTCGTTGATCTCGTGGACGGTGCAGTGGGCGGTGCAGCCGCTGATCGCCGTCTTGAACTTGCGCGGCAGGTTGGAGAACGCCTTGTCCCCGACGTACCGGTCGTAGATCTCGTGGATCTGCGGCGTGCCGTCGATCACCTCGCCGGCGTCGATCCCGGCCAGGGGGCAGCCGAGGATGACGCGGGGGGTGTCGCCGCACGCCTCGGTGGTGGACAGGCCGACCGCCTCCAGCCGCCGCCAGATGTCCGGGACCGACTCGATCTCGATCCAGTGGAGCTGGATGTTCTGCCGGTCGGTGACGTCGGCGGTGCCCCGGCCGTAGTCGTTGGAGATGTCGGCGATGGCGCGCAGCTGCTCCAGGCTGAGCTGCCCGCCGTCGATGCGGACCCGCAGCATGAAGTAGCGGTCGTCCAGCTCCTCGTCCGGCAGGATCGCGGTCTTGCCGCCGTCGATGCCGGGCTTGCGCTGGGTGTAGAGACCGAACCAGCGGAAGCGCCCGCGCAGGTCGGCGGGGTCGATCGAGTCGAACCCGCCCTTCGAGTAGATGTCGATGATCCGCTGGCGGACGTTGAGCCCGTCGTCGTTCTTCTTGTTCTCCTCGTTCTTGTTCAGTGGCTCACGGTAACCGAGAGCCCACTGACCTTCGCCGCGCGGGCGTCTGTGGTGGCGGTTCGCCGGGCGGGCCGGGGTGCTCATGGGCACACGTCCTTCTCCGAGGCTCGGGTCGAGATCGGTCTTCGGCGGACACCGGCGCAGGCGGCCTCTCACCTCGCCGGCGGCATTGCGCGGCCGAGTATGAGGGCATACGAAAACGACGCCTGGCCGAGCGCCCGGGTAACGGAGGGCGACGGTCAGCCGGCGTCGATACAGATCGCGCTACGGACGCGCAGGAGATCGACGTGGCGTCGCACGACGAGCAACGGGTCCGCTGGCATGTCCCAAACGATACCCCCGAGATCCTGGATGTCCAAGTTCGTGTCCAGGATGCGGGATTGTAACGGCATAATGACGGGAGGTTGTCAGCCCTTGCGGACCCAGTTCTCCGGCGGCTCCGCCTCGCGGTCCTGCTCGGCCGGCTCCTTGTGCTGGCAGTCGCACCAGGACCCGCCACGGCACTCCTCGTGCCTGTGTTCCCCGCACGCCCGGCAGATCATGTCTTCATTGTTCCCCTCCCATGACAGCCGGATGACACCCGCGCGGACCCAGGTGAGAGTCGTGATTATCGCGAGAGGGGGGCGGGGGCCCCTATTCTGGGCGGCGACGATCCGCTCGCACGTCACGTGATAAGAGCCACGCCGGCGGGTAGAGCCCAGTTCTCATGACCGGTTGGGTGCCATGACCTCCACGGACGCGCGGGCGCGCAGGCCGCGGCGCATCACGCGCAAAGGCATGGCCATCGCCCGCGCGCGCCTGAGCTGGGTACGCGAGACGACCATCTGGGCCCTGGTCAAGGCGACCACGATGGCGGGGGTCAACTACCGGGTGACCGGGCTGGCGGGCGAGGCGGCGTTCTTCGCCCTGCTGTCGCTGCCGCCGTTCGTGCTGGGGCTGCTCGGGGTCATGGGTCATCTGAGCGGGCTGCTCGGCGACGCCGGCGTCGCCGAGATCAGGCGCTGGGTGGTGGACCAGTCCGAGTTGTTGTTCACGCACAACACGGTGGAACGGGTCGTGCAGCCGCTGCTGTCCGACGTGCTGAGCGGCGGCCAGGTCTCGCTGATCTCCGTCGGGTTCCTGCTGTCGCTGTGGTCGGGCTCTCGGGCCCTGTTCGTGTACGTCGACCTCATCTCCATCGCGTACGGGCTGGGGGAGACCCGGGGGATCATCCGCACCCGCGTCCTGTCGTTCGGCCTCTACGTCGCGGCGCTGCTGATGGGCCTGGTCGTCATGCCGGTCCTGGTGATCGGTCCCACGCTGATGTCCAACGCCCTGCCCAGGTACGCCGCGCTGGTGACGATCCTCTACTGGCCCGTGCTCGTCGTCGGCTCGGTGCTGATGCTCACGCTGCTCTACCACGTGAGCGTGCCGCACCGTACGCGCTGGTGGCGGGAGACGCCGGGGGCCGTGCTCGCGCTGGTGATCTGGATCGTGTGCGCGGCGTTCCTGCGCGAGGTGCTGGCCGCGTGGTTCACCCCGCTGTCGATCTACGGCTCGCTGGCGGCGCCCATCGCCGTGCTGCTGTGGCTCTACATCACCGCGCTCGCCGTGCTCATCGGGGCGACCCTGAACGCGGAGATCGACCGGCTGTGGCCGCTGGGCGGCGCCCCCCGGCACGAGCACCATCACCGCAAGTCCGGCAAGGCATGATCTGGCCCCGTCGCCGATGAGTGAGGGCACCGCCGCGTCCCGATAAGGTGGGAGGGTCGCGACTGGCGCTGACGAGCCCGGCAGGGGAGCGTCGCTAGGTGGGGCACCACCGGGGAGCGAATCAGCGGAGGCCGTGCGCCTGGGTCGCCGCCGCTGTCGACGTGGAGAAGGAAGGCGCCATGGCTGAGCACTCGCTGAACGTCGTCGATCCCGAGATCGCCGAACTGATCAGGGCGGAGGAGCGGCGGCAGGCCGACACCGTCAAGCTGATCGCGTCCGAGAACTACGTGTCCAGGGCCGTCCTGGAGGCGACCGGCACCGTTCTCACCAACAAGTACTCCGAGGGCTACCCGGGCAAGCGCTACTACGAGGGCCAGCAGGTCATCGACCAGATCGAGACGCTGGCCGTCGAGCGGGCGAAGTCGGTCTTCGGCGTGAACCACGCCAACGTCCAGCCGTACTCGGGCTCGCCCGCGAACCTCGCCGTCTACCTGGCGTTCCTGAACCCGGGCGACACCGTCCTCGGCATGGGCCTGCCGTTCGGCGGCCACCTCACCCACGGCTGGTCGGTGTCGGCCACCGGCAAGTGGTTCAACTCCGTGAAGTACGGCGTGCGCCGCGACACGGGCCGCATCGACATGGACGAGGTGCGCGCCCTGGCGCTGGAGCACCGGCCCAAGCTGATCTTCTGCGGCGGCACCGCGATCCCGCGCACGATCGACTTCCCGGCCTTCGCCGAGATCGCCAGGGAGGTCGGCGCCGTGCTGGCGGCCGACATCGCCCACATCGCGGGCCTCGTCGCGGGCGGCGCCCACCCCTCGCCCGTCGGGCACGCGGACGTGATCTCCACGACCACCCACAAGACCCTGCGCGGCCCCCGCGGCGCGATGCTCATGGCGAACTCGGACGAGGTCGCCACCGCGCTCAACAAGGCCGTCTTCCCCGGCCTCCAGGGCGGCCCGCACAACCACACCACCGCCGCCATCGCCGTCGCCCTGCACGAGGCCGCCCGGCCGGAGTTCAGGGCGTACGCCGCGCAGATCGTGAAGAACGCCCAGGCGCTCGCCGACGAGCTCCTGAACCGCGGCTTCGACCTCGTCTCCGGCGGCACCGACAACCACCTGATCCTGATGGACCTCACGTCCAAGGGCGTCGGGGGCAAGCCGGCGGCGCAGGCGCTCGACCGGGCGGGCCTGGAGACCAACTACAACACCGTGCCGTTCGACCCGCGCAAGCCGTTCGACCCGTCGGGCATCCGGATCGGCACGCCCTCGGTCACGTCGCGCGGCATGGGCGAGGCCGAGATGCGGCAGATCGCCGCCTGGATGGACGAGGTCGTCACCGCCGTGGCCAAGGGCGACGCGGAGGACGTCATCGCGCGGGTGCACGGCGAGGTCACGGAGCTGACGAGCCGGTTCCCGGCTCCCGGCCTTTCCTGATCCCCGGGAAAAAAAGGGTTGCGGGAGGTGGCGGCGGTGCTGCTAACGTTCCCGCATCCGACGCCGCTCGCGCGTCATGAGGGTGGCCGCCGGTTGGCGGCCTGACACCGGGGAGGTGAGGACCATGCGGGTCTTTCTGACGACCATGCCGTCCGTCATCTCCCGGGTGTCCGTATAACCCTTTTCCGCAGGGACACCCGGTCTTTCCGAAGGGTGTCCACAGCAATGTCGTACGAACTCTCGCTTCTCGGCTGGCACGACGACCTCGCCGAGTCGCTTCCCGACCTTCCCGGCGGGGCCGTGCCCGGCCGGGTGGCGCGGGTCGACCGCGGCGCCGCCGAGGTCGTCGCCGCCGGCGGGACCCACCACGCGCGGCTGTCCGCCCGCGTACGGAGGGCCGCGGCGGCCGACCCGCTCGCGCTTCCGTGCGTGGGAGACTGGGTCGCGCTCACCCCCCTCGCCGAGGGCCGGCACGAGCTGGCGGAGGTGCTGCCGCGCCGTACGGCCTTCGTCCGGGGCGGCGTGAGCCGCGACTCGCGCGGCGGCCTGTCCGGCGACGGCCAGGGGCAGGTGCTGGCCGCGAACGTCGACGTCGTCTTCGTGGCCGAGCCGTCCATGCACGCCGACGACTTCGCCGATCTCGGCAGGATCGAGCGCCTCGTGGCGCTGGCCTGGGAGAGCGGCGCCCGGCCGGTCGTGCTCGTCACCAAGGCCGACCTGTTCGCCGATCTGCAGGACCGGGTGCTCGGCGACCTGCTCGCCGACGTCGAGGCGGCGGTGCCCGGGGTGGAGGTCCACCCGGTCTGCTCGCTCACCGGCGACGGCGTGGACCTGGTGCGGGCCCATCTCGGCGAATCCGGCACCGCGGTGATCCTCGGTCCCTCGGGCGCGGGCAAGTCCACGCTCGTCAACGCCCTCGCCGGTGCGGAGGTGATGGAGACCCAGCGCGTCAGGGCCGGCGACGGGCGGGGCAGGCACACGACCGTCCACCGGCAGCTCATCCCGCTGCCCGGCGGCGGGCTGATCATCGACACCCCCGGCATCCGCCGGGTGGGACTGTACGAGACGAGCGAGGGCGTGGACCTGGTCTTCGCCGAGATCGACGAACTGGCCGGCGGCTGCCGGTTCTCCGACTGCGGGCACGGCCAGGAGCCGGGCTGCGCCGTGATCGCGGCGGTGGAGTCGGGCGAGCTGCCCGAGCGGCGGCTGGAGAGCTGGCGCCGGCTTCAGCGGGAGGCGGCCTGGATGGCCCGCCGCACCGACGCGCGGCTGCGCGCCGAGGAGACCCGCAAGTGGAAGTCGATCCACCGGCAGATGCGCGGCATGGGCCGCCCGTAGCGGCCCGCGCGACGACGGGCCGGACACCAGAAGGGCGTTTCACGCCTGCCGTCTGTCCGGGGGACAGGGGCGGGACGTGGAACGCCCTGTGGGTGACGCTGTGATGACGCTGTGGTGGAACCGTGGTGACGCGTGTCGGGGAAGGGGAAAATCGCTCAGGCGACGGCGCTGATGCCGGCGCTGGCGGCGCGGCGCATGCGGCGGCGACGCTCGGAAGCGCGCTCGTCCTCGTTGAGACCGCCCCAGGTGCCGTACTTCTCGGGCCGCGAGAGCGCGTAGTCGAGGCACTCCGCGCGCACAGGACACTGAGCACAGATGGCCTTGGCCTTGCGCTCCCGGATGTCGCGCTCGGGCTGACGCTCGCCGTCAGGACCGAAGAACAGCACCAGGTCCTCTCCCCGGCACGCGGCATCATCCTGCCAACCCCAGCTGGGGCGCGGGCGGGCGAGCTGCCGACGTACCTGAGACATGAGAAACCACCTTTGGTGAGAGGTATTTCAGTGTTTGTGCCGCTTTGGACGCTTGTGGCGTCCCTTGTGCCAACGCCGGGATAGGCCGTGGTGTTCCCGGCTTCTCGCGAAGCCCTCAGGTCGATACCGGCATGAGCGGACTCAGTTCGGCCAACCTGTAGGTCGGGATTCCGTCGGCGCAGGTCATCCCGCACGGCGCCGAGAACACCGTGGGTTCGACCACGACCCGGAATCGCGACGTCCCACGCCCCGTCGTGCACCGCACGACGCAGACGGTGGAGTCGCCGACCGACCGGGAGGATTCCACGGCCACCCCGCCGACCGAGATCTCGCCCGTATGAGCGCGGACGAAGTGCTCGGCGGCCTGGAGTGGCTCAGGGATACCCGCGCGTCCCCGGAAACGGTCGAGGACGACCTCGCCGTGCCGGTACGCGTTTGCCGCCGCGATCGCAGCAGCCTGAGACATGCTGCCGTAGTAAAGCCCGTGTGGCAAGCATACGAGGTTGGCGGCGTATCGATCGCCGCCAACATGTGTGGTTTCCCACACTTCGCCGGGCAGGTTCTCGCTGAGGAACCGGGCCAGCGGCAGTCCGAGCCGAGCGCAGCAGGCGTTGTGCTTGCCGTGGGTGCAGACCAGGAACATCGGCTCGTTCACCAGTATGCAGGACTCCGGAACCACTCCGTGCACGAGAGACCGCAGGTCAAGATCGTCCGGGCTCTCCGGGAACGCCTCCGCGAGCCACGGCTCGTTCACCGCGGCGGCGGCGAGGTAGACGTGCAGCGGGCCGCTCCGGGCCTCCCTGCGGCCGGGGCGGCGGATAAGCTGCGGCCGGATCCCGAGTTCGCGCGCGCGGGAGATCAGCGTGCGGGCGTCGTCCGGCAGCCGGCACTCCTCGATCTCCGCGGCCCAGGGCCCCGCGTGCTCGATGAGCAGCCAGAACCGGCCCTTCTTGGTCGCGCTCGCCAGGACGGGAGCCTCCCCCGTGTGGCACGCGGCGGGGTGCTCGCACCCGTTGGCCATCAGGTCCCGTCCCTCCCGTACGTTTCTTAGGTAAGACTAACCTTATCCAATGAGGTCAAGAATCGGGTGACTTCCCCGACGAATCAGGAACAAACGCCTTCGCGGTGGGGTCAGGCGCGATAAAGGGCGGCCTCGGCGGCGGGAAGGGCGGCCGCCCGGTCCTCCGCCACCAGGCCGATCCTGGTCCGCCGGTCCAGCAGGTCGCCGGCGTCGAGCGCGCCCTCGTGGCGGACCGCCCAGACCAGATCGGCCAGGGTGATCCCCGCCGCCACCGGCTCGGCCAGCTCCGGCTCGCGCCGCATCAGGTCCAGCACCGCCCCGGCCTCCGCGCCGTACCGCAGGACCAGCCGCCGGGGGAAGCCCGGCCGCACCGGTCCGGCCCCGGCCAGCGGCAGCCGCGCCGTACGGCTCGCGGGCGCGTGGGGGCAGGCGGCGCCGACGGCGTCCTCGGCCATCCGGCGGTAGGTGGTGAGCTTGCCGCCGACGACGGTGACCACGCCGTCCGGCGAGCGCAGCACGGCGTGCCGGCGGGACAGGTCCGCGGTGGCCCCGCCGACCCGGCCCGCCCCGCCCGGGCCGTCGACCAGCGGCCGCAGGCCGGCGAAGGCGCCCGCCACCTGGTCGCGGCCCAGGGGACGGTCCAGCACGCCGCCCAGAACCTCCAGCAGGAAGGCCACGTCGCTCTCCGGCGCCTCGGGGACGTCCGGGACCGCGCCGTCCAGCGGCTCGTCCGTCAGCCCCACGTAGATCCGCCCGTCGGCCTGGGGGAGCACCAGCGCGAAGCGGGCGCGCTCGCCCGGGATCGGCACGTGCAGCCCAGCGCGCAGCGCGCCCAGGGCTCCCGGCCGCAGCACGAGGTGGGTGCCCCGCGACGGCCGCAGCGCCACCGAGGGCACCAGCCCCCCGGCCCACACGCCGGTCGCGTTGACCACCGCCCGCGCCCGGATGTCGAACTCCGCGCCGGTCAGCTCGTCGCGCACCCGGGCGCCGTCCCCGGCGAGCGCCAGCGCGCGGCACCGGGTGAGCACCCGCGCGCCGTGGGCGGCGGCCGTACGGGCGATCGCGACCACCAGGCGGGCGTCGTCCACCACCCGGCCGTCCCAGGACAGGAGCGCGCCACGCAGGCCGTGCGGGCGCAGGGACGGGGCGAGGGCGAGCGCCCGCGCGGCGGTCAGGCGGGACGGCCCGGGCAGCAGGCTCCTCGGCGTGCCCGCGGCGGCCCGCAGCGCGTCGCCCAGCCGGTAACCGGTCATCACGGTCGCGGCCTCACCCGGGCCGACATCGGACGTCAGCGGCAGCAGGTACGGGTGCGCGGCCACGAGGTGGGGGGCGGTGCGGCGGAGCAGGACGCCGCGTTCCACGGCGCTCTCCCAGGCCACGCCGACCTGGCCGCTGGCGAGGTAGCGCAGCCCGCCGTGGACCAGCTTGGAACTCCACCGGGAGGTGCCGAAGGCCAGGTCGTGGGCGTCCACCGCGGCCACCGACAGCCCGCGTGAGGCGGCGTCGAGCGCGGCCCCGGCCCCCGTCACGCCCAGGCCCACCACGAGCACGTCGACGACGACCGTGCGCACCTCGTCGAGTTCCCGGGCCCGCCGGGCGGCGTTCAGTGAGGATTCCATGACCCCGCCTCTATGGTCGCGTTACCCTTGAGTAACCTATCTGGAGGCGCACCGGTCATGGAATCCCCTCTCCTGCCCGCGGAACCCATGCTCTGGTCGGGCTGGGGCGACCCCGCCAGGGCCGCCGAGCTGCCCGCGCCGGTGCGCGAACTGCTCACGGAGCTTCTCGGCGTGCGCCCGCCCGCCGCCCCGGCCGCGACGTTCGGCGAGGTGCGGCTGCCCCCGGCGGCCCTGCCGCAGGCCGTCCTCGCCGCGCTGGCCGCCGTGACCGGCGAGGAGCACGTGCGGGCCGACGACGACGCCCGCATCCGGCACACCCGGGGCAAGTCCACGCCCGACCTGCTGCTGATGCGCGCGGGGGACGCCTCCGACGCGCCCGACGCCGTCGTGCTCCCCGGCTCGCACGAGGAGGTCGTGGAGGTGCTGCGCCTGTGCGCGGAGCACCGGGTGGCGGTGGTGCCGTTCGGCGGGGGCACGTCGGTGGTCGGCGGGCTCACCCCCGCACGGCGGGGCTACGCGGGAGTGGTCGCCCTCGACCTCGGCAGGCTCGACCGCCTGCGGTCCGTCGACCCCGTCTCGATGACCGCCGACCTGGAGCCGGGACTGCGCGCGCCGCAGGCGGAGCGGTTGCTCGCCGGGCACGGGCTGACGCTCGGGCACTTCCCCCAGTCGTACGAGTACGCGACGCTCGGCGGGTTCGCGGCGGCCCGGTCCAGCGGGCAGGCCTCGGCCGGCTACGGCAGGTTCGACGACATGGTCGTGGGCATGACCGTGGCGACGCCGCGCGGCACGCTGGAGATCGGCCGTGCCCCCAAGTCGGCCGCCGGGCCCGACCTGCGCCAGGTGTTCCTGGGCTCCGAGGGCGCCTTCGGGGTGATCACCTCGCTGCGGCTGCGGGTCCACCGGGCCCCGGCCGTCCGGGCGTACGAGGGCTGGCGGTTCGAGACCTTCGCGGCGGGGACGGCCGCCCTGCGGCGGCTCGCGCAGGAGGGCGCGCCGCCCACCGTGCTGCGCCTGTCGGACGAGACCGAGACGATGGTCGGGCTGGCGAAGCCCACGGACCTCGGAACGCCCGGGGGCGACTCGGGCTGCCTGGTCGTGGCGGGCTTCGAGGGCGCCCCGGGCGACGTGGCCCACCGCCGGGAGCACGCCGCCGCGCTGCTCGTGGAGGCCGGCGGGGTGCACCTCGGGCCGGAGCCGGGGGAGAAGTGGGCGCAGGGCCGGTTCTCGGCCCCCTACCTGCGCGACTCCCTGCTGGCCGCCGGGGCGACAGTGGAGACGCTGGAGACCGCCTGCTTCTGGTCGGACCTGCCGCGCCTGTACGACGCCGTACGGCTGGCCCTGCTCGGCGCGCTCGGCGCACCGCTGGTCATGTGCCACATCTCCCACGTGTACGCCACGGGGGCGTCGCTGTACTTCACCGTGGTGACGGCGCAGACGGGCGACCCGCTGGCGCAGTGGGCGGCGGCCAAGCGCGCCGCCGGCGAGGCGATCGTCGCGGCGGGCGGCACGATCTCGCACCACCACGGCGTCGGCCGTGACCACCTGGAGGCGTACGCCGCGGAGATCGGCGACCTGGGCGGCGAGATCCTGCGCGGGATCAAGGAACGGCTCGATCCGGCCGGGATCCTCAACCCGGGTGTGCTGATCCCGGTGTACTGATCCCCGGAAAACGCCAAGATTGTCCCCATGGTCGATGTGGGCGCGGCGGCGGCGCGGGGAAAGCAGGTCTCGTCACGGGTGTCGGAGGCGGGAGCGGGCTGGGCCTGCTCGCAGATCGGCACGTTCCAGGCGCTGCGCCCCAACCAGGACTCCTTCAGCTGGCTGAGCCCTGCGACGCTCTGGCGCTCGCGCAACGAGGTGATCGCCCAGCTCTTCGGCGATCCCTCGCCGCAGGTGCGCCGCCGCTGGGTGGCGGCCCAGCGCGACCGCGGCGCCGACCCCGACTTCCGGGTCAGGCTCGACCTCGGGGAGGAGTTCTCGTTCCTGCTGCTCGGCGACACCGGCGAGGGCGACGCCTCGCAGTACGCGGTGGTGCCCGGGCTGCTCAGGCTCGGCGAGGGCACGTCGTTCGCCGTCGTCGCCAGCGACGTGATCTACCCGACCGGCTCGGGCAACGAGTACTGCGACAAGTTCTTCCGGCCCTACAAGGACTACCCGGCCCCGATCTTCGCGATTCCCGGCAACCACGACTGGTACGACGGGCTCGGCGGCTTCATGCGGGTCTTCTGCGACGCCCGCCCCCTGTCCGCCGAACGGCGCGGCTTCCGCCTGTCGCCTGGCGGGCTGCGCGGGCTGCTGTGGAAGAAGCCGGAGACGATCGACGAGAACGCCCTGGCCGAGGCGAGGAAGATGCGCCCGGACCCCGGGCCCGCCCTGCCGGGGCCGTACTGGGTGATCGACACCGGCCGCCTGCTGCTGGTCGGCATCGACACCGGGATCAAGGGCACCCTCGACCGCGAACAGGGCGAGTGGCTGCGCCGGGTCTCCGCCGACCCCAGGCCGAAGGTCCTGGTCACCGGCAAGCCGATCTACGTCAACAACGCCTACCACCCGTGCGAGATCGAGGGCGGCGGCACGGTGGACGACGTCGTCCGCGACCCGGCGAACAACTACGTGGCCGCCGTCGGCGGCGACGTCCACAACTACCAGCGCTATCCCGTACGGGTGGACGGCCGGCTCATCCAGTACGTGGTCTCCGGGGGCGGCGGGGCGTTCATGCACGCCACGCACACCATCCCCCGGGTGGACGTGGCCGGGGTCCACGAGGACGACTTCAAGTGCTATCCGCTGCGCGGCGACTCGCTGTCGTTCTACAGCCTGCTCTACAGCAGGCGGCTGCGGCTGCGCGGGCTGTACGTCACCCCGGAGGAGGGCCTGGCCCTGATGTCCCGGCAGATCGGGAACACCCCGCCCCGGCCCACGCCCGGAGCGCCGATCGGCGCGCGGGTGAGGTGGGCGGCCCGGCTGCTCGGCGGCTGGCCGATGCCGTTCCACCTGCCGGTCGGGCGGGTCTTCCACCGGTACATCTCGGAGCTGTCCGACTGGGACACCCCGCCCTTCTTCAAGAGCTTCCTGCACATGTCGGTGACCGGGGACACGCTGCGGCTGCGCTGCTTCGCCGCGACCGGCTGCCTCCCCCAGGAGCAGGAGCCCCCACTGGAGGACGAGGTCGAGATCCCCCTCTGACGGGATTGTCGGTGCGGGCTGGCACGCTGGGGGGATGCACGTCGTGGTCGCGGCCGGCGCCGAGGGGGGCGGGACGATCCGGCCGCTCGGCGGGACGGCGGCCCGGGTGCCCGACCTCGCCGCGGCCGTCCGGTCGCTGGAGGCCGCCGAGCGGCCTCGCTGGGTCTGGGCCGACGCGCGCCGCGTCTACCCGGCCCTCCTCGCGGCCGGCGTACGGCTGTCGCGGTGCCACGACGTCGCGCTGACCGAGGGCCTGCTGCTGGCGGCCGACGCCCGTTACGGGGAGCCCAGGCAGGCGCGGGCGGCCTTCGCGCGCCTGCACGGCCTTCCGGTGCCCGAGGACCCGCACGAGGCCGCGGAGGGGCACCAGCCGGGCGGCACGCAGGCGAGCCTGTTCGAGCCCACACCGGCCGAGGACCCCGCGTCCGAGGCCGGCATGGTCGCCGAGGTGTTCGAGGACCAGCTCCGCCGCGTCGCCCGCACGCCCGATCCCGGGCGGTTCCGCCTGCTCGTCGCCGCCGAGTCGGCCGGGGCGCTGGTCGCGGCCGAGATGCGGCACGACGGCATGCCGTGGCGCGAGGACGTCCACGACGAGTTGCTGACCGGCCTGCTCGGGCCGCGCCCCGCCCACGGCATGCGGCCCGGGAAGCTCCAGGCGCTGGCCGACGAGGTGGCGGCCGCCTTCGGGCAGCCGGTGAACCCCGACTCCCCGCAGCAGATCGTCCGGGCGTTCAAGGCCGTGGGGATCGAGGTCCCGTCGACCCGGTCGCACGTGCTCAAGGCGGTCGATCACCCGGCCGTCGCGCCGCTGCTCGCGTACAAGGAACTGGCCCGCCTGCACAGCGCCCACGGCTGGGCCTGGGCCGCGCAGTGGGTCGGCGGCGGCCGTCTGCGCCCCGAGTACGTCGTCGGCGGGGTGGTGAGCGGCCGGTGGGCCACCAGCGGCGGCGGCGCGCTGCAG
Organism: Microbispora sp. H10670; assembly: GCF_014161385.1. Classification (NCBI taxonomy): domain Bacteria; kingdom Bacillati; phylum Actinomycetota; class Actinomycetes; order Streptosporangiales; family Streptosporangiaceae; genus Microbispora; species Microbispora sp. H10670. The sequence goes on along the minus strand of NZ_JABBWW010000005.1, from coordinate 35,633 downwards.
ATCCCCAAGGTGATGCGCCGGGTGGTGGTGGCCGACGACGGCTGGACGCTCGTGGTCGCCGACGCCGCGCAACTCGAACCCCGGGTGCTGGCGGCGCTGTCCGGCGACCGGGGGCTCGCGCGGGCGGCCGGGGAGATCGACCTGTACGCCGCGCTGGCCGGGGCCTTCGGCGGCGTGCGCGACTCGGCCAAGGTGGCCATGCTGTCCGCGATGTACGGCGGGACCAGCGGCGACGCCTCCAAGCTGCTGCCCGTCATGCGGCGGCGCTTCCCCAAGGCGTACGCGTTCGTGGAGGACGCCGCCCGCGCGGGGGAGGAGGGGCGGCTGGTCCGGTCGTGGCTCGGCCGCACCTGCCCGCCGCCGTCGGAGCGGTGGCGCCGCCTGGTGGCCGGGCCGGAGGGCGCGCGGGCGGCCCGGGACCGGGGGAGGTTCACCCGCAACTTCGTCGTGCAGGCGACCGCGGCCGAGTGGGCGCTGACGCTGCTCGCGGTGCTGCGCGGGCTGCTTCCGGACCCGGCGCGTCTGGTGTTCTTCCAGCACGACGAGGTGATGGTGCACTGCCCGCTCGGCCTGGCCGCCGAGGTCCGGGAGGCGGTCGGGCGGGCGGCGGACGAGGCGACCCGCCTGCTGTTCGGCGACACCCCGGTCCGCTTCCCGATGGAGGCGGTCGCGGTCGCCTGCTACGCCGACGCCAAGTGACGCGCCCCGGTCAGGCGGTGCCGGTCAGGCGGGGCGGAAGGTGTTCCAGAGGGCCTGCCGCACCGGCGCGGCGGCCTCGGTCCAGTCGAAGTCGGGCGAGGCGAACATGACCGCGTACGCTCGCCCGTCCGCCTCCAGGTAGCGGATGACCGCGTGGACGGTGACCTGGCTGGAGTTGGTGTAGGTGTACTCCCAGTCGGCGGCGGGGTAGTGGTAGTCCGCCTCCCGCAACTGGATCTGCGTGTAGTCCGGGTAGTCCTTGATGTTCAGGTTCTGCTCCGCGGCCCGCAGCGCCTCCAGGCCGCCGTCGGGGATCCTCCTGACGGTGATGCTCTGCCCGCTGTCCTTGGGGCCGAGGAGCCTGACGGCGCCGCCGTCGTCGGTCGTCGCGGTCCACGCCTGGGGCACCGCGATCGAGACCCCGCCCTCGGTCACGAGCCGGTAGCCCTCGGGCACGCGTACGGCGGGAAGGGAGCGCCCGGCCGCCCTGGCGCCGCCCGTGGACGCCCCGGCCGCTCCGGTCGCCAGGCCGCGTGCCCCGGAGGTCGTCTCTCCCTGGTCGCCGGAGCCCCCCGGCAGCAGCACGAGCGCGATCGTGACGATCACCGCGAGGACGGCGACGCCGGCCACGACGAGCAGCAGCCTGGCGCGGGGGTCGCGGTCCGTCCCCCGCTGGGTCTGCTCCTTGCGCCTGCGCCCCACCCGGGGACGGTGCGGGCCCGTGGTGACGGCGTCCGCGGCCCGGCCGGACCTCCGGCCGTTCCGCGTGTCCGTCTCGGGCGGACCGGCGCCTGGACCGGCGCCGGGGCCGGAGGCCGGACCCGATCCCGGGCCCTGAACGGTGCCGAGGCCGCCGCCCAGGTCGCCGGGCATGTCGCCCGGCGCGGGGGCCGGCCACATGCCCTCCTTCCGCCGCTCCGGCGCGTACGACGACCCGGATGGAGACGACAGCGGGTCGAACGCCGGGGCCTGGCCGAAGGGCGTGACGGGCCCGAAGGCGGCGAAAGGCTCGAACGCGGGATCGGCGGCGGGCTCGGCGGTGGGACCGGGCGGCGCGCCGCCGGGGAGGCCGTTGTGGGCGAGCGGCACGCGGACCGGGCCCGAGGGCGTCTCGACGATGCGCGAGGGCAGCGGCCCCGAGGGGATGTCGAGCGGCGGCAGCAGCCCCGCCGGCATGGAGTTCTGCGGGGTCGGCACCGAGGACGGCGTGCCCGCCCGTCCCGGCAGCCCGGCCCCGTGGCTGTGCAGGATCCGTTCCAGCATCTCCGCGACCTGCGCCGCCGGGAGGCGGTCGGCCGGGTTCTTGCGGAGCAGGCCCTCGATGACCGGCAGCAGCGCGCCCGCCCGGCGGGGCCGGCTGGGCTCCTGGGTCAGCACCGCGCCGAGGACGGCGACCGCGTCGGGTCCCTCGTACGGCGGGCGGCCCTCCACGGCGGCGTACAGGGTGGCCCCGAAGGACCACAGGTCGGCGGCGTGGGTGATCGTGCGGCCCTGCAGGCGCTCCGGCGGGATGTAGGCGGGCGAGCCCATCAGCAGGCCGGTCTGGGTGATCGTGACGTCGCCCTCGATGGCGGCGATGCCGAAGTCGGTGAGCACCACCCGGTCGGCGGTGAGCAGCACGTTGCCGGGCTTCACGTCCCGGTGCAGGATGCCGGCGGCGTGGGCGTGGCGCAGGGCGTCGAGCACCCGGACGCCGATCTCGGCCGCCTGCACGACGGGCAGCGGCCCGCCCTGCCGCACGGCCTGTTCGAGGGACCAGGCGCGGACCAGTTCCATGACGATCCACGGCCGCCCGTCCTCCTCGACCACGTCGTGGACGGTGACGATGCCGGGGTGGCTGAGGCGGGCCGCCGACCGCGCCTCGCGCAGCATGCGCCGGTGCGCCGACTGGGCGCCCGCCTGGTCGAGCCCGAACGGCAGGAGCAGTTCCTTAACCGCTACGTCGCGGTCGAGCAGCACGTCGTGGGCGTGCCACACCATCCCCATGCCGCCGCGGCCCACCGGGGACAGCAGCCGGTAACGCCTCCCGACGAGACGGCCCTGCCCGTCGGGAACGCCGGCCGGGGGGCGCCCCGCGGGTCCCTGACCCTCTGGCATAGGGGGGACCATACCGAGCAGGCGATCGGTCGTCATAGAAAAGGTCCCCAATTCACGCTCGATCCGCAGGATCCCCCGTCCGGACCGTGCGAATTGCTCCGGATATCTGAGACTGACGACGATATTACGGTCTGATGACGGTCAAAGGGAATTCATGCGGCGGCCAGCGCGTCGAGGGCGGCCGTGAAGACTCCGGCCGGCGGGCTGACCAGCCCCGCCCCCACCTGCCCCGTTCCGGCGACGCGGCCCGCGATGCCGGTGTTCACGACGGGCAGCACACCGGTCCTCGCCACGAGGGCGACGTCGATGCCGGCGGGCGTGCCGCGGAAGCCCAGCCCCGGGATCTGGTACGCCGGGTGCTCGGCCAGCGTGATCTCGTACATCGAGGTCGTGGCCGCGACGGCGTCGGCCACCTCGCCGCCGACGAACCTGACGATCGCCGGGGCCGCCGCCATCGCGAAGCCGCCGAGCCCGGTGGTCTCGGTGATCGTGGAGTCGCCGATGTCGGGATTGGCGTCGTCCGGCCCGTAACCGCCGAGGTAGAGGCCGTCGGGCACCCCGGCCGGGCCGGTGAACCACCGGTCGCCGAGCCCCGACACCTGTATTCCGAAATCCGTTCCGTTGCGGGCCATCGCCACGACCAGGCTCGACCCCGGCACGCCGCGCGCCGCGTCGGCCGCGGCTTTCGCCGCCGCCATTCCCGCGTTCAGGAAGAAATGATCGTTTCCATTGATGAAACGCAGCACCTCGGCCGCGCGGCCCGGGGCGGCCTCCACGACCGCGGGGGCGATCTCCCGCACCAGCAGGGACGTCGCCGCCCGGTTCCGGTTGTGCAGCTCGTCGCCCATCTGCAGGGCCTGCGCGATCAGGGTGCGCAGGTCGAGGGGCCCGCACCGCTCCAGGGCCGCCGCGAGCACCGGACCGAGCACCTCGCCCATCCAGCGCAGCCGCTCGATCACCTCGGGTCCGTACGCGCCGTACCGCAGGACCTTGCCCAGCCCCTCGTTGAGCGAGCAGTAGGCCGTGCCGCCGTGCTCGGCGTCGGTGACCTCCAGCATCCACATGGACGGGCTGACCACCCCCGCCATCGGGCCGACCGTGCGGTGGTGGTGGCAGGAGTCCAGGGTGATCCCCGCGCCGGAGGCGAGGCGCTCCGCGGCCTCCTCCGGGGTGGCGGCCAGGCCCTCGAACAGCATGGCGCCGACGAGCGCCCCCCGCATCGGCCCGGACGCCCGCTCCCATGTGATCGGCGGGCCGGCGTGGAAGAACGACCCGGCCTCCAGGCCCAGCGCCTCGCGGGCCGGCCGCACGCCGGAGAGCATGGGCCGCGCGGACAGCATCCTCCCCACGGCCGTCGCGTTGGCCCGCTCACGCCGGGGATCGGCGAGCACCTTGGCGAGCATCCCGGCGAGCGCGGCGGAGACGCCCGGGGCCGGCGGCCGCCAGTCGACCCGCCGCTGCGGCACGGCCTGCCGGTCCAGCGCCTCGGCGAGCACCTCGGCGCCCACGGTGATGACGCGCGGTTCGCCGTACAGCATGGAGAGGGTCATCGGCTGCCTCCGGTGAGCCGGGTGGGACTACTCGGCCGCACAGCCGTCAGCCGTCGGCCAGGCGGCGGGCGTGCCGCGCCGCCGCCGCGTTGGAGGTGAAGACGGCGGCGCCCGCCTCGTTCAGGCGCGCGGCCTGGGTGCGCGGCCCCTGCGGGTCGCCGTCGGCGCCGACCAGGGCGACCACCACGTCCACGCCCCTGGCGGTGGCGTCGCGGACCTCGGGCGCGAGCCAGGAGGACGGATCGGGGTCGGCGCCGTGCCCGAGCACCACGTCGAGCAGCACGACGCCCGAGTCGACGCCGCGCAGCGCCTCCCGGCGCAGCGACGGGTCGATCATGGGGTGGGCCCGCCCCCGCGTGTACGCGTCGTCCCCGTAGTCGACGAACCACGCCTCGCCGCCCGGCTCCACGGCGCCGGCGATCAGGGCCGCCTCGGCGCACAGCGTGCCCCCGGAGTAGAGCCCCCGCAGCGGACGCCGCCCCTCGCGCGCGGGCGCGGTGCCGGCGGGCCAGGACGGCCACTCGGGCACGTCCCGGCCGAGCGCGCGCAGCGCCTTCTCCGCGACGGCGGTCAGGTCGTCCTGCCCCGGCCCGAGCAGCGCGGCGACGACCGGGGTGGCCAGGTCGAGGTCCCGTACGGCGCGGGCCGCCTCGGGGGCGGGCGGCTTGGAGATCAGCACGATCAGTTCGGTCGCCGGGTCCTCGTCCAGCGCGCGCAGTGCCTGCACGGCCGAGCGCCCGCCCACCTCGGCGGACAGGTCCCGGCCACCCACGCCGAGCACGTGCGACACGCCGACGCCGGCGATGTCGAGCAGGCACGTCACCTGCTGGGCCCCGGTCCCCGAGGCGGCCACGACCCCCACCGGGCCCGGCCGCAGCACGTTGGCGAAGCCCAGACCGGCCCCGCCCACGACGGCGGTGCCGCAGTCGGGCCCCATGACGAGCACGCCCCTGGCCCGCGCCCGGTCCTTGAGCAGGATCTCCTGCTCGACCGGCACGTTGTCACTGAAGATCATGACGGAGAGCCCGGCCTCCACGGCGTCCAGCGCCTCGGCGAAGGCGTGCTCGCCGGGCACGCTCACCAGCGCCAGGGTCGCCTCCCACGACCGCGCGGCCGACCGGACGGTGCGGGGCGGCGCCTCGTCGCGGGTGGTCCCGCCCGCCGTCCCGGTCGTGGCGAGCTGCCGCTCCAGTTCGGCGGCGGCCTCGCCGAGATCGGCGGCCGAGGCCGCCCTGATCGCCACCAGCAGGTCGCCGGGCGTCGTGGGCGGGACCTCGAAACCGAGATCGCGGGCGAGACCGGCGTTGAGGTCCGTGCCCATCGCGACGACGGCGACGGCCACCTCCGGCCGGGCGGTGAGCGCCTGGCTCACCCGCATGAGCGTCACCGAGTCGTGGTAGACGCCGGGGCGGACCTCGACGAGGTCGGTCACGGCCGCTCCCGGCGGGAGGGGGCGCCCGCGACGGCGGGACCCGCGCCGAGGAGGGACAGGACGGCGGACACGCCGATCTGCACCCCCCACGCCAGGTCGGCGCCGGAGGTGTGGCCGAGGCGGAGCAGGCGGTTGACCGCGGGTTCCAGCGGCTGGTGCCCGGCCGCCGCCCGCAGCACGCCGAGGACCTCCGGGCTCGCCTCGCCCCTGGCCGCGCAGTGCAGCAGGGTCGCCGAGATGGAGGTGGTCCTGGTGCGGGCGTCGAAGGTGACCGCGGCGGCCAGCCAGTCCGCCAGCCACACCGCGCGCGGGACCCCGGCGGCCTGGCCGAGGTGGCGCAGCGCGACCAGCAGCCCCGCCAGCATGTCGTCGCCGCTCGGCGTGAGCCCGGGGCCGAGGCCGATGAGCCGCTCGGCCGCCGTGATGCTCTCCACCAGCGAGCCGCGCAGGCAGCCCCGCTCCAGCAGCGCCGGGGCCCCGGCCGCGTCCAGCCCCGGCTGCCGGGGCGACGCCGCGCGGATCCCGGCCAGCGCCGCGGGGGCGGACGCCAGCCGCGCGGGGTCGGCGGGCGCGAGCGGGGGAGCGGGGTCCCACCAGCGGCGGACGCCGACGCACAGGCCGCCGATCTCGATGGAGCCGTCGCCGACCCAGCCGTCGTCGCCGGCCGACACCCCGTCGAGGGACTCGGCGAGCACCACCGCGTTGGGCAGGCGGACGCCCTCACCCGTCACCACGGCGATGACGTGCGGCTCGCACTCGCTCCTGACCTCCAGGTAGAGCGCGAGCGGGAAGGCCGCGAGCACCCGTGCCGGGCGGCGGGGAGACTCCAGGGCCGGCCGTACGGCGACGCTCGCCGCGCCGCTCACGTAGGCCGGGGCCGCCGGGGGGCGAGGGGCGGGCGCCGCCGCCCGCCGCCCTTTCTGGCGCGTGCCAACACTCACCGGGACCTCCCTCGCCAGTCGTTGCCGACGCTAAGGCCCGCCTTCCCCCCTCCGTACGGAGAAAGATGCCAACAGTCGGCCGAATGCTTGGCTCTTCCTGACAGGACCGGCGTCGGGCAGAATCTCCGTGAGACGTCCCGAGTACGTCGACACTCCCCGGAGAGGCCCTTGCGCAACGACCCGGCTCCGCCCGCGATGCGGCTGGCCAGCACCGGCACGATCCTGCACGGGGTGTCGGTGGGCGAGGTGCTCGGCGTGTCCACGCTCGCGGACGCCCGCCTGATCGCCGGCGGGGACGGGCTCGGCCGCATCGTGCAGCGCCTCAACGTGATGGAGGTCCCCGACATCCTCGCCTGGGTGAAGCCGCACGAACTGCTGCTCACCACGGGCTACCCGCTGCGCAACACCCCGCAGTCGCTCGACCGGCTCGTGACCGACCTGGACGAGCGGGGCCTCGCCGCCCTGGCGATCAAACTCGGGCGCTACCTGGACGAACTGCCGGGGGAGATGGTCGAGCAGGCCGACCGGCTCGGCTTCCCGCTGATCCTGCTCCCCAACGACGTGGGGTTCGACGACATCCTCAACCAGGTGCTCACCGACATCCTCAACCGGCAGGCCGCGATCCTCGCCAGGACGGAGGAGGCCCACCGGGCGCTCGTGCAGATCGTGCTGGCCGGGGGCGGGATGCGGGAGGTCACCGCGGAGGTGGCCGGCCTGCTCCGGGTGGCGGTGGGCGCGATCGACGCGTCCGGGCACTTCCTCGCGGCGGCCGGGGAGGCGGCGCAGGTGGCGCGGCTGCGGGAGATCGACGCGGCCCCCGTGCGGACGCCCGCCGGTGCGGGACGGACGCCGGGGAAGGCCGCCGGGAACGGGCACCACGCGAGCGTGCCGATCGTCGCGGGCGGCCACCACCACGGGAGGATCGCCGCCTACAGCGCCCACGGCACGCTCACCCCGAGCGACGTCGGCATCCTGGAGCGGGCCGCGACCGTGGCCGCGCTGGTGATCACCAAGCAGGAGGCGGTCACCGCCGTCGAGAGCAAGTACCGGGCCGACTTCCTGCGGGACGTGCTGACCGGCCGGGGCGGGCTGCGGGTGGCCGAGCGCGCCCGGGCGTTCGGCTGGGACCTGGAGCGCCCGGTGAGCGTGATGGTGGCGGAGATCGACCCGGACGCCGAGGAGCGGCCCCTCCAGGACCGCATGTGCGCGGCCTGGCAGGCGTCGGTGCGCAAGCACGACCCGCGCGGCGCGGTGGCGGGTTTCTCGCACGAGGTCGTGGCGATCGTCGGGGCGTCCGCGGACCCCGCGCGGGTGGCGCGGGACGCGCTCGCGGGGATCTCCGACGGAACGTTCTCCACCGGGCTCAGCCGGGTCGCCTCCGGGGTGGACGCCCTGCCCGGCGCGTACAACCAGGCGCTGAAGGCCGCCCGGGTGGGCCGCCAGCTGCACGGGGCGGGCGCGGTCGCCCACTTCGACGAGCTGGGGGTCTATCGGCTGCTGTCGCTCGTCAGCGACACCGACGAGCTGCACTCCTTCGTACGGGAGACCCTGGGCCCGCTCGCGGGGGACGACGACGCCGAGAACGCCGACCTGCGCCGCACCCTGCAGGCGCTGCTGGAGACCAACCTCAACGTCGCCGAGACCGCGAGGCGGCTGCACTTCCACTACAACACCCTGCGCTACCGCATCGGCAAGCTGGAGCGCCTGCTCGGCAACTTCACCGAGGACGCGCACCTGCGGCTCAACCTCACCCTCGCCCTGCACGTGCTGCGCATGCGGGGCATCTGACTCTTTAAGCTGGCGCCGTGAACGAGGCCATAACCTTCGAGCTCGACGGCGACCACATCCCGCTCTGCGATCTCCTCAAGTTCTGCCAGATCGCCGACAGCGGCGGCGCGGCCAAACACCTCGTCGCCGAGGGCCTGGTCCGCGTCGACGGGCAGGTGGAACTGCGCAAGGCCTGCAAAATCAGGGCGGGCCAGGTCGTCACCGGCGACGACTACACGATCCGCGTGGTGTAGACGCCCCGGTGGTCGTCGTTTTGGCAGATCATGCCCATGTCTGTCGCGCACGCCGGTCCTAAAGTGCCCCAAACGGTCAAGGAAGTACGCGGGACGCCTGCGGGGTGGCCGAGCCCACGGCCCAGCTGGAGGGACGTACATGGCTTTCAGATGGACGGTGCACGGAGACGGCAGAGGGCTGGCACCCGGCGAGGTCGTCAAACCCGATGAGAGGCTGAGCTGGCCGCGGATGGCCGGCATCGGCGCGCAGCACGTGATCGCCATGTTCGGCGCGACCTTCGTGTTCCCCCTCGTGATGGGGCTCGACCCGAACACCGCGGTGATGATGTCCGGCGTCGCGACGATCCTGTTCCTGCTGATCACCCGCGGCAGGGTGCCCAGCTATCTCGGCACCTCGGCGTCGTTCGTCGGCGGCGTGGTGGCGGTGCGCGCGGCGTTCGGCGGCGACACCCCGGGGGCCGACCGGGTCGTCACCGGGGCGATCCTCGTCGCGGGTCTCGTGCTCGCGGTGTGCGGCGTCGTCGTCCACGTCCTCGGCGTGCGGGTCATCCACCGGATCTTCCCGCCGGTCGTGACCGGAGCGGTGGTCATGCTGATCGGCTTCGGCCTGGCGTACGTCGTGGCCGACGTGTACTGGCCGCAGGACCCGTGGATCGCGCTGATCACCATGATCGCGACGTTCGTGTTCGTCGTGCTGTTCCGCGGCTTCCTCGGCCGGATCGGCGTGCTGCTGGGGCTGGTCTTCGGGTTCGTCCTGTCCTGGCTCGCCGACAGGGTGTTCGGGAACATCACCGCCTACAACGCGGGCACCGGGGCGGTCGACACCCATCCCCGGGTGAGCTTCCAGGCCGTGGCCGACGCCGGCTGGATCGGGCTGCCGCACTTCCACGCGCCGTCGTTCCAGGCGTCGGCCGTGCTGGTCGTGCTGCCCGCCGTGATCGCCCTGATCGCGGAGAACGTCGGCCACGTCAAGGCGGTCGGCCAGATGACCGGCGCCGACGTCGACCCCCTGATGGGCCGGGCGATCGCCGCCGACGGCGTCGGCACCGCGGTCGCGACCGCCGTCGGCGGCTCGCCCACCACGACGTACGCGGAGAACATCGGCGTCATGGCGGCCACCAGGGTCTACTCGACGGCCGCGTACTACATCGCCGCGGTCATCGCGATCCTGTTCGGCCTGTGCCCGAAGTTCGGCGCGCTGGTCGCCGCCACGCCCGGCGGCGTGCTCGGCGGCGTCACGGTCATTCTGTACGGCATGATCGGGCTGCTCGGCGCGAAGATCTGGGTGGAGAACCGGGTGGACTTCGCCGATCCGGTCAACATGGTGCCGATCGGCGCGGGGATCATCCTCGCGATCGGGCCGGTCACCCACCAGATCACCGGGGACTTCTCGCTCGCCGGGATCGCGCTTGGCACGATCGTGGTACTCGCCGGCTATCACCTGCTCCGCGCCATCGCGGGCAGGCCTGCGAAGGAGGTCACAGGTGGGGAGATCGGGCTCGAACGCGACCCGGCCGTCTGATCGGCGCGTGTCCCGGACGACGCGGTGAAGCCGCCTCCGTTCGACTACCGCCGCCCGGCCACCCTCGGCGAGGCGCTCGGCCTCCTCGCCGAGGCGGGCTCCGGCGGGAAGGTCCTGGCGGGCGGCCAGAGCCTGATCCCGCTGCTCAACATGCGCCTCGCCGCGCCCGCCCGCGTCGTGGACGTCAACCGCGTGCCCGGCCTGGACGGGATCGAGGCCGGGCCGTCCGGCGTACGCGTCGGGGCCCTCGCCCGCCACGCCGCCGTCGAGCGCTCGCCCGGGGCCGCGGCGGCCCAGCCGCTGCTGCGGCAGGCGCTGCGCCTGGTGGCCCACCCCGTGATCCGCAACCGGGGCACCGTGGTGGGCAGCCTCGTCCACGCCGACCCCGCCGCCGAGATGCCCGCCGTCCTCGCCCTGCTCGGCGGGTCCGTACGGCTGGCGAGCCGGGGCGGGGAGCGGGAGGTGCCGGCCGCGGCGTTCTTCACCGGCCCGATGGAGTCGGCGGTGCGGCCCGGCGAGCTGGCCGTGTCGGCGTTCTTCCCGGCGCTGCCGGCGCGGTCGGGCACGGCCTTCCACGAGGTGGCCCGGCGGCACGGCGACTACGCGGTGGCCGGGGTCGCCGCCGCCGTCACCCTGGACGAGGACCTCCGGATCGCCGCCGCCAGCGTCGCCTGCGTGAGCGTGGGACCGGTCCCGGTGGTCGCGGACGTGACCGCCGCCTGCGGCCCGCGCCCGGCGGCCTCGGTGGCCTGGGAGGCGGTGGCGGCGGCCGTACGGGACCTGGTCGAGCCGGAGGGCGACATCCACGCGACGGCGGACTACCGCCGTCACCTCACGGGCGTGCTCGCCGTACGGGCGCTGCGGGACGCCGCTTCCGCGGCCCACGGGGAGGAATCGTGAACGAGACGCACCATCACGTGACGCTGACGGTCAACGGGGTCGTGCGGGAGGCGACGGTGCCCGGGCGGCGGCTGCTGTCCGACTGCCTGCGCCACGATCTCGGCCTCACCGGCACCCACGTCGGCTGCGAGCACGGCGTCTGCGGCGCGTGCACGGTGCTGCTGGACGGCGAGCCGGTGCGGTCGTGCCTGACGTTCGCCGTCACGGTGGACGGTCAGGAGATCACGACGGTGGAGGGGCTGGCCCGCGACGGCGCGCTGTCCCCGGTCCAGCGGGCCTTCACCGAGTGCCACGCCCTGCAGTGCGGGTTCTGCACGCCGGGGTTCCTGTGCACGGTCACCGCGTTCCTGCGGGACAACCCCGCGCCGACGGAGGAGGAGGCGCTGGAAGCCGTGGCGGGCAACCTGTGCCGGTGCACCGGCTACCAGAACATCCTCAAGGCCGTCCACCGCGCCGCCCAGATGCAGGCGACACAGATCCAGGCGGAAGAGGGTGGGGCATGACGACCAGGCTGTTCGGCGAGCCGGTCCGGCGGCGCGAGGACCCCCGGCTGATAACCGGTCAGGGGCGCTACCTCGACGACCTGGGCGCGGGCGCGCTGGCCGCCGCCTTCGTCAGGTCGCCGCACGCCCACGCGCGGATCCTCGACGTCGACGTGTCCGGCGCGCTCGACGTGGACGGCCTGGTCGCGATCTACACGTGGGAGGACCTGCCGGGCGCGCTGGCCGAGCCGCTGCCGCTGCTGATCCCGCACCCGGCCCTCACCCACGGCCGCACGGCGTACGCGCTGGCCCGGGAGGTCGTGCGGCACGTGGGGGAGCCGGTCGTGATGGTCGTCGCCCGCGACCGCTACCTCGCCGAGGACGCGTGCGCGCTGATCCGGGTGGACTACGAGGTCCTCAAGCCGGTCGTGGGTTTGGAGGAGGCCGCCGGAGGCGCGCACCTGGTGCACGAGGACGTGCCGGGCAACATCGGCGCGCACCTCGTGCAGGAGGTGCCCGGCCCCGGCGGCGTGACGGCGCGGGAGGCGGTCGACGCGGCCCCCCACCGGCTGCAGTTCCGCCTCGACGTCGAGCGCAGCGCCTGCACGCCACTGGAGGGGAAGGGCGTGTACGCCCGCTGGGACGCCGACGACGAGTCGCTGCGCGTCTACTCCTCCACGCAGACCTCCACCAGCGTGCGGATGGCGATCGCGGCCAAGCTGGGGCTGCCGCTGCCCAAGGTGGAGGTCGTCGCGCCCGACGTCGGCGGCGGCTTCGGCGTCAAGATCGTCCATCCCTGGCCCGAGGAGATCCTCGTCCCGTGGGCGGCCCGGCTGCTGAACCGGGAGGTGAAGTGGACCGAGGACCGGCGCGAGCACTTCGTCTCCTCCTCCCACGAGCGCGGGCAGGTGCAGCACGTGCGGGCCGGCTTCGACGACGACGGGCGCCTCCTCGGGCTGGAGGTGGAGATCCTGCACGACCACGGCGCGTACACGCCGTACGGGATCATCGTGCCGATCATCACCTCGACCCAGCTGCTCGGGCCGTACCGGGTGGGCGCCTACCGGGTCGAGTTCTCCTCGGTCTACACCAACACCGTGCAGGTCACGCCGTACCGGGGCGCGGGCCGCCCGCAGGGCGTCTTCTGCATGGAGCGCACCATGGACAAGATCGCCGCCTACCTCGGCCGGGACCGTACGGAGGTCAGGGCGGCCAACTTCATCCAGCCGGACGAGTTCCCCTACGACCAGGGCCTGACGTTCCAGGACGGGCGCCCGCTGATCTACGACAGCGGCGACTACCCCGAGGCCCTGCGCATGCTCAAGGAGCTGATCGGCTGGGACGCCTTCCCGGAGGAGAAGGCGCGGGCGGCGGCCGAGGGCCGCAGGATCGGCATCGGCGTCGGCTGCTACGTCGAGGGCACCGGCGTCGGGCCGTACGAGGGCGGTCACGTGCAGATCACCTCCGACGGCCGGGTGCACGTGTCGACCGGCCTCACCTCCCAGGGGCAGGGCCACGAGACGGTGTTCGCGCAGATCGCGGCGACCGAGCTCGGCGTGCCGATCGGGAAGGTGTCGGTCGTCACCGGCGACACCCGGCGCTTCGGCTACGCCGTGGGCACCTTCGCCTCACGCGCGGCCGTGATGAGCGGCAACGCGATCGCGCTGGCCTGCCGCAAGGTCAGGGAGAAAGCGCTGCGGATCGCGGCCGAGGCGCTGGAGGCCGACCCGCGCGACCTGGAGATCACCGACGGGATGGTCCACGTGGCGGGCGCGCCGTCGGCGTCGATCCCGCTGGCGACCGTCGCCGTGCTGTCCAACCCGCTGCGGTACGCCTTCGACGAGGAGGCCAAGCGGGCCACCCAGTTCGCCGGGCCCGCCTCGGACGACCGGCCGCCGGTGGCGGAGGGGGAGGAGCCCGGCCTGGAGGGCCGCGACTACTACTCGCCGGTCAGGTCGACCTTCGCGGCCGGCATGCACGCCGCGATCGTGGAGACCGACCCGGACACCGCCGAGATCAGGATCCTGCGGTACGCCGTCGTGCACGACTGCGGCAGGCTGATCAACCCGATGATCGTCGAGGGGCAGATCCACGGCGGGGTCGCCCAGGGCGTCGGCGGCGCGCTGTACGAGAAGATGGTCTACGACGAGCACGGCCAGTTGCTGAACGCCTCGTTCATGGACTTCCTGATGCCGTACGCCACGGAGGTGCCGCGTATCGAGACGGCCCACCTGGAGACGCCCTCGCCGCTCAACCCCCTGGGGATCAAGGGCGCCGGGGAGGCCGGGGTCATCCCGGTCTCCGCCGTCGTCGCCGCCGCGATCGAGGACGCCGAGGGCATCCCGATCGACCGGATGCCCATCTCCCCCTCCGACCTCCACACCCTGCGCCTCACGCGCTGAGTACGGCGGCGGCCCGAGAGCCGGGCGCCTTCAGCGAACCAGACCGAGCAGGAGATGGAGCGCTTCGTCGATTTCGAGCAGTTCGGCGGGGGAGAGCCGACCGGTGAAGGAACCGAGTCGCTCCGGTGCGACCGCGGCGGTCTGTTCCAGCATGATCCGCGTCGACTTGCCCAGCAACTCGATCTCGGGACGGAAGGATGTAGGACGCGCGCTCGTGGAGGTCGGAGCGACGAGCAGCGTCGAGAGAGCCGGGATGAAGTCGGACTGGATCACTACGGCGAACCGCTCGCCGCTCTGCTCGTGCTTCACGCCGTCCCGGGGAGGGTGGAGACGGTAGACATCACCACGCACGGAGGGATTCCATGTCACGCATGATCGCACGGGCTTCCTCGCGGTCCTCTGGATCATCCGCGAGAGCGAGGGCCTCGCGCCGCGCCGTTTCCGCGCGCCGTAGCCGCCAAGCCATCACGATCGCCTCGCGGATCACCTCGTCGGTAGCCTGACCGTCGGCGGTGAGTTCGGCCAGCGCGGCTTCGGTGCGCGGATCGGCCTGAAAGGTAACCACGCTCATATTCTCAGCGTACGACACGGTCTCCCGCAGGCCTTCGCGACGATCCGTGAAAGATTGAGTACTCTGCGTATTCGTCTGTTCGTCGGCTTGGAGAAACTCAGGAGACCTCGGCGGTGAGGCGCTTGCGGAACACCCAGTAGGTCCACGCCTGGTAGGCGAGGACGCCCGGCAGGGCGATCAGGCCGATCCAGGTGAGGAGCGTCAGCGTGTACGGCGCGGAGGCCGCCTCGGCCAGGGTCAGGCCGGGCAGCGGCGCCGCCGACAGCACGCCGAAGACGGTGGCGGTCGTCGCGGTGATCGCCGTGGCGGTCGCCGCGAAGGCCCAGCCCTCCCGGCGGCCCCACACCAGCGTGACCCCGGCCGCGAGCGCGGCGGCGGCGAGCAGGGCCGTCCCCAGCGTCCACAGCGGCCCCCTGCCGGGCACGGACGGCAGCGTGCTGAGCGCGACCGGCATCGCGCCGACCGCCGCCAGCAGGGCGGCGCGGCGGGCGCGGGCCCGCACCCCGCCGGTCGTCTTGAGCGCCACGAACACCGCGCCGTGCAGCACGGCCACCGACAGCGACAGGGCCCCGCCGAGCACGGTCGCGAGGGCCGTGCCGAACAGCAGGTTGCCGAAGATCGCGCCCCACAGGAACGCGGGCAGCACGCTGCCGGTGACGATCCCGGCGTCGCACAGGGCGACCTCGCGCCGGGAGTGGACCTTGCCGCGCCACTCCAGGCCGACGCCGCGCACGATCAGGCCCGTGATCACCAGGAAGACCGGCAGGTAGAAGCCGCTCAGCAGGCCGGAGTACCACGCGGGGAAGGCGGCGAACATCGCCCCGATCGCGGTGATCAGCCAGACCTCGTTGCCGTCCCACACCGGGCCGATGGTGCCGAGCACCTGCCTGCGGTCCGCCTCCGAGCGCGACAGCAGTGGCAGCAGCGCGCCCACTCCGAAGTCGAACCCCTCCAGGACGAAGTAGCCCGTCCAGAGGAAGGCGATCACGATGAACCAGAAGGTCGTCATCTCGTGGCTCCTCAGTACATGAGGGTCGGGGTGAGCCGGGTCTCCTCCGCCCGCGCCGGCGGAACCGCGGCGGCGGGCCCGGGGGCCGGGGCGGGCAGTTCGGGGCCGGCCTTGACGTGCCGCAGCAGCAGCGCGCCCTCGGCCAGCGCGAGCACGCCGTACAGGACCGTGAAGACGGCCAGCGTGATCGCGACCTCGGTGAGCGAGACGCCCGGCGACACGCTCGCGGCCGTCATGAGCTCGCCCTGCACGGTCCACGGCTGGCGGCCGATCTCGCTGAGCAGCCAGCCGGCGATGATCGCGGTGGCCGGGAGCGGGAGCGCCAGCACGCAGAGGCGGGCGAACCAGGCGGGCACGGGCTCGCCCTGCCCGGCGTGCTGCCCGGCCCGCCGCCCGCGGCGCTTCCTGGTCAGCCAGAGGCCGAGCACGGACAGGCCCACCGTGGCCATGCCGAAGTTGATCATCACGCGGAACGACCAGAAGACGACCGGCAGGTTCGGGGTGTAGTCGGCGGGGCCGAAGGCCTTCTCGTACCTCGCCTGGATGTCGTCCACGCCCTGGACGGTCGCGGCGGGGTCGTGCGCGGCGAGCAGGCTGAGCAGGCCGGGCACCTCGACGCCGGGCGCGATCGAGAACGGCGCGCCGGCCGTGTCGTGACGCAGGCCCTCGGCCGCGGCCAGCTTCATCGGCTGCTGCTCGTGCAGGAGCCGGCCGGACAGGTCGCCGGTGCCCGCGACCACGGCTCCCGCGATCGCGGTCATCACGAGGGCGGCGCGCAGGGCGGTCCGCCACATGTCCGGGAGGCGGCGCATCGGCGTGGTGGCGTCCCCGGCGGTGACCGTGCGGGCCCGGCGGCCGGGCAGCACGCCGAGGCCGCGCTCACGCAGGACGCGGTAGCCGATGACGGCGAGGACGAACCCGCCGGCCACGACGAACGAGGCGGCCACGACGTGCGGCACCTGGGCGAGCGCGGTCGAGTTGGTCAGCACGGCCCACAGGTCGGTCATCCGGGCCCGGCCGTCCACGACCTCGTAGCCGACCGGGTGCTTCATCCAGGCGTTGGCCGCGAGGATGAAGTAGGCCGACAGGTTGGAGCCGATGACCGCCGCCCACAGGCAGGCGAGGTGGACCCGCTTGGGCAGCCGGTCCCAGCCGAAGATCCACAGGCCGAGGAACGTCGACTCCAGGAAGAAGGCGAGCAGCGCCTCCAGCGCCAGCGGCGCGCCGAACACGTCGCCGACGAAGGTCGAGTACTCGCTCCAGTTCATCCCGAACTGGAACTCCTGCACGATGCCGGTGACCACGCCCATGGCGAAGTTGATCAGAAAGAGCTTGCCGAAGAACCTGGTGAGCCGCAGGTAGTGCTCCCGGCCCGTACGGTGCCAGGCGGTCTGCAGGCCGGCCACGTAGACGCCGAGCCCGATCGTCAGGGGCACGAAGAGAAAGTGGTAGACGGTGGTCACCCCGAACTGCCACCGTGCCAGGTCAAGCGCGTCCATGTCTTCCTCACGCCGAGCTCTACGACTTGTAGTTCTATATTCAGTAGTACTACAAGCTGTAGAGCATTAGGGCCCCGCGAGATGCGATCTTCGTCACAGCCGTGAGGCATGCCGAAGCGGCCCGGTTCGCGGTGCCGGATCCCCGTTCCTTGCAGTACGGACGATGCCGGTAGGACGGTCCCGGTGAACAGGGACAGGTGTCCCGTCCCGCCGGGCGTGCCCGGCTCGGGCACATGACCAAGAGTGGCCCGACGGCGGCACGGGCGGCGTCCGCCGTGCGGCTGATTCCCCCGTACGCCGCGCGGTTGACGTCGCGAGCCCTCCGGCCGTCGCGGAGACGCGCGTGGAAACGGCGAGGACCTCCGGTTCCGCGAACCGGAGGTCCTCGCCTGGTCTTCCGTGGTCCTTCCCGCGCTCCTTCCGGAGCTTTCCCCGGGGTCAGGTTCCCCGTGGTCAGGCGACGGCGGGGTGGAGGGCCAGGGTGGGGTAGTCGGTGTAGCCGCGGTGGTCGCCGCCGAAGGCCGTGCTCAGGTCCGCCTCGTTCAGCGGCGCGCCGACGCGCAGGCGCACCGGCAGGTCGGGGTTGGCCAGGAAGGACTTGCCCAGCGCGACGAGATCGGCGCCCCAGCGCAGCCGTTCCTCGGCGGAGGCCGCCGGGTCGGTCGCCGTGGGGTCGTTGACGATCAGGGTGTTCGGCCACAGGTCCCGGATGCGCGCGTCCAGCTCGGCGCCGCCGGTCGCCAGCAGGTGCAGGTAGACCAGGTCGAGACCGGCGAGCTCGGACACCAGCGCGGGATAGACCTCGTGGGCGTCCTCCTCCACCAGTCCCTGGGCGCCGTTCCGGGGGGACAGCCGGATTCCCACCCGGGAGGGGCCGATCTCGTCCGCGACGGCCTTCGCCGTCTCCACCGCGAACCGGATCCGGCCCTCCACCGACCCGCCGTACCGGTCGTCGCGGAGGTTGGCGTTCTGCGACAGGAACTGGTGGATCAGGTAGCCGTTGGCGCCGTGCAGCTCGACGCCGTCGAACCCGGCGTCCACCGCGCGCCGGGCGGCGGCGGCGAAGTCGCCGACCGTGGCCTCCACCTCGGCGGTGGACAGCTCCACGGCCACCGGCGTGTCCTGAAGGCCCGCGGGCGTGAAGATCTGCTCACCGAGCCGTACGGCGGAGGGGGCGACCGGGAGGTGGCCCGTGTTGTCGGGGTGGCCCACCCCGCCCGCGTGCATGATCTGGGCCACGATCCGGCCGCCCGCCGCGTGGACGGCGTCGGTCACCTCCCGCCACCCGGCGACCTGCTCGTCGGTGTGCAGCCCCGGGGTGTTCATGTAGCCCTGTCCCACCGCGCTGGGCTGGACGCCCTCCGTGACGATCAGGCCGGCCGAGGCGCGCTGGGCGTAGTAGAGCGCGGTCAACGGCGAGGGGATCCCCGCCACGTACGCACGTGACCGCGTCATGGGCGCCATGACGAGACGGTTCGGCAGGCGAAGGGAGCCCAGGGTGTGGGGTGTGAACAGCATGGTCAAGACCTCCCGAATTTACTTGGTCGGCCAACTTGGTCGGCCATAGATACTCATACAACTTGGCCGACCAATATGCAAGCGGTAGGCTCATCGCAGAGGAGGCGGCGTGATGACGGAAGCACGGACGGACGGCGTGGAGGCGTGCGGGACGACGTCCGCGGCCGGGGCGGGGTGCGGTGGGGCGCCCGGAGAGGACCCCGACAGCCTGAGCTGCCTGATGGCCCAGGCGGCCCTGGGGCACCGCGTCCTGCTCGCCGCGCTGCTCGCGGAGATCGGCCTCTATCCCGGTCAGGACCGGGTGCTCAACGCGCTGTGGGCCAACGGCCCCATGTCCCAGAACAGGCTCGCCGCGGCGGTGGGCATCGACATGTCGACGATGACCAAGAGCCTGCAACGGCTGGAGCGCAGCGGGTTCGTGAGCCGCGCTCCGTCCCCCCGCAACCGGCGGATCAGCGTGGTGAGCACGACGCCTAAGGGCGACACGCTGCGTGCCGAGGTCCGCCGGGTGGAGGAGGAGCTTCACCGGCGGCTGTCCGACGGCCTGACGCCGGAGCAGGTCGAGACCCTCCGCTCCCTGCTGGGGGTGGTCCGCCGCAACGTCTGCCGCGAGACCGCGCCGTCCCCGCTTCCCGCGGCGGAGCTCCCCGGGACGGAGCTTCGTGAAGCGGATCCTCCCGCCACGGTCGCGGCCTCCCGGTAGCCCGGCCGTACCGCCGCGCCGTGGCCGGGCATGTCTTGCCGTTCCCGCCGTACGGGTGATTCTCTAGGGTGCTCGGCATCGGAGGTGGCCATGAAGGTCTCGGGCAGCGCGGTGGTCGCGGCGGAGCGCAAGCGGGTCTGGGACGCCCTCCAGGACCCCGGCGTCCTGGTGCGGACGATCCCCGGCTGCGAGCGCCTGGAGACGGTCGGCGAGAACGTGTACGCGATGACGGTCACGGCGGGGGTCGCCTCGGTCAGGGGCGTCTACCAGGGTGAGGTGGCCCTGCGCGACCAGGAGGAGCCGGACCGGTTCACGCTCGGCGCGCGCGGCCAGGGCGCCCCAGGCACCGTCGAGGCCACCGTGGCCGTACGGCTGAGCGACGCCGAGGGCGGCACCCGGGTCGACTTCGACGCCGAGGCCGTGGTCGGCGGCATGATCGGCGGCGTGGGGCAGCGGATGCTCGCCTCGGTGGCCAAGAAGACCGCCGGGGAGTTCTTCTCCGCCGTCGAGCGGCACCTGCTGTCCGCCTCCGCCGTTCCCGCCGCCGTGTCCGGAACCGCTCCCGCCGTGTCCGAGGCCGTTCCGGCGGCGACGGCCGCGGCCGGGGAGACGGCGCCGCGCGTGTTCACCCGTGAGGCTCCGGCCGCGCCCCGCCAGGGCGTGCCGGCCTGGACGATGCTCGCGGCCTTCGGCACGGGCGCCGGGGTGGCCCTCGGCAGCGCCGTCATCGGCTGGCTCCTCGGCCGCAACTCCCGCCGCCGCTAGCCACCTTCTCCTGGTTCCGGGGGAATCGGCCGGAGGGCGCGCCGGTTGGGACATGTCGTGAAAGTCGAGATCTTCTCTGATGTCGTGTGTCCCTGGTGCTACATCGGGCACCACCGGCTCCAGCAGGCCGTACGCCTCTTCGAGGGGGACGTCGAGGTGGCGCACCGCCCCTTCCAGCTCGACCCGGACGGCGTCTCCACCGGTGAGCCGCTGCTGCGCGTGCTGGAGCGCAAGTTCGGCGGCGCCGGGCAGGTGGCGCAGATGACCGCCCGCGTCGCGGGCGTGGCCGCCGAGGACGGGCTGGACCTCCGCTTCGACCGGGCGCTGCAGGCCGGCACCTTCGAGGCGCACCGGCTGATCTCGCTGGCCGGGCGGGCCGGACGCGGAGGGGCGATGGCCGAGCGGCTGTTCCGGGCCCACTTCACCGACGGCCTCGACGTGGGGGACCCCGGCACGCTGGCCGGGCTCGCCGCCGAGACCGGCGTCGAGGACACGGGGGAGGGCGCGGAGCAGGTGCGCGCCGATCTGGCCCGCGCCCACGCGCTGGGCGTGCGCTCCGTCCCGCTGTTCCTGTTCGAGGAGAAGTACGCCGTCTCGGGCGCACAGCCCGTCGAGACGCTCGTGGCCGCGCTGCGGGAGGTCGAGGCCCGTACGGCCGAGGAGAAGGCGGCCCTGGGGAAGACGACGCAGGAGAAGGCGGGTGAAGGCTGCGACGGCGACGCGTGCGCGGTCTGATCCCGTAGGGGATCCGGGTAGGCGGTCCGGGTAGGCAGGGTGTGACGACGGTGTCCGGATTCTTCGGCAGAGTGCGCCGGTTCTTCCCGGTGGCGGCGCTCGATAGACACTGAGCATGTCCATCCGCATCGGGGTAGACACCGGCGGCACCTTCACCGACGTCGTTCTCGTCGACGAGGAGTCCGGCCGCGTCGTCACGACCAAGACTCCCTCCACTCCTGCCAACCCGGCCGATGGTTTCATGGCAGGCGTGCACAAGGTGCTGGAGACCCATGGGGGGTCCCGCGACCTCGATGCCGTCGCCGCCCTCGTCCACGGCACGACCGTCGCCACCAACCAGTTGCTGGAGGACCGCCCGGACGGCACCGCCCATCTGGGGTTCGTCACCACCGAGGGCTTCGAGTCCGTACTGGAGATCGCCCGGCAGAGCGTGCCGGACGGCTACGGCAACTCCTACTTCTGGGTGAAGCCGCCGCGGATCGTGCCCGTCCACCGGGTGCGTGCCGTGGGGGGACGGCTCGACCACCTCGGCCGCGAGGTCCGGCCGTTCGACGAGGAGCAGGCCGCGGCCGCCGCGCGGTGGTTCAGGGAGCGGGGTGTCACCGCGATCGGCGTGTGCTTCCTGCACTCCTACGCCAACCCCGCCCACGAGCGGCGGATGCGCGAGGTGCTGGAGCGCGAGCACCCGGAGGCCGTCGTGTCGCTGTCGAGCGACGTGCTGCGGGAGTACCGGGAGTACGAGCGGTCGGTGACCACGCTGGTGGACGCGGCGGTCAAGCCGATCATGCGGCGGTACATCGAGAACCTGTCCGAACGGCTCGGCCGGCCCTTCTCCGTCATGAAGAGCAACGGCGGCGTGCTGTCGGCGGCCGAGGTGGTGCACCAGCCGATCACGACCGTCCTGTCCGGCCCGGCGGCGGGCGCGCTCGGCGCCGCGCTGGTGGCCGGCGCCGCCGGGCATCCGAGCGCGATCACCCTCGACGGCGGCGGCACCTCGACCGACGTGGCCGTGGTGGTGGACGGAGAGCCCTCGACGACGACCGAGGGCAGGATCGGCCGCTATCCCTGCAAGATCCCGATGATCGACATCGTCACGGTCGGGGCGGGCGGCGGGTCCATCGCCTGGGTCTCCCCGGAGGGGACGCTGAAGGTGGGCCCCCGGTCCGCGGGCGCGGACCCCGGGCCGATCTGTTACGGGGCGGGCGGCACCGAGGTGACGGTGACCGACGCGCACGTCTTCCTCGGCCGGGTGCCGCCGCACCTGCTCGGCGGGGAGATCCGCCTCGACGTCGCCGCGGCGCGGGCGGGCGTCGAGGCGCTCGCCGCCCGGCTCGGGCTGACCCCCGAGCACTGCGCCACCGGGATCCTGGAGATCAGCGCGTTCAACCAGTCGAACGCGATCCGGCAGATCACCGTGCAGCGCGGCCTCGACGTGCGGGACTTCCCGCTGGTCGCGTTCGGCGGCTCCGGCCCGCTGCTGGCCTGCCGGCTGATCGACGTCCTCGGGCTGCCCGCCGCGATCATCCCGCCCGACCCGGGGAACGTGTCCGCGTTCGGCCTGCTCACGGTGGACGTGAAGAACGACTACGTCCGCACGCACGTCACCCGTGAGCCGTCGCCGCGGGCGCTCGGCGAGATCCTCGCCGGCCTGGAGGCCGAGGCGGCGGACGCGCTCGGCCGCGAGGGCCTCGCCGAGCACGTGTACGCGCGCACCGCCGACCTGCGCTACTACGGCCAGGCGTACGAGGTGCGGGTGCCCGCGCCGGACGGCCCAGTCGACGAGGCGTGGCTCGCCGTGGTCGCGGACCGGTTCCACGCCGAGCACGAGAGGCTCTACGGGTACGGCTACCGCGACGATCCCCGTCACGCCGTCGAGTGGGTCAACCTCCGGGTGTCCGGCATCGGCCCGATCACCCGGCCGAAGCTCGCGCGCAGGCCGTACCAGGTGGACGAGCCGAGCCCGGTCGGGACCCGTGACGTGTACTACGAGCGGTGGGGCAGGACCGTGGTCTACCGCCGCGACGACCTCGGCGCGGGCGCCGTGGTGCGCGGCCCCGCCGTCGTCGAGGAGTACGGCTCGACCCTGCCGGTGCATCCCGGCTTCACGGCGACCATGGACGACTACGGCAACCTCGTGGTGGTGAGCGATGACCGGTAGGACCGCCGACCCCGTGCTCGTGGAGATCGTGGAGGGCACGCTCGCCTCGGTCGAGACGGAGGTGGAGACCGCGATCGCGCGCACCGCCCGCTCGCCGATGATCCGCGACGCGCACGACTTCCGGGCCGGCATCCACGACGCGCGGCTGCGCAAGCTGACCGGCCGTTCCTATTCGGCGCTGGTGCAGCCGGTCGTCCGCGACTTCCCGATCGGGACGATGCGGCCCGGCGACGTGTTCTTCCACAACGACGTCTACCTCTCCGAGGGCGGCATCGGCCACCTGCCCGACCTGTGCGTGACGGTGCCCGTCTTCCACGAGGGCGAGGTCGTCGCGTTCGTCCAGGCCTTCGGCCACCACGACGACATCGGTGGCGCGGTGCCGGGATCGATGCCGTCGCACGCGCGCAGCGCGTTCGAGGAGGGCCTCATGGTCCCGCCGATCAGGTTGTGGGACGAGGGGGTGCCCAACCGGGCCGCCCTCACGATCATGACGCGCAACTCCCGCATGCCCGACTCGCTGGCCGGGGACCTCGACGCCGAGTGCTCGGCCTGCCTCATGGGCGCCCGGCGGCTCGGCGAGCTGTTCGGCCGGTACGGCCGGGAGGCGGTCGAGGCCTGCTTCGACGCGATCATCTCCAAGACGACCGAGACCTTCCGGCGGGAGCTGCTCGCGAAGATCCCCGAGGGGGTCCACGTCTGGGAGGACTACGCCGAGCACGACGGCGTGGACGAGCCGCGGCTGCACACCCAGCGCATCACGCTGACCGTCGACCACTCCGCGGACACCCCGCTGACCATCGACTTCACCGGCACCTCGGCGCAGGCCAAGGGGCCGATCAACCACGCGGGCGACTACGCCGAGGGCGTCTTCCTGAAGAAGTGGCTGGCGCCGATCCTGCGCAACCTCGCCGACACCCCCGAGCGGATGGCCGAGCTCGACGTCAACGAGGGCGTCGTACCGCTGATCAGGATGGTCTTCCCGGAGAAGGGCACCCTGCTCACGCCGATCTTCCCCGCGCCCACCAACGCCCGCACGTTCGTGATCCTCCGCCTGCTCGGCGTGCTGGCGGGCGTGCTGGCCAAGGCGACCGGCGGCCGGATGCCCGCCGACCAGGAGACGATCCGCTACACCGGCGTGTACGGCGAGTCGGACGACGGGCCGTACCTCATGCGCGAGGTGCTCGGCGGCGGGTCGGGCGGGCGCTGGTACGCCGACGGGGAGGACACCATCCACGTCGTGCCCGACAGCCGCAACATCCCCGCGGAGTTCGCCGAGGCACGCTGGCCGTTCCGGGTCGAGCGGCTGGGCCTGGCCGTGGACAGCGGCGGGCCGGGGGAGTTCCGCGGCGGCCTCGGCTACGACAAGCACATCCGGATGCTGCGGGACGCCTCCTTCATGTCGATCGCCGACCGCTCGATCCTGTCGTGCTGGGGCGTCAACGGCGGCCGGGCGGGCCGTCCCTTCCAGGTCACGGTCGACGGGGTGGAGATGGAGGGCCTGGTCGACGACTTCCCCGTACGCGCCGGGCAGGTCATCCGCATCCGTACGACCGGGGGAGGCGGCTGGGGCTCGCCGTACGACCGGCCGGCCGAACGCGTGGCCGACGACGTCCGCGACGGGAAGGTCTCCTTCGAGGGCGCGCGCGACGACTACGGCGTCGTCCTGACCGGCACCCGGGACGACGTCGTCGTGGACGCCGAGGCGACCGCGCGCCTGCGGGAGCGGCTGCGGGAGGCGCCGCCTGCGGCCTTCTTCGACCGCGGCCCCGGCTATCCCCGGCTCTCCGGCGGCCTCCCGCACGCCGAGGTCGACATCGTGTGAGCGCCGGCGACGCCCGGAGCCGTCCGGGATTGGCGGCGGTGCCGTTGGGTAGCCGTTCAATGACGGCACAAACAGGATGGTGAGTTCGAAATGGCGAATATCGTCCAGCGCATCAGGGAGTACCTGCAGACCCCCAAGGGCCGCGAGAACATGGAGAAGGCCAAGACGATGGCCCGCGATCCCGAGAACCGGCAGCGGCTGCGCCGCCTGATGGACCAGGTGCGCGGTCACCGTACGCCGCGCTGAGGCGTCCCGGTCGTACGGCGGGCGCGGGGCTCCCCGGCCCCGGCGGCGCGGCCCGTACGGCGGAGCGGCGGGGCCGGTGGGGATGATCAGCTGGACATCGGCCCCGTAGTACCGAAAATATGCGGCACAAGGGATAGTTCGCGTATCGGGAAGAGCTGATCGCCGAGATGGAGAAGCCGCCTGCGGCGCACGGGCACCGGCGCGTGGCGCCGGGGCGGCGGCCGTCGTGACCAGGCCGGACGCGCGCGCCCTGATCGCGCGGGTGCTCGACCCGCACTCGTGGAAGTCGTGGGACGGGCCGCCGCTCGACCGGGCCGCGCCGGGCTCGGAGTACGCGGCAGAGCTCGCCCGGGTGCGGGCCAGGACGGGATACGACGAGTCGGTCGTCACCGGGGAGGGGACCCTCGACGGCCGCCGGGTCGCCGTGATGGCCTGCGAGTTCTCCTTCCTGGCCGGTTCGATCGGGGTGGCGGCGGCCGAACGGCTCGTCCGGGCCGTCGAGCGGGCCACCTCAGAACGGCTGCCGCTGCTCGCCGCCCCGGCCAGCGGCGGCACCCGGATGCAGGAGGGCGCCCTGGCCTTCACCCAGATGGTGAAGATCACCGCCGCGGTCGGCGCGCACCGGGCCGCGGGGCTGCCGTACGTCGTCTACCTGCGCCACCCGACCACGGGCGGGGTGTTCGCGTCGTGGGGGTCGCTCGGGCACGTGACCGCGGCCGAGCCGGGCGCGCTGATCGGCTTCCTCGGGCCAAGAGTGTTCGAGTCGCTGCACGGCTACCCGTTCCCCGAGGGCGTCCAGGTCGCGGAGAACCTCCACGCCCACGGGCTGGTCGACGCCGTGGTCTCGGCCGGGGACGCCCGGGAGATCGCCATCAGGGCGCTGGCCGTGCTCTGCGCGCCCCGCTCGGGGCTGTCGCCGGGCCCGGAGCCCGAGGAGGCGGCCGAGCCGGTCCCGGCGTGGGAGGCGGTGACCCGCTCCCGCCGCGACGACCGGCCCGGCATCCGCGAACTGCTGAGACACGGGGCGCGCGACGTGACCCCGCTGCAGGGCACCGGCACCGGTGAGCGCGACCCCGGCCTGCTGCTCGCGCTGGCCAGGTTCGGCTCGGCGCCCGCCGTCGTCCTGGGCCAGGACCGGCGGCGGCGCGGGGGCAGCGGGCTCGGCCCCGCCGGTCTGCGGGTGGCCCGGCGCGGCATGCGCCTGGCCAGCGAACTGGGCCTTCCCCTGGTCACGGTCGTCGACACGGCCGGGGCGGCGCTGTCGAGGGCGGCCGAGGAGGGCGGCCTCGCCGCCGAGATCGCCCGCTGCCTGGCCGACCTCGTCATGCTCGACGCGCCGACCGTGTGCCTGCTGCTGGGGGAGGGCGCGGGCGGGGCGGCGCTGGCCCTGCTCCCGGCCGACCGGGTCGTCTGCGCGCAGCACGCCTGGCTGTCCCCGCTTCCGCCCGAGGGCGCGTCGGCGCTGTTGTACCGGACCGTGGACTTCGCCCCGGAGATGGCCGCGGCCCAGGGCATCCGCGCCACCGACCTGCGCCGCGACGGCATCGCCGACCGGGTGGTCCCGGAGCGGCCCGACGCGGCGTACGAGCCGGAGGCGTTCTGCGGCCGGGTGGCCAGGACGCTGGAGCACGAGATCGCCGGCCTGCTCGCGCGCCCGGCGGAGGACCGGACGGCCGCCCGGTACGCCCGCTTCCGCTCCCTGGGCCTCTGACCGGCCTTATCCGGGAGGCGCCGTCATCGGTCGCCCGGCTCCTGGCCGTCCGGCCGGTCGGCGGCGAGCGGCACGGGCACCCGTTCCACCCGGACGGCGTGCACCTCGTCGCGGGGCACCACCACCTCGTACGCGCCGTGGTCCACGAGCCAGTAGCCGAGCGCCTCCGCCTTCAGGCCGTTGTGGCCGGTGTAGGCGATGTGGAGGCCGCCCTCCCCGCCGTCGCCTCCGTCGTCCTCGTCCAGCACCAGGCAGGGCTCCCCGCCGAACGCCCCGACCGTACGCAGCAGGGTGAGCCGGTCCAGCGCGGACCGGTCCACCCGCAGCCGCCAGTAGCCCCCGGCGGCGGTGAAGCCCTCCTGCGGCGCCTCGCTGAACAGCACCACGTCGTCGCTGCCCGGCCCGAGCGCCGCGGCGTACTCCCGGTCCCGGTAGAGGGCGACGAACCCCAGGCCGACCGGCTCGCCACCGCTGATCGGGGCGCTCGCAGGGCCGCTCATCGGGCCGGCCGCCACGTCAGGCCGTCGTACGCGGCGAAGGAACGCGCGGCGCCCGGCGTGAGGTGCACGATCTCCGCGCCCGCGGGGATCGGCATCGGCATCGTGTGGAACTGCGGCACCACCTGCTCGCGCGAGGCGGTGAACCCGTTCCCGGTGAAGGGCGGTGCATCGCTCCAATCCCCGCCCATGTGCTGGCCGTACGGGACGACGTAGGTGTCGATGTCCCGGGCGTCCCACCGCATGACGTACAGCTCGGGCACGTCCGGCGTGAGCTCCGACCCGTCGAAGCCCAGGTCGAGGGCTTCGACGAGCGCGGCGGGCGAGGTGAGGCGGTCGCAGTCCTGCACCCGGTAAACGTACCCGGAGATGATCGTGCGCCGGCCCGACAGGTACGGCACGAGCAGCCGCGGCGGAATCACCTTCTGCATCCGCGTCCTGTGTCCCGGCTCGTTCATGGGGGGTAGTTTACGATCTGTCGACACCCAGCCGTCGGTGTTCCAGCGAGGGGAGGGTGGCGCGCGCGGTCGCCGTCCAGGCGGGGTCGATCTCCGCGACCAGCACGCCGGGGCCGGGGCCCAGGTCGTGGCGGGCGACGCCCATCGGATCGACGAGCATGCTGCGGCCGACACCGAACCCGTCCGGTATGGCGGGATTGGGAGCCTGGCCGACGGCGATCGTGCAGGTGGTGTTCTCGATGGCCCTGGCCCTGACGAGGGTCGTCCAGTGGTCCTCCTTGAGCGGCCCCGAGCCCCAGGCGGCGATCACCGCGAACGTGTCCGCGCCCCGGTCCACCAGCGCTCGCGCGAGCTCGGGGAACCGGACGTCGTAGCAGGTGACCAGGCCGATCCTGAGCCCGGCGAGCTCCACGACCACCGGTTCGTCCCCCGGCGCGACCAGGTTCGACTCCTTCGCGCCGAACGAGTCGAAGAGATGGATCTTCCGGTAGGCCGCGGCGAGCGAGCCGTCCGCCCGCAGGGCGACGGCGGTGTTCCACACCCGGCCGTCCTCGGCGGGTTCGAAGACGCCGGCGATGACGGCGACGCCGTGCTCGCGCGCCGCCTCCGCGAGGCCGGTGACGAACGGCCCGTCCAGCGGTTCGGCCGTGTGCGTCACGCCCCGGCCGAACCGGGTCAGCGTGGCCTCGGGGAACACGGCGAGGTCCGCTCCCGGCACCCGGGCGAGGGCGTCACGCACGGTCTCGAGGTTGGTCTTCGGGTCGTGGTCGACGGGGATCTGGCACAGCGCTATGCGGGTCACGGCTCCCAGTCTGCCCGGCGGGCGGCTCTCCCCACCAGGTGAGCGTCCGCCACACCCGCTCCAGTGGGCCGTACCGGTGGCGGGCCAGCCACCACCGGCAGAAGGCGGCCTGCGCGGCCAGGGTCACGACGGTGAGCCCCACGACGACGACGGCGCCGGAACCGCCGGTGGCGGGCGGCGGCAGCGCCACCGCGATCACCAGCGTGCCCGTGACGTAGTTCGTCAGCGCCATCCGTCCCAGTGCCTCGAACAGGGCCGTCCGGCGGGCGAGCAGCAGGAACGCCGCCGCGTAGGCGGCCGCGCCGCTCACCGCCGCCGCCTGGTAGACCCCGCCGCCGGGCGGCGCGTGGTTCCACCACCAGGTCAGCCCGGCCGTCAGCGCCCCAGCCGTTCCGCAGACGGCGGCGAGGACCCGCGTCCCGCCCAGGTCTCCCCAGCCGCCCGCCACGCTCGGGGCGGCGGCCAGGCCGAGCAGGAACAGCGCGCTGATCAGCACGTACGGCTCGGAGTCGAGCAGGGCGGCGGCCAGCGTGCCGCAGCCGAGCAGCAGCACCACCCATCGGGGCAGCAGGCTCGCCGGGAGCAGGACCGCCACTCCCAGCAGCGCGTACGGCAGCAGCACCCCGCCGGGATGGATGACGGTGTGCGCCGCGCCCAGCACGGCCAGCACGGCCAGGCGCCGCAGCAGGACGACCCGGGGGCGGGCCGAGCGTTCCCGGGCCGAGCCGAGGAACAACGCGAAGGACAGGCCGAAAAGGAACGCGAAGATCGGGTAGAAGCGGCTCTGGACCAGGTTCTCCATCACCCAGCCGAACGGGGACAGATCACGTCGCTCCGCCGTCCGCTGCCAGGTGTTCACCAGCATGATCCCGCAGACGGCGAACCCGCGCAGCGCGTCGACCCGCCGGATCCTGCCCGGGGTCACACTCACCGGCAAGTTCCTTCCTGAGTGCGGACCGAGACGCGGGTCCACCCTCCGGCGGCCAGGCTGAGCGGCGCCCGCTTGTACACACGCCCCTCCCATTCAGGAGGCGAACGGTGCATGATGGACGGATCGCCGGACAGGAAAGGGCGGACGTGGATCCATTGACTCTCGCGATCGCAGGCGCCGTCGCCACCGGACTCGCCACCGGAGTCGGTGAATCCGGCGGAACGGCCCTGCCGATCCTGATCGCCAAAATACGTGAGCGCTTCGTGCGGCGTCCGGAGCGGCTCGAATCCAGGGAACGGCTTGCGGCCGCGCTCGACGAGGAGTTCAGCCGGGACCCGGCGTTCCGGCGGGAATGCGAAAACCTGTGGAACCAGGCCGACGGTGACGGTGTCGTCAACGTCTTCAATGGTCAGGCGAAGACTGTCGTCCAGGCACGTGACGTGCACGGAGGGCTGACGATCAACTGATTCCCCGTCCGCCTCCTCGCTGATGCGCCCGGTCATCCCGGTGCCTGCCCGTGCGGCAGCGTAAACGGTCACGGCGGGTTCTCGGGTGTCATGTGCTCCTGGCCGACGGCGGGTATGCACATCTCCTGTGTGATGGCCCAGCGCTCGTGGTCACGCCATCCTCCATTTATCTGGATGAAAGCGGGAGAAAATCCCTCCTTGCGGAATCCGAGCCGTTCGATCAATCTCCTCGAAACGAAGTTGTCCGGTTGGATATCCGCTTCCACGCGATGTAAATTCAGGCACCCGAAGGCGTGCCGCACCGCGAGGGCGACTGCTTCCGACATATATCCCTGTCGCACGTAGGGCAGGAACGCGGCGTACCCCAGGATGCACTTCTGGTAGGAACCCCTGACGATGTCGTTGAGGTTCACCATCCCCACCAGGTCTCCTCCGCTCCTCAGACAGGTCACCATGCACACCGCGCTGACCTGATCCGATCTGGCCAGATATGACGAGAACTCCGCCGGTGTGGTGGGCAGCCGGACCCAGGGACGGTGGAAAGCCGCGCTGGCGTTGGCCAGTTCGAGGAACCGTGCCTGATCCTCGGACGTGACGGCCCTGAGCACTACGCGGGACGTCGAGGTGGGATGGGCGCTCATCGTGCACAGTTTAGATCCTTACGGGATGACCGGTGAGCAGCCGAATAGTTCGGCCCGCCGCGATTACGGTCGAGCGAAACCGGCGAGAGTGCGTTGACGTGGGGGAGTCCCCGGCGACTCCAGATATTCGGTCGTACGGCGGAGTCCGGTGGTGGGCCGCTGGTCGAACCGCTGGAGATCGTTTCCCGGACCTCCTGGAAAGCGGTCTTGACTTGCGAAAGCAGGTGAACATACTTGACCTGTCTCATCTGTGGCGGTCGCTCATGCTTCGGCGAGACCATGCGGAAAGAGGGACTATGAGTACCGGAAAAATGCCCATCTGTCGGATTCCCGATCTGAGAGACGTATCACTCGCCGAGTTGTTCCAGGATCCGGTCGTCACCGCCGGCGTCTACGGAATCGTGTCGATAGGCGAGGATCCTGAATCCGCGTCTGCCGGATCCGACTCGCCCAAATCGTTCTACGCGTTCAACTCGGATGTCGGTGGCGGCGACTAGTGCCGGCCGAGATCGGCGAATACATACTCAAGGTGCACGGTCGATGCAATCTGGCCTGTGACCATTGCTACGTCTACGAGCACGCCGACCAGAGCTGGCGAGCCAAACCACGCGCGATGAGCTTGTCCGTGGCGGCCAAGGCCGGGGAGCGAATCGCGGAACACTCGAGAGCTCATGGGCTGCGGGAAGTCCACGTCGTCCTGCACGGAGGCGAGCCGCTCCTTGTCGGGGTGCCGGGCATGCGCGCATTGATCGCAGCTCTTCGCGCTCAGATGCCTGCGGCGGTCGGTATGGGTCTGTCCGTTCAGACGAACGGTGTGCTGCTCTCCGAGGAGTTCTGCCGGCTGTTCGACCAATTCGGTGTGCGTATCGGGGTCTCTCTCGATGGTGGCCGGACTGCCAACGACCGGCATCGCAGGTATGCCGATGGCCGCAGCAGTCATTCCGAGGTGAGGCGTGGTCTCGCCCTGCTCAGGCGTCCGGAGTTCCGCCATCTGTACGGCGGCATCTTGTGCACGGTGGACCTCGATAACGATCCGATCGATGTGTACGAGGCACTGCTGGCCGAATCGCCGCCACGCCTCAATTTCCTGCTGCCTCAGGCGACATGGGCGAATCCACCCCCTCGTCATGGAGAGGTTCCGGCACCGTATGCCACGTGGCTTGGCCGGATTCACGCGAGGTGGGACGGAGACGGCCGGCCTGTCCCGATCCGCCTGTTCAACTCCATGGTCAGGGCGGCGCGAGGGGTTCCCAGTGATAGCGAAGCGGTGGGGCTGGGGCCTGTGGCGCTTGCCGTGGTGGACACCGACGGCTCGTGGGAGCAGGCCGACTCGTTGAAGACCGCGTATGAGAGCGCGCCCTCGACGGGAATGACGGTCTTCAGCCACAGCGTGGACGACGTTACCGGTCATCCCGGCGTGGCCGCCCGGATGCAGGGATACGACGCGCTCTGCGAGGAATGCAAGGCCTGTCCCGTCGTTCGTCCCTGCGGAGGTGGTCTTTACGCGCACCGCTACCGTCCTGGCAACGGCTTCGACAATCCATCCGTGTATTGCGCAGATCTCAAGGTGCTGACGCAGCAGGTGGTGGGGCCGCGCCGGTGGGTCGGAGTGGCAGCCGGTGTGCGCGGCGTTCGCGGACCCGCGCACATGCTGACCGATGGTGACTTCGACGCCTTCGCCGCCGGTGCTGGAACCGTCAGCGGGATGAGGACCCTCCTGGAGACGCGGCTCTCGATGAATCGCGCTCTCGTGGCAGCGGTGGCCTCGGACGGTCGTCGATCGGATTCGGGTCCGGTCTCTGCCGGTTGGCAGTTGCTGACCGAACTCGACATGAGTCATCCGGACGAAATCGCCGAGGTCTTCCTTCACCCCTGCATAGAGCCCTGGGCCATGAGATGCCTTCGTGCCGACACGACGCGTCTCGACCGGGAGAGGGCTCATCTGACAGGCGTCGCGGCCGCCGCTGCCTGGAGGGCCGGGCTGGACGCGACACTGCCGCTGCCTGTGAGGGACGGCCTGGTGCACCTGCCGGGTGTCGGTGCGTACCGAACGGCCGCGGATGGTCCGACTGTGATGTTCTCATCGGCTCGCGTCGATGCCTGCGCGGACGGATGGTTGGAGGTCAGGCGCCTGCACACACCTCATCTGTCGCTTGCCGTCGACGACCTCGACCCTTACCGCGGCCGTCCTGACAGCCCGGTCACCGGCCGGCTGCCGCCCGCGCAATGGACGGTTTGGCGGGACCTGCTCGCGCGTGGGGGGTCCGAGGCCGCGCGGCTCGTCCCTGACCACGCGGCTGTACTTCGAGTGGGGCTGCAGGCGGTGATTCCGGTGAGCGCAAGCATCACGAGCCGCCGAGGGAGGGACAGGGGGCGGGGGCCTTCCGGAAGCATCTACGTGGCCGCGACCAACGACGAGGACTTGGCGAAAACGCTTGTGCGAGGTTTTCAGGATGTCAAACTGACGGCGCTGTTGGACATGTACGAGTTCTTCTCCGAAGGCCATCCGCCGGTCGGGGTCACATGGCGGCCGGAGGCCCTTTCCGTCCGGGAGATCTTTTACGAGCTCTACGCGGATGCGGCACTCGCCGAACTCTGGTGCTCGCGTCTGGCGCTCGCATGCGGTTCTGAAGACAGCGGCCCCGAAGCGGCGGCGGCGTTCCGGCTCCACCGTACGCGGGTGAGACAGGCCACCGACACCTTGGCGTCCGAGGTGCCGCTCACCCACCGCGGCCTGCGGTTCATTACCGGTCTGCGAGGCAGAATCGACGGCCTGGACGATGGTCGCGGCGGTGCTCCGGACGCCTCGCCGTCGGGCCGACCGGGAGACCCGCTTGGAACGTGAGGAGAACGAAGAGACCGGAGACAACACTTTTGCGGGCGGCGCCACGAACGTCGTTCAGGCGAGCAGGATTTTCGGCGGGGTCCGATTGACGTCGGGGGAGGCGATGCCTGTCCCACGGCAGTTGCCCAGGGCTCCCACGTGTTTCACCGACCGAGCCGACGCCATGGAAAAGCTGAGTGAGATCGCCGCGACGGAGAACGGAATAGCCGTTGTTTCGGGGCCGCCAGGAGTGGGGAAGAGCGCGCTAGCCGTATTTTGGGCGCATCTCATGAAGAAACAGTATCCGGATGGCCAGCTCTACGTGGATCTACGCGGTTATGATCGGCGTGCTCCGCTACGTCCGGAGGAGGTCCTCCGCGGTTTTCTGTACTCTCTGAACGCCTCGGTCACCCGAATCTCCGATGAACTCGACGCGATGTGCGCCCTCTTCCGGTCTCTGCTGGACGGCAAGCGGCTGCTGCTCGTGGCGGACAACGCCAACAACGCCGGACAGGTACGGCCGCTGCTCCCCCCGTCCGCCACCTGTTTCACCATCGTGACGAGCAGAAGCAGGCTCGGCAGCCTGGTTGCGGTCGACGGAGCCATGCCCATACCCGTCATGCCCCTGGAGACAGATCAGGCCGTCCGACTATTCGCGCGCCTTTCCGGCCACACGGACACGGAGGGGTCGGCGCGGCTGGTGCTCTCCTGCGGGCGTCTGCCGCTCACCATCCGTATCGCGGCCCAGCAGGTCAGCGGCACCGCGGATCTCGCGGAACTCCTCGAGGAGTTGAAAGGCGACCAGGCGCTCGCCGCGTTCGCGACGCCGGATCAAGGAACGGAGGTGCGTGCCGTGTTCTCATGGTCCTACCAAACGTTGAGCCCATCCACCGCGCGGGCCTTCCGGCTGCTTGCGTTCCATGCGGGGCCGCACTTCTCGTTGGAGGCCGCCGCCGCCCTGGTCGGGGTGCCGGTGCCGGAGGCCCGGCGGGTCCTGCGTGCGCTGGAAGCCGTGAACATGCTCGAGGAGATCGAGCGCAGGCGCTACCGCTATCACGATCTCCTGCGCGACTACGCCAGGGAGCGGGCGTTGGAGGAGGAGACGGCGGCGGGTACGGCGGCCGCGGTGCGTAGGGAGCTGTCCTACTACCTGAGCATGGTGGATGCGGCTGATCGCGTTCTTGCTCCCGAGCGCATGCATGTGCCGATTCCCACGACGGAGCGGGCGGGTGAGCGACCGTTCGACAATCCCGCCGCCGCCCTCGCCTGGTGCGACTCCGAACTGTCCAGCCTTGTCCCCGCCGTGGATCAGGCCTACCAGATGGGCTTCGACGAGTTCGCATGGAAGCTTCCCGTGGCCCTGGTCTACTTTCTGCGCCTGCGCCAACACCATCATCACCGCCTCCAGCTGTCGGCGACCGCCGTACAGGCCGCACGGCGAGCCGGCGACAGCCCGGGGGAGGCCTGGAGCCTCATATGTCTCGGTGGAGCGGAGTCCGACCTCGGTCGCCATGAGGAGGCGATCGGCTATTTCGCCGAGGCATCGCGCCTCAGCGGCGAAATCGGTGACCTCCACTGGCAGAGTGTCAGCGCCTACAACCTGGGATGGAGCAGCCGCCTGCTTGGGCGGACAGCCGAGGCCAAGGCGTATCAGTACCGCGCACTGGCCATTCAGCGGGAATGCGGTGACCGGCGCAGTGAATCGATCACGCTTACCGAACTCGGCGCACTGGCATTGGACCTCGGCGATTCCGGTCAGGCGTACGACGACTACCTGAGCGCCCTGGACGCGTCGCGTGAGACCGCCGACCTGTACACCGAGGGGAAATGCCTGCACGGACTCGGCGACGTCTGCAGAGCGCTCAAGAGATTCGGCGAGGCGCTCGAATGGTATGAACAGGCAGTCGAAATCCGCCAACAGGTCGGAGATCTGCTCGGATACGCCTGTTCTCTCTTCGAGGTGGCCAGGCTACATGTCGAGTCCGGGCGGTCTACCGCCGCGAGGCAGCTTCTCGACATCGCCATCGGTGTACTCGACGATATCCAGGACCCTTTCAGCCGGCAGGTCCGTGACTATCGCGACGCGAACACCGGTTGAGTGTCCTAGTGCCATACGCCTGAAATTCGTCGGATAAATACTTATCCTGATGTGTATGGGGCATCCGGGTCCGTCTGCAATACCCATCGAGTTGACCGATGCTGAGCGGTCCTGGCTGCATGGCCTGACGGC